>CAZJFB010000115.1:5404-9439 GCA_964545145.1 uncultured Chloracidobacterium sp. | reverse complement strand
GACTCATGACTCTATTAATCCGAGCTTCGCATTTGTGCCGACAGAGACCGGATACTGTGCTTGTCCAACAAGTGCCTGAGGGAACGCACCGGCATTTGGAGTATCTCGGCAGCTTTCGTCTGATTGCCGCCGCTGTTGCGAAGAGCTTCGACGACATAGGTCTTTTCAAGATTTTCTAAGTGGGCGACGAGGTTGATGCCCGACTCCGGAAGATCAAATTCGGCGTTTATGCGCTGGGGGTTGTAATTTGAAATATGGTCCGGCAGTTGTTCCGGCTGGATCTCGGGAGAGCGTTCGAGGGCGACGGCCCGTTCGATGGTGTGTTCGAGTTCGCGGACGTTGCCGTGCCATGCATAATTCTCCAGCATCTGAGCCGCCTTTGGCGAGACCGTAAGTGACTTGCCGGTCTGATCGCAAAACTTTCTAATAAAGTGCTGTATCAGATCTGGGATGTCCTCAGTACGCTCACGGAGCGGCGGCAAGTGCATCGGGATCACTGATATTCGATAAAACAGGTCCTCGCGAAATGTTCCGTCCTCGGTCATTTGCTTTAGATCGCGATTAGTGGCGGCAATGACGCGAGCGTCGATCGGTACCTCTTCGTGAGCACCGACCGCACGTACACGGCGTTCCTGCAGAACGCGGAGAAGTTTGACCTGCATTGACGGCGACATCTCGCCGATCTCGTCCAAAAAGATCGTTCCGCCCTGTGCGGCCTCAAAAAGTCCTTTCCGATTCGTATTTGCTCCGGTGAATGCTCCTTTAACGTAACCAAAAAGTTCGCTTTCGAGCAGCGTCTCGGTAAATGCACCACAGTTTATCGATACAAAGGGCTTTTCCGCCCGCGGGCTCATATCGTGAATAGCTCGAGCGACCAATTCCTTACCCGTTCCGCTCTCGCCGGTAACAAGTACGGTCGATTGGACCTCAGCGACGGTCTCGATCATCTGGAAGATCGCATTCATTTTGGCAGACGTGCCGACGATGTTCTTTACGCTGCCGCGCTCGCGCTGTGCACGCTTAAAGGCGCGATTCTCATCAAGAAGCGCCTGGCGTTCCAGCGTTTTGCGCACGATGAGCTTAAGTTCCTCGACGTCGAAAGGCTTTTGAATAAAATCGTCGGCTCCGAGCTTAAATGCCTCGCGGGCCGTTTCAACCGAGGCGAAGGCGGTCATCAGCACCACGCCGATATCAGGCAGCGTCTCGCGGACCGCACGCAGCAGCTCGATGCCGTCCATATCCGGCATCTTCACATCTGAGATGATCACGTCTGCTGGGCCGGATTCGAGCAATTCGAGAGCCTGACGGCCATTCATCGCCGTCCTGATCTCGTTCCCCTGGTCCTCAAAAACCAGAGTTAAAAGCTGTCGGTAACTCTGCTCATCGTCAACGATTAAGATGTGTGCCATTTTACGGTTCCGAAACTGATCTGTTTGTGAATTTGCCCGAGAGCGATCAGGCCAACCTGATTGTCACAAACTTTGCATCTTGCGTTCAAGAGGAAACTTCGGTTTCCTTTTTCTCCACATTGAGAAATGCCTTTAGCTTTGAGGGCTCTGAGTCCTCGTCTCCGTTACGCTGCGGCTCGACCGAGCGGCGGTTGTCGCGCGGAAGTTCGACCGTGATCGTTGTGCCCTTGCCCTCGAGACTGCGAACGTTGATAACGCCGTTGTGGTCCTTGACGATCTGATAAACGATCGACAGGCCAAGTCCGGTTCCGCCCGATGTCGAATTTGAAAAAGGTTCGAAAAGCTGCTCGACCTGTTCCTGCGACATTCCGCGGCCAGTGTCCTCAAAATAGATCCTGATGCGGTTATTCGGTATGGCCTCGATTGAGACGGTCAAAGTTCCGCCGTCGGGCATCGCCTGCAATGCGTTGCGTGCCAGATTCCAAAAGATCTGCTTGAGCTGCGAAGAATCGGCCGAGATAATGAACGGCTCGTCGCCAACGATCGCATTGAGGGTATGGCCTTCGCGGACGTCGGGGCTGTGGCGAAGCAGTGTCATCGTGTCCTCGATCGCCTCGCCGACATTGACGTCGGTAAAATTACCGGCCGCGGGCCGCGCATAGCCGAGGAAGTTTGTGATTATGCTGTTAAGCCGGTCTGATTCCTTGAGAATAATGTCCATCAACCCAGCCTGACGCGATTCGGGCGGAGTATTTGACTCGAGAACCTGGATCGCACCGCGCATCGCACCGAGCGGATTTCGGATCTCATGCGCTAGTCCGGCCGCGACACGGCCGACGGCCGCCAGGCGGTCTTTTCGGCGCACGCTCTCTTCCATAGAGCGGATCTCGGTCAGGTCCTGAAATGTCACGATCAGTCCGGTCGCCTCGTTATCTTCGGAGAAAAGCAGCGAAACACTAAACCCAATGCGCACGGCAAAACCGTCGGGCGTGACAAGGTCGGCCTCAAAACGCGGCAGTTGGTCTCCGTCACCTGCTGCAGCGAGAGACAGATCGATCTGCTCGCGAATGTCCCCGAACAGGTCATATATCGAGCGGCCCTGCATCTGGTCGAGCCGGAAGCCGGTGATCTCGGTCGCCGCGGCGTTAAAGGTATAGATCTTGCCGTCAAGATCGGTTGTAACAAGGCCGGAGCGTATCGATTCGACGATACGTTCGTGGACGGCCCTCAGGTTGGCAAGCGTTTTGGTCGTCTCTTCCAGTGCCGCTCCCGACGCGCGACGATCAGATAACCTAGAGGCGAGAAGTCCGACCACTAGAAGGGCAACCACATGAAAACTGGCGACCTGTATCGCTTTGCCCATTGCCTGGACCGTTCCCGACGACTCGATCACGGCCGATAGTGTCAGGACCGAAAGGCCTATCAAACAACCCGCACAAAATGTAGCGAAAAACAGAGTAGTGATCGGCCTCAAAAAGAAGCTGGCGACGCTGATAAGTACAATATAAAGAGTGATATATGGCGACGAAAGGTCACCTGTTCGCCAGATAAGCCAGGTAATCAGCAGGGAATCAAGTACGAATTGTACCCGGATCTGAAGCTGAAAATTCGAGCTTAGCCTCAGCAAAAAGAAATATACGATAGTTAACCCGACAGAAATGACGAAAACGAGGAACAGCCCCTGCGGGAAAGACTCGAATGAGAGGCGCAACGTTCCGCTGTACCAATACCAGGTTGTGACCAAAAGCAGAAATATCACCATCAGTCGCCCGATGATGAGCGTTTGGATCCGAGACATTTGACCCTGGTTTGAGGTGCCGGGCTTTTCGTCTAGAATGTTCATATCCGCGAAAGAGATATGGAAAAAACCGAAATTCAGGATACTTCGCCCAAATACGATGAACGGCCATGGGGCAGCTTTCGCGTGCTGGACGAAGGCGAAACTTACAAAGTAAAGAGGATCGAGGTTCTGCCGGGAAAACGGCTAAGCTATCAGCAGCACTCCCGACGAGCCGAACACTGGTTCGTAGTGGCCGGCACAGCTAAAGTAACATTAAACGGCGTTGAAATGATAGTCAAAACCGGTGAGGCCGTGGACATCGACCGGGGTGACGCGCACCGTGTGGAGAATCCCTCCGACGCAGATCTCCTGGTTTTTGTGGAAACACAAACAGGAGATTACTTTGGCGAGGACGATATCGTCAGGCTAAGCGACGATTTCGGAAGAAATTGAGGAAATGATAGACCTCACTGCTTCGCCAAAATCTGAAGCGATAACTGTTGGATCTCTTTCAAGTGTAGCTTGATGTTTATCTCCGTAACCTGTTAAAACCAGAGCAGTTGCAATTTTAGCAAATTGACCTGTCTCAACATCGATCTTCTTATCGCCCACCATCCAGGACCGTTCCAGGTCTATCTCAAAGTCCTTAATTGCTGACTCGATCATTCCGAGGCCCGGCTTTCGGCACTCGCAGCCGTCGCAGGGCAGATGCGGACAAAAATAGAATGCGTCGATGGCTCCGGACAGTTCCTGCTGTATCGCCGCGTGGACCGAGTGCATGTCGGCTTCGGTATAGACACCGCGGCCGATGCCGGACTGATTTGTTACAACGATCACGAGAAAACC
>CAZJFB010000115.1:0-5304 GCA_964545145.1 uncultured Chloracidobacterium sp. | reverse complement strand
AAACCTCATCCGGTGTGATCCACGTCATGCAGCGGTGGTCGATAGGGCAATTACGAAGCATGCACGGCGAGCACTCAACATCTCTCCTGGTAATTTCGGCCCTACGCGAGAAAGGGCGGGTCGTTTCCGGGTTTGTCGGGCCAAAAATGGCAATTGTATCGGTTCCGACCGCCGGAGCCACATGTGCAAGGCCCATGTCGTTCGAGATCAACAGATCGACGACGCTTAGCAAGGCCGCCGCTTCACCAATATCGGTCTTTCCGGTGAGGTCGACGGGGGCCCTTTGTGCCGTTCCTAGAACGAGCCCGGCAACCTCTGAATCGTCTCTAGAACCAACAAGCAGTACATTAAGATGTGCCTGCAACTGTAATAAATCATTAAGTTTAGCGAAATGGTCGGCCGGCCATCTTTTGGCGACGGAATTTGTTGAGCCGACCCCAAGTGCTACGGTTTTTTTGGTGAGATCGACTCCGTGAGCGGCAAGCATCTCACGTGCCGCGGTCTGGCGTTCATCCGAGATACCGAGGCTGATATTTGGCTCGTACGAACCGACTGTTTCGCGTCCGAGAACCCGCTTCTCCACCTCAGCGACAAGATTCAGGTAATAGTAAACTTCGTGCCGCCGATGCTTCCATTCGGGTACGGGAACCGGGTCAGTGAGTAACAGGCCGCGAATGTCCTTGTTGTAGCCGACCCGTCGCGGAATGCGGGTCAGGAATGACGTAATTGCTGATTCAAAGGAGTTTGGCAAAAGGACGGCGAGGTCGTAGCCATCCTCCTTAAGAAACTGAGAATTATCGTAAACGTCTTTGATCTTCCACCTGTGTTTATCGAAGGTGACAAGCTCATCGATGAAATCGACATCCCGAAAAAGCCCTTCTGCCCAAGACCGCGTGTGGAGAGTTATCCGAGCATCTGGAAATATCCGGCGAAGTTCACGCAACGCCGGCACCGACATCACGGCGTCCCCGATCCAATTTGTGCCGCGAACGAGTATTTTCACGAATGAAATAGGGTTATCAAACCGACTTCAAGACTGACCTCGGGTTTCCAGCCTAGTTCCTGGCGTATCAGGCTGAGATCGGATACGTAATTGAACGGGATCGGCGACGGAAACGGATGCTCCTCATCGATAACAGCCTGCAGGCCGGATACTTGCTCGAGTATATTAACGATCTCCGTCAGCGAAGCCGCATTTTCACTGCCGCCGCCGAGATTATAGGTGCCATACCGAATTATTGAGTCCGAGAACGCCGTGCATGCAGAGCAAAGGTCGGCAACGTGCATGAGGTCCCGTCGCGGCAGGCCGCCGCCAGGCAGCCGCAGTCGTTCTCCTTTATTAAGTGCATCGACAAAATGACCAACGAAATTAGGTGTATTCCCCTCGGTATTTGGGGCGTAAACCGTAGAAAGACGGAAGATACACGACCTAAAGCCCCGTGTCGCAGCATAGTATTCGACGTATCTTTCGGCTATAAGTTTTGACCATTCGAGCGCCGATTGGCCGGCATAGAAAGTCTGGCATGTCTCGGGAACCTCAGCGTAATTATCTGCAAAACGGCCGTAAACGTCCTTAGTGGACGCAAAAATGAACACTGCGTCCTTTTTTACTTCCCGAAGCAAATTTATCGTACCCTGAACATTGGTTTGAAAGACCTGTTCGGCCGCATCGGGTGACTTATCGAGGTGACCTGCGAGATGTATGACGACGTCATAATCAGCCGCCAACTTCGCGTCTTCCGGAACCAAAATATCACGGCCAGAACGCCGCGAAAGATCGTCGGCGCCCAAAATGCGCTTAACATGTGTGCCCAAATATCCGGAGCCGCCAGTTACAAGGATCTTCATTTGTTGTTGGCCTCGATTAGCCGGTGCACCGACTCGGCCTTACCTATAACGATAAGCAAGTCGCCGTCCTCGATGCGCGTGTCACCGTTTGGGTGAAATGTCAGTTCGCCATCTTTACGTCTTATCGCGACGACGATCAAGCTCAGTTCGCTCAATAGGTTAGTGTCCCTAAGGTATTTGTCTGCGTAGGGCGATTGCTGATCGATCGCAACCTCTTCGAAAACGAGATCGAGGGATTCGGCAACGATCGAGTCCATGAAATCGGCGATAGCGGGCTTCAAGAGAGCTCGAGCCATCGACTGGCTGCCGATGATAGTGGGGGCCACCACTCGGCTCGCACCTGCGCGGATAAGCGTCGGTTCGGCCTGTTCCTCAACGGCACGTGAGACGATGTGAAGTCCGGAATTCAAACCGCGGGCAGTCAGTACAACGTAAACGTTGGCGGCGTCGTCAGGCAGGCAGCTCGCCAGTCCGCGAGCATATTTGACGCCGGCAGTCATCAGATTCTCCTCTGAGGTGGCGTCGCCCAACAGGACTTGAGTGCTGGTCAAATCGAGATCGGCGAGCTTTCTCTCGTCGGTCTCGATGATCACGTGTGGCAAGCTCTGCTTCTGAAGGTTTCTAATAATACGCCTGCCCACCCGGCCAGCGCCGCAGACAATGTAATGGTCACGAAGTTTCTCTATCTCTTTCATCTTCGCCTTTTTGCCATAGGCTTCAACAATCTCGGACTGAATGACGGCCTGCGCCAGTAAGGTCAGAGCGTACAGGACCGTGCCGGCACCGGTAAGCATCAAAATTATCGCAAAAAACCGGCCTTGAGGAGTTACCGGAGTGAGATCGCCATAGCCGACGGTCGTAACCGTTTGAGCCGCCGTATAAATGCTGTCGAGCCATGAGAATCCCTCGAAATAGCGAAAGCCGGCACCGCCAACCACTATCATCGTTGCCACGACGACTGCCGCAAGCGTCAGTCTTCGTCGGGCGATCTGGCTGAGATTTGTGGCTAACGTTCGTGACATCGACAAGAATTTGTTCGACAGGAACGGCGAAAAATCGCTAAACTAATTAGCGGCGCTCTCTGAAGTCGATAATCTCACTTCGCTCCCCTGATCTCCAACCCCGGATGCAGGATAATCTGCCAACAAAAAGTTCACGCTCGAAGATGCCGCCCAAGGGGTGGGTCAAGGCCCGGCGTGCGTCCTCGTATCAAGAGCCGCCGCCGTCACGGTTCAAGCGAATGTTGAAGGCGGTCTTTAATGTATGGACCATTTCGATCGCTGCGTTTCTTCTTTTGGGCGTATTCGTCACGTTTGCGTATTTCTGGTTCGAGTTCTCAGACAGGATCGATCGAAAGCTGCTCAGCGGCGAGGTTTACACTGCGACTGCAGGCATCTATTCCGCACCGAAAACCCTAAAAGTGGGCGAAGACACCTCGATGCCGGAGCTCATCGAATACCTAAAATCTGCCGGCTACATCGAACGAAATAATCAGGCCGACCAGTCGCGCAGCCGATACGCAGTCGATGGCGATGTGCTAGGCATCGAGCCCGGAATGACAGGGACGATCGACGGGGCGAAAGTGTTTCCCGCGTTGTCCGTCAAATTCAGTAAAGACGGCAAGAGCGTGGCTGCCATCGGCGACCGAACCTCGAATACGGAGGTAAGGGAAGCGAAGCTCGAACCAAAGATACTGAGTTCGATCGCCGCCGAGGGCGATGGTCGGCGAAAGACAGTCACGTTCAACGATCTTCCGCCAAATCTGATCAAGGCGATAACCGTGACCGAGGATCGCGCATTCTTTGAGCATTACGGCATCAATGTTCGCGGGATCGCTCGAGCTTTTTGGCGCCGATACGAGGGTGACGAAAATTCGCCGATAGCCAATCAGGGCGGGTCGTCGATCACGCAGCAGCTGGTCAAGAACCTTCTGCTTACCCGAGAGCAGACCTGGGAGCGAAAGATCACTGAGGCGTATATGTCGATCATTCTCGAGACTCGCCTCACCAAGCAGGAAATTTTTACGCTTTACGCCAACCAGATCTATCTCGGCCAGCAATCGGGCGTCTCGATCTACGGTGTCGGAGAGGCTTCGAATGCATACTTCGGCAAGGATGTGTCGCAGTTGACACTGCCCGAGGCGGCATTTCTCGCGGGCATCATCCGCAGTCCGAACCGCTACAACCCTTACAAGAATCCCGACCGCGTCAAGGAACGCCGCAATCAGGTCCTTGAATCCATGGTCGAGGCAGGCGAGATCTCTGCGGATCAACTGGCATCGGCACGAACCGTACCCATTGAGCTGAAGCAGATATCGAATACAAAAGACCTGCAGGGAATGCCGTACTTCTCGCAGTACGCGATCGAGGAACTGCCAAAGGTCGTTAACGACCCCGAAGCTCTGCAGCACCTTCGGGTTTACACATCGATCGACCCCGATCTTCAGCGGATCGCTTACGAGACCGTAAGTAAACGGCTCGCAGCCCTCGACAAGAAGTTCCCTAAAAAGGAGCCGGGCACGCTGAACGCTGCGCTCGTCGCGATCCGTCCAAAAACAGGTGAGATCGTGGCGATGGTCGGCGGCCGCGACTATCTGGCGAATCAGTTCAATCGGGCGACCGATGCTCAGCGTCAGCCGGGCTCGGTATTTAAGCCCTTTGTTTATGCTGCTGCGATCAACTCGGCTTACGACTCGAGCACCCGGCAGTTTACGGCAGCGACTGTCTTCAAGGACGAAAAGAAGACCTTCACCTTCGGGAACGAGACCTACTCGCCCGGCAACTTTGGCGATTTCTTTTCGAACAAAGAGACAACCCTGCGGGACGCCCTCGTTAAGAGCAAAAACGTCATCACGGTCGATATTGCGATGTCGCTCAACGTGGGCAAGGTCATGAATTTCGCCGCCAAGGCAGGCATGCCAAAGGTCGAAAAAGCATATCCCTCGATGGCTCTCGGTACAGCAGAGGCGACCCCGCTGCAGGTTGCAACCGCCTATACGATGTTCGCAAATCTCGGCGACCGCGTTCTGCCGACGCCGATCACGCGGATAACCTCGGGCGACGGCCGCACCACGGTCCAGTCGACACCGGACAAGAAGAACGTCGTTCGGCCCGACGTTGCGTACATCATGAACGACATGATGAAGGACGTCATTAATCGCGGTACGGCCGCGCAGGTCCAGGGCTGGGGATTTCGCAATCAGCCGGGCAAAACCGCGTACGCAGGGAAGACCGGTACGTCGCGAGACGGCTGGTTCGCTGGCTTTACACCCGAGATCGTTTGCGTCGTCTATGTCGGCTTTGACAACGGCGACGACCTGGGAATGAAAGGTTCTGATTCGGCGATGCCCGTCTGGGCGGACTTTATGAAAGAAGCTCTTCGCCTGCACCCGGAATGGAATGGCGACTGGGCCATGCCTGCCAACATTCGCAAGGCTGAGATCGACATCCGCAACGG
>CAZJFB010000114.1:0-9759 GCA_964545145.1 uncultured Chloracidobacterium sp. | reverse complement strand
AACAGATCGGCCCTGCCCGCGATACACGGACAGGGCCATATCTAATGCGTCCCAGGAGATCCCGGACGCCTATTTCTCAGCTACGCCGAGCACGAAATTACTGACCGCGACCATGCCGCCCGCGACGCTGTTCGAGTTGTAAACCACGGTCGAGTTACCGCCTCCCGAGAGATTGTACTGCGGCGACAAAAAGCCTGCCGTCGTCGTCGGGCTTACGCCGTCCTCGACTCGACTTCCCACATACGGTGAGATGATGATGTTCCCCTGGATCGTACCGTTACCGCCGCCCGAACGGTCGACTCCGGCGGTTCCGGTTACGAGGATCAGTCCGTTAAAACTGAAGTTGCCATTCAAAGTAAGTTTGCCTGTGACGACCATTATCCCGCCGCCGTTTCCGCTAAACTCACAGTTGCCGTCACAAAACGTAATGCCGGTCGCCGCGGCATTGTTGCCGAAGGTCGTAGGCTGAACGCCGCTCGCAAAGAACCGTCCGGATGACCTGGCCACCATTGCGAGTTGATTCACGATCGCATCGACGGCGTAGGGCGAGGCGAGCCAGTCGGGTATCTCGTTGGAGATGTCTGATGGCGAACCAATAACCGTTCCATTGAATGGATGCGGAGGCAACCCGGACACAGAGTCCTCGACAGTATTCAGATTTGTAGGATTTGTCGTCCCGATCGGCGGGATAATGTCCGTCGATACGGCATCGTCACCCGAGTACACTGTTACATTCGACGAACCGGGGTCGAACATGAAGGTTGACGCCGGGCTTGCCGTGCTCGGCGGACCGACAAGTGTCAGCGTCGCCGGTGCCGAGAGCCCGTTGAACGAATCCTTTTGGATAATGGCCTCGAGCCGTTTCTGCGATCCGCGAGGGCCATAGCCCACCGACCTTATCAAAAGTCGCGTCGGCTCGGGCGAGTCTATCGTCCCGGTGATCACGTTGTCGGCGCCCGTCGAGTTGCCGGTCATCGTCGCTTCGTAACCGTATCGCTGAGGCGGGCCCATGATAGCGACATTCGTCGGCAGTCCCCACGCAAAATTCAGCCTCATCGTACTGCCCATGAGAGTAAATGTCTGGGCGTCAAAGATGATCTTTGGCGGGTTTCCGGGAGCTGAATTTGTCTCAATGTAACCGCGGATCACTCGGCGGGCAACGTACGGCTTTGTCATCTGGATCGTGATCTCAAAGCGGTTGAATGCCGGGATCGACGCTCCCGTGCCCATGATCGTGAGGACAAACTTGCCAAAGTCTGTGTTAGCCGGGCCGGCGCTGACATTAAGATCTGTGACCGAGGTCGGGTAGTACTTGACTATCAGCTTGTTAGCACCCGTGCCGTAGGTCTTTTGTGTCGGGTCGAGCGAGTCGCTCTCGAATAGACGTCCCGTTGTCGCGTACGAGACCTGACTGCCCGTATTGTCCGGATCTGAAACAACGACCGAAAAGCCATAACCGCTCTGCAGATTGCATGTAGCCGTCCCCATGATGACCCGATCGTTACACGTGCCGTTGTACTGCATCCAGCGAGAAAGTCGCGGAACGGTCGATGTGTCGGTCGAAAGGTTCGAGCTGGAGAGCCGCAGGGCTTTTACAAAAGTGATCTGGTTGGCATCATCCGTTGCGGGCTTGGTCGAGTCCAGCAACGGATTTGGGGCAACATTGCCGCGAAGGACGTTGACCGCCGACTGGATGCCGCTCTCTGCAGCGTTATAGGCTTGCTGCTCCGCAGTCGAGTCGGACACATTCTGCGTATTCAGGGCCGACTCCAAGAGAAGGCCGGCACTCGCCACCAGTAGAAGGAACGACACGAGCAGGGCCATGACCATGGCGGCTCCCTTTTCGCTGTCGCGGTTCTTTTTCGGCGTTTGCACTATATCTTGCATCTCGGTCACCTATGAGGGCTTTAATACTGGTTGAGCATGTAATTAGAATTTCTAAGTGTAACGTCGGACGTAAATTGCACGTCGAGCGGGTTTGGCTGTCCCGCCACAGGGTCAAGCTGGACCATAACGGTGATCCGCACACGCCCGGTATTCATCGAAGGCGTCGATGCCAGCACCCCGGTCGAGTTTGTACCGACATAGTCGAAGTATTGGAATGTCACATCGCTTATCCGATTGACCACTACCGACGTCTGCGGCGTGTCGTTGGGATCGTACCGAATGATCGAGTCAGACGCAGCATCAAAGAAATATGTGATGTCTTCGCCAGGCTGATTGGTCCTGAGGGCGGTCGACGAGCCGTCGCCGGGTACGCCGCTGTTCAACACGTTCGACCTTATCCTGATGCGGCTGCTTGTGGAATCTGCAGTAACTATTCCGTTACTCGCAAATCGTGTATTGGTTCCCTCATAGATGCCAAATCCGCCGTTCGCGATCTCTCTCGAGATCACGTTAAGAGCTGCCTGGGCCGACGTCAAAGCGTCGGTCCTCTGGCTCTCACGGCTGCGGACGCTATACGACCGGGAAAGCAGCGACGACACGATACCGAGCAACAAGAGCATGATCGTCATCGCGATCATGAGTTCGATCAGCGAAAATCCGGCTGCGGATCTGGGGGAGGACCTATTTCTCATAACTTAATTCGCCCTCACCCTCCTAAGAACGATCGTCGATGGCACAGCGGTCTGCCAACCCGGGCTGGGACTGGCAAGTTGCGTCGTGATCCTCACCTCTTTAAGGGTCGGGCTCGGAACGTCGGTGTCGGTTTGTATGCCGGCGGTGAACGGATCATTGTCAACCGAAACGAGAACCGCAAACCGCGTCCCGGTCGGCGTCATGACGGCTCGGGTCGCCTGCGTGCCGCCGGCAAGTGTTGCATCCGTGACGGTTGGCGTAAACTTTGCGGCCCGCATCTGCTCGACCTCTTGTTGGAGGACCGCGAGGGCCTGCGAGCGAGACTGGTTACCCGCGTTGTAGTTGATAGCGTATGTGAACGAAAACGCCACGCCGAGCAGTGCGACCAATATGATCACCATTGCGCAGGTCGTCTCGACGAGCGTGAAGCCTGCCTCTAGCGAGTTCGCCCGGCGGTCGTTTGTCGAATTTTCGATCTCCCTTGTCATTTGTGGGTAGTTATAAATGTCTATGCCCTGCTCTTACCTGCACTTCCCGTTTGACCGAACCCACATCGGCGAGATGCACCGGCAGGGCAGCGTTACGGCCTGTCCGGATTGGCAAACCGGTGGTGTTGGTGATGCCGTCGGCGTGGGCGTCGCTGTCGGGGTCGCTGTCGGGGTCGCCGTTGGCGTGCTCGTCGGTGACGCCCAAGGAGTCGCTGTCGGTGTCGCTGTCGGTGACGACCAAGGCGTCGCCGTCGGGGTCGCCGTGGGAGTCGATGTCGGAGTCGACGTTGGCGTTGGAGTACCGTTCGGCGTCGGTGTCGGGCTCGGGCTTCCGCCGCTTGGCTGCCATTCGACCAGAAGCGGGTTTACCGACGCGTCGTTCGCGATGGTGGTAACAGACGGGTTTTCAAATGTCGGCAAAGTGTCTCCGCCGCGTAGCATCGCGACCGTGCCCGTTGGAGAAAGGTACACAATGTTCGAATTCTCTGCGGTTGCCGTCGACGGGGTACAGCTGCCGTTGCAGAAATATATGATCGGAGTAATGGTCGCCGCTGCACCATTTACTGCTGTCGTCTGCCCGCGTTGGTCGAACCGAATTGTCACCGGAAAAACAAAATTTGTGCCGGTGATCTGTACGTTGCCGAGGATGCCGACATTAACTGTAACGGTCTCGCTCGGGTCATCGATCCGTCCGTTCTGGTTAAGGTCGATCGTATAGCTGAAGGATGAGGCGTTGATTATTCTCAACGTGGCCTGTTGAGCAGGGACGGTGGCACGTCTTTTGACAGAGTCAAAACGGGCCCGCTCAAGAAAATTCTTGAACGAACGGGCGGCATTCTGCCGCTGAAGCACATCGGTCGAGCGCCCAAACATAGCGACGGACGCAGTAACAAGTATCGCGGCGATCACAAGGACGATCAGCACTTCCATGATCGATACGCCGCTTTGAGAGTTTAGTTTTGTCGTCGTCAACGCCTCGGTCCCCCTGATCCGAACAGGCCAATATGGCCAATGAGCAAGCCGGGCAGGCTACTCCAGTCTATGTCATTTTAGCATGTAGCGTTTGACACTGTCTAGGAATTTTTAACTAGGTTAAACAGTTATGGCAAGGAGTGATCTGCAGGTATGAGGACATGTTTAATCGGGCCATCAAAGGTCTTGGCCGATCTAGTCGAAACAGCGTTCGGGGACGTTCTCGAGAGTGTTCTTCATCAGCATATCGACGACAGCGTTGAAGTCGCCGCCGGTCTGCTCGTACGTTCTCAACTGATCGTCGGCCGAGGTGCCACGCTCGAGGATGGTGTAAATATGGTTGATCTCATCACGAGAACCCAGCGGGTCGACGACGTCATCGACAAAATCCAGAAGTTCTTTTATGAGGTCCTTGACCGGCACTTCTTTCTGCTTGCCGAGATCAAGGAGTTTGCCGTCAAGGCCGTAACGGATCGCACGCCATTTGTTTTCGAGGATGAGCCGCCGATGATAGATACGGAAGCCAAGATTACTGTCGGTAAGGAGGTGGAGCTTGGCGACGATCGCCTGGAAGAGTGCCGCAACGGCGATCGTATCGTCCACTCGGGTCGGAATGTCGCAGACGCGAAACTCCAGGGTCGGGAACTTGTAGTGCGGACGAACGTCCCACCAGATCTTTGACCCATCCTGTATGCAGTGCATCTTTACCAGCAGATCGACGTATGCCTGATACTGCGGGTACGACTCGAAATGGTCGGGGATCTCGGTCCGCGGAAACTTTTTGAACACCTCTGAGCGGTATGACTTGAGACCAGTATTATGCCCGAGCCAGAACGGCGACGATGTCGTCATCGCAAGCACATGCGGCAGAAAATACCGGGCCGCATTCATGATCTGTATCCGCCGCTCGAGGTCAGGCACGCCGACGTGGACGTGAACGCCAAAGATCAGCAGGCTGCGTGCGACCATCTGGAGTTCGTCGACCAGCAGTTTATAGCGATCGCCGTCGTAGATCTCCTGCTCGGACCATTTCGAGAAAGGATGTGTTGAGGCTGCCACGATGGCCATTCCCTTTCTGCTTGCAAGATCGGAAATGATGCAGCGCAGCTTTGTGATATCTTCACGGGCCTCCTGAATGTTGGCACACACGCCCGTACCGACCTCGATCATCGACTGGATCATCTCGGGCTTGATCTTTTCGCCGAGAAGCAGCTTGCCTTCGTCCAGGATCTCAGAGACGTGCGACTTTAGCTCGCGGGTTTCCGGATCAACGATCTGAAATTCTTCTTCGATGCCCAGCGTAAACTGATCGAACATATTTTGCTCTTATGAAAGGTCCAATTCCTCGGTCAGAAAGCTCTCATCCGCCTCGCTCAGGTCACGAAATCTCACCCCGACTCCGTGGCCCGGATCTGAGTAGACGACAACGCCATTCAGATTCAAAGTGCGTTCGCCGAGGCTCATCGACATCATTATCGGGGTCCCGATGTCGAGCATGGCGGTCGTCGTCATATACAGCCCGCCGGAACCAATGTCCCGGGTGTTTGCGATGCCGGTCCCGTCGCCGCCCTCAAATCGGACATCTATGATCAGCTTCTTACGGTCGGATCCGCGTCGTTCGGAGGCCGCTCGCGCGTCTGTAAGATCTATTTCAGCCATTTTTCTTTATTGTTGTATGCAGAATGTACTAAAAACTTGCTCACATTCTAACCCATTCGCTTTCCATAACATAGCCCTTTTCAGCGCTTGCGGCCGAGTTCTCTGGCAACCGCCAGAAACTCTTTTGCCGCGTGCGAAAGCTCCGAGTTTCGGCGATAAACGATGTTCAGCTTTCTCTCGAGTTTCAGGCCTTTTACGGATAGAGCCTTCAGGCGGCCCGACGCGATCTCGGCATTTGCCGAAAGCCTGGGCACAAGGGCGACGCCGACGCCTCGCTCGACCATTCGCTTGATGGCCTCGAGCGACGGCAATTCGATAGCGATATTGAGCTTTGTCTTATGTTTTTCAAACGCCTCGATCACACGGCGGCGGTACGGAGAAGGAGCATTATGCGCGACAAATATTTGGTCACCAAGTTCCTTTACAGATACTTCCCTTCTCGACGCGAATTCGTGGCTTGGAGAAACGACAAATACAAGTTCGTCATCCATGACCGGGACAGCCCTGATCGAATCGTCATTTGGCGTAAAGGAAATGACCCCGAGCTCGACCTCGCGTGCCGTGATCTGCTTCGGTATGCGGCTGGCTACGCCGCGTTGGACCTCGATCTTAATTAGCGGATGACGGCGGCGAAATTCCTCGATCACCGGCAGGAGGTAAAAGACGGTATGTTCATTCGCACTGATCGAGACCTTTCCGTGCCGAAGGTCACGCATCTCGGTCAGGGCAAGCTCTGCACTGTGCCTAAGGTTGAGCATCTGCTTGGCGTAGGCAAGCAGCACTTCACCGGCGAAGGTGAGCGTGCCGTCTTTGGAAGATCGGTCGAAGAGCCGTTCGCCGACCTCCGCCTCGAGCCGACGGATCGCCTGGCTGATCGCCGGCTGTGTGCGATCGAGCACCTCGGCGGCGCGCGAAAAGCTTCGTTCTCTCGCGACTGTTACCAAGACCTCGAGTTGATTGATATCCATTCGAAACGTGTTAAGAAGTGACCTCAGATTATCATATCTGGCTTTGCATAACCTACTGGCGGTCGCCGAACTTATAACGGCAAGGAGGACAAAATCAGCAATAGATATCGAGGATCATCCGATATCCGATACGACCTGCCAACCCCATCGTTCGAGATCAATGAATTTAGGTGTCACTGCAACCTGAACGGACTCGATGATTTTGGCCTCTCGCTTCGGCATGAGGACAAGATCGCCGCATTCGAACCAAAGGCCGCCCGCTGACTCCGCTATCTATTAGCCGACTTGGGCGAAAATAAGCTAAAATAAGGAGTTTTAGGCAACCAGTCAGTTATGGGCTTTTCTACCGTCGCAATACACGCAGGCAACGAACCGGATCCTACGACAGGCGCCGTCAGCGTGCCGATCTATCAGACATCTACCTACGCTCAGGACGGCCTCGGCAGGCACAAGGGTTACGAGTATGCACGCACTCAGAATCCGACCCGCAGCGCATTGGAGAAGAATATCGCCGCCCTCGAAGGTGCGCGTTTCGGCTTTGCGTTCGCCTCCGGAATGTCGGCGATCGATACGACCCTTAAGCTCGTCAAGAGCGGCGATCATGTCATTCTAGGGGACAACACGTACGGCGGCACGTTCCGGTTGTTCAACAGGATACTGCGAGACTACGGTGTCGAATTTGATCTTGCAGACACATCGGACGTCTCTGATCTCGAGCGTGCCTTCAAGCCGAACACCAAAATGGTCTTTGTCGAGACGCCGACCAATCCGGTGATGACTGTGACCGATCTTAAGGCGGTCTCGGACCTCGCACACTCTCGCGGGGCAAAGGTCGTTTGCGACAATACGTTCATGTCGCCATATTTTCAGCGGCCGATCGAACATGGTGTAGATATCGTGGTCCACTCGACGACAAAATATCTCAACGGCCACTCGGACAGCGTTGGCGGATTCGTTGCTCTCAATGATGAGAAAGATGCCGAGTGGATCGGATTTGTTCAGAACAGCGTCGGTGCGATCTTGTCGCCCTTCGATTCGTTCCTCGTGCTTCGCGGTACCAAGACCCTCGCTGTTCGAATGGAAGCTCACGACAAGAACGGCCGTGTGGTGGCAAATTTCCTTGCTGAACATCCGCGCGTCGAAAAGGTATATTATCCCGGCCTGGTCTCGCACCCGCAGCACGAACTGGCGAAGCGTCAGCAGAGCGGCTTTGGCGGAATGGTGTCATTTGAAACGGGCTCGATCGACAACGCACGAAAGGTGCTCGAGGGTGTAAAGCTCTGCACGCTGGGCGAGAGCCTCGGCGGCGTTGAGAGCCTGATATCGCATCCCGCGTCGATGACGCACGCGTCCGTACCTGAGGAAACACGTGCTAAACTAGGCATCACTGACGGTTTGGTCAGGATCTCGGTCGGGATCGAAGACGTTGAGGACATCATTGCGGACCTTGATCAGGCACTGAGCGCGTAACAACTTCGTTCGGCACAGGTTGAAAAAACCTGACGAATCGCTAAACTTTGAAAATTACGCTTGTTGTTTATGTTCACCGTTGAAATACACGCCACATCGCATATAGGCCGGGTCCGAAAGGGCAACGAGGACAACTACCTCGTTCTCAACATCTCTAAGGAGAAGGCATGGACCAGTTCGCAGGCCGACGGTGAATTCGTGATCGAATCTCAAAGGTTCGAGATAGACGGCAACGGTGTCGTGATGGCCGTTTCGGACGGAATGGGCGGCGCCCTCGCCGGCGAGGTCGCAAGCACGATGGCGGTCGAGACCGTCAGCGAAAAGCTGCTCGACCACGACACAGACCACACACTCACTCCCGAGGAGCAAGACCATTACCTGATCTCGCGGCTATACGACGCGACCGTATTTGCCAACTATCTGATCCACACACAGGGACGCACCGATCCACAATTCCAGGGAATGGGAGCCACCTTCACGGGTGTCGGCGTAACGCCTCAGGCCGCGGACATCATTCAGGTCGGCGACAGCCGGGCATATCTTGTCCGGGGCGGCAGGATCTATCAGGTGACCAAGGACCAGTCTCTCGTTCAGCAATTGATCGACGCCCAGCAGATCTCACCCGAAGAAGCTGAGACGCATACGCTGAAGAACGTCATCCTTCAGGCACTCGGTGCACAGAACGAGATATATCCTGTCTCAGCCCGTGTGGCACCGCACCGTAACGATGTTTTCGTGATCTGCAGCGACGGCCTGTCCAACAAGGTCAGTGCGGGCGAGATACAGCAGATGGTGCTCGATCATTTCGATCAGCTTCAGGGGGCCTGTGCCGAGCTTGTAAAACGAGCGAACGACAACGGCGGGGAAGATAATATTACCGTCGTAATAGCAAAATTTACGGGAGATGAACTTCCGGAAGCTACAGAGGAAGGCGTTAAGCTCGAATTGCTCGATCTCGGCGGAATCCACGACACGGCCGATCAAACCCAGGAAGAGCAGGATACGGCCGAGATACCTTAGCCATTTCTCCACTCGGGCAGTTCATTTGTTACTCGACGAACGTAGATCGACGAACCCCTGACCTCTACGACTTCGACCTTTTCACCCTCGATAAGTTCGCTTTCGCCATCGACCGGAAACGCGGTCCACGTCGAGCCGTAAACCTTTACTGCCCCCTCGCTCAGCGCACCCTTGCTCGCCGCCGTGACCGTACCGATCTTGCCCGGCAGGGCTTCCACGCCGGTCTTGACCCGGTCAGTGTCTGAATGAGAAAAGTAATTTGCAAAGATGGTCCTCGACATTGCCGTGAGAGCTATCGAGATGATCGCGAAGACCAGGAACTGAAGCAGCATGCCGCCGCCCAGCAGCCCGACAAACGCGGCTGCGACGGCGCCGATCCCGAACCACAGAAGCACGAACCCAAGCGTAAAGATCTCGGCGATGATCAGCCCGACGCCGAGCACCATCCATAAGATCCACGTGTATTGCTCCATATCCGGTCTAAGGGTATCTCCGGCTAAATCATAGCATACGCATTATTGAAACAGTCGGGCGCGGGTGGTAATCTCTTCTTCGTGCTGGGGTGGCGGAATTGGTAGACGCCCAGGACTTAAAATCCTGTG
>CAZJFB010000113.1:0-9970 GCA_964545145.1 uncultured Chloracidobacterium sp. | reverse complement strand
TTTCTGGAATTCTGCTACATTTCTGGAATTCTGATACATTTCTGGAATTCTGCTGCAAAGTCGGAATTCTGGTCTTCCAATACCGGATCTTTTGAACTAGTGTGATGGTGGCAGACGAAGGTGGGCGTTTGCCGAGGGTTGAGAGAGTTATTTTGTTTCGCTTTCGAGCGAAAGCTGTAGATATTTGAAAACTGAATTTTGGCAGGTCCGGTTGAGTTCGGTCAATGGGGCCAAACGGAGAGACAAATGCAGATGTGCCGGATCGATGAGGGTAGGTCTTGGGACGCAAAGCCATTTGTAATCCGATCGAGTCATTCGTCCGATCTGCGGTCAAGTTTCGGTGGAGCCCGCAGACATGGAACGGGATCTTTGGGACGCAAAGTTGCACTTGCACCTTTTCACTTTTTCGCGTTTTCACTTTCCTTCCTGGGACGCAACTTGCAACAATAGCAACTTATGCCGCAAGCTGATGTGTCCCTGGCCCGACGGATAGTGCTGCACGTGATCTTTTTTCTTTCGGGGATCACGACGGTACTGATCGGACAGGTCCTGCCGATACTAGCAAAACACTTTTCGCTTAATGACCTGATGGTCAGCTATTTTTTCCCGGCGCAATTCGCGGGTTCACTCGCCGGAACATTCCTGACAAGTCATTTTGCAAAACGCGACAATTATTTTGCCGCGACACTGTTCGGAACGGTACTGATGGCAGCGGGCATCCTGATGATGAACATCGATGTCTTTTCGG
Organism: uncultured Chloracidobacterium sp.; assembly: GCA_964545145.1. Taxonomy (GTDB): domain Bacteria; phylum Acidobacteriota; class Blastocatellia; order Pyrinomonadales; family Pyrinomonadaceae; genus OLB17. Next base: position 9,222 of record CAZJFB010000113.1, on the reverse strand, counting down.
TATGCCTCGTCGGGTTTGCGGTGAACGGGATCGGGATCGGCCTGACGCTGCCGTCGATAAATATGCTCATTCTCGAAATGAGCCGCGAGCGGGCGGGATCGGCTTTGAGCGTATTGAATTTTTGCTGGGGCGTCGGAGCCATCGTCTGCAAACCCTTCGTCGATCTTTTTGGGACGCACGATCAACTTGGACTGACGACTTACATTCTCGCAATTCCACTTCTCATTATGGCGGCGGGCCTGATGCTGCTGGGAAGTGGACGCGAAAAAGAGGCGGACGGATCCTGGGACGCAGGCCCCGACAACACTCCGATCTGGTCAACGCCGATAGCCTGGCTTATCGCACTCTTCAATTTTGTCCATGTCGGATTTGAAAGCGGGATCGGAGGCTGGATGACGACCTATACCGAGCGCGTCCCAGGCGAACCGCTTGTAAGCTGGATCTCACCGACGCTGCTCTATTTCTCGTTCTTTGTTTTGGGACGCGGATTTGCACCTCTTCTTTTCAAGTTCCTGAACGAGAATCGAATGCTGATGCTCGGTTTGCTGATCGTACTGCTTGGAATGGGCGTTATACTCTCGGCGTCGAGTGTATTGCTCCTGAGCCTCGGGGCGACGATTGCCGGTTTTGGGACGTCATGGATATTTCCGACAAATGTGGCTCGCTTCTCACATACATTCGGACCGACCGCCACCCGCCGGGCGACACCGCTCTTTATATGCGGCACGCTCGGCGCGGCGTCATCGACATGGCTGATCGGATTTATCTCTGACAGGACGGGCAGCCTGCACTCCGGAATGTACGTCTTGCTTGCGGCTGTTGGGATGCTGTTGGTACTGCAGATCGGTCTTGGGACGCGCTCCGTCGGCCGGGAGGCCCGTACGCAGTGATCAGAGTCGTACGCCTGCCGATCTTCAGCCGGCCTAATTTACGTCCCAAGATCGAGCGACTTCAAGTACTCGCGAAACTCGCCGCCGAGGTCCTCTCGCTTTAGAGCAAGCTCGACCGTAGCGATCAGGAATCCGAGTTTGTCGCCGGCGTCATGACGTCGGCCCTCGAGCTTGACGGCATAGAATGGACGCGTCTTAAGCAGCAAACGCATCGCGTCGGTTATTTGTATCTCGCCGCCTGAGCCCGGCTCGGTCCTCTCGATCGCCTCGAAGATATCCGGCGTGAAGATATAACGGCCAATGATCGCCAGATCCGACGGAGCATCTTTGTAAGCCGGTTTTTCGACCATGTCATTGATGCGGTAAACGTTCGGCTCGACCTCGTCGGCATCGATCACGCCGAACCGCGATATCGCTTCACCCTCGACCTGCATCGTGGCGATCACGGGAGCGTCGTACTTCTCATAGACCTCGACCATCTGTTGAAGCGCGGGTTTCTCGGCATCGACGATGTCGTCAGCGAGCAAGGCGGCAAACGGCTCGTTGCCGACAAAGTCCTTCGCTTGGTAAATGGCGTGGCCCAGTCCCAGAGCTTCTTTCTGACGCGTGTAAGAGACCTGTGCGATATCCGAAACGGCTCGCACCTGTTCGAAAAGCTCGTGTTTGCCGCGCGACTTGAGCATCTGCTCCATCTCGAACGAGATGTCGAAGTGATTCTCGATCGCGCTCTTGTCGCGGCCGGTAATTATCAGGATGGACTCGATCCCGCTGGCGACCGCTTCCTCCACCGCGTATTGGATCAGGGGTTTGTCGACGAGCGGCAGCATTTCCTTTGGCGACGCCTTTGTCGCCGGCAGAAAGCGCGTCCCAAGCCCCGCTGCGGGGAAAACGGCCTTGCGAATTTTGTTTGCCATACTGATGTTTGTTAAATTCGTTACGTCTCTTGCCGTGCGGCAAATATTAGATTTTAGGTCAATAATGACTGATAAACAAACATTTGAGGCGACGCTTGCCAAGCACGAAAAGCTTGAGGCGACCGGCATCGAAATTCCGTTTGATGTTGAGGCGGTGTTTGGAGCAAAACGCGTCCCAGTGAAAGCCGTAGTGAACGGAGCCGAGTATCGCGGCTCGATCGTGCGAATGGGCGGCAAGTATATGCTCGGTATCCCGAAGGAGTTTCGCGAGCGGGCCGCGATCTCCGCCGGTGACAACATTGTAATTACATTAGAGAGAGATATCGCTGAGCGCGTCGTCGATGTCCCCGCCGATCTGGCCGCGGCACTCCAGGCCGCCGAGTTAACAGAAACCTGGGACGCAATGAGCTACACGCACAGAAAGGAATATGCCCGCAGCGTCGCCGAGGCAAAGGCACCCGAGACGCGTGCACGAAGGTTAGCAAGGGCCGTCGAAGGCATTGCGGCAAAAAGAAATTAATGTTGGACGTAAATTTTGTTAGAGAAAATCTCGACACGGTAAGGGCGGCCCTCGCGGGCCGTAATTTCCCTGCCGACCTGCTCGACACCTTTGTCGAGCTCGATGCCGAGCGCCGTCGCGTCAATGGCGAGGCCGACGCTGTCAACCAGCTGCGCAACTCGGCGAGCAAAGAGATCGGGGCATTGATGCAGGCCGGTAAGCGTGACGAGGCCGAGGCCAAAAAGGCGGAGGTAGCCGGCCTCAAGGACAAGCAGGCAGAGCTCGAACGATTACGCGACGAGGCTGACACGGCCATGCGCGACCTGCTGGCCGGGCTGCCCAATATTCCCGCGGGCGACGTTCCGGTCGGTGCTGACGAATCCGCCAATATAGAGGTTCGCCGATGGGGCACGCCGCGTGAATTCGATTTCGAACCAAAAGACCACGTCGATCTCGGCACCGATCTCGGCATCCTCGACCTGGAGCGTGCGTCGAAGATCTCCGGTTCCCGCTTCGCCATCCTTAATGGAATGGGAGCTCGGCTCGAGCGGGCACTCGTAAATTTCATGCTCGAGGTGCACACATCCGAACATGGCTATACCGAGACGCTGCCGCCGTACTTGGTCAACAGGACCGCACTCTTTGGCACAAACCAGCTGCCGAAATTTGAAGAGGACCTTTTCCACGTCCGCGACGAGCGAGCTTTTGCACTCATCCCGACCGCTGAGGTGCCGGTAACCAATTATCACGCGGGCGAGATATTTGACGAGTCAGACCTGCCCAAACACTACACGGCATATACGATGTGCTTTCGGAGCGAGGCCGGCAGCTACGGACGTGACACCCGCGGACTGATACGCCAGCACCAGTTCGAAAAGGTCGAGCTTGTTAAGATCTGCCGTCCAGAGGACTCCGAAGATGAGCACGAAAAGCTGACCGCGAACGCCGAACGTATTCTTCAAATGCTTGATCTTCCCTATCGCACCGTCGTGCTCTCGACCGGCGATATGGGCTTCGGTGCACGGAAGACCTACGATATCGAGGTCTGGCTGCCTAGTCAGAAGACGTACCGCGAGATCTCGAGCTGTTCGAATTGCGGGGACTTTCAGGCACGCCGGATGAACACGCGCTTTCGACGTGCCGGCGGCGGAAAACCGGAATTCGTTCATACACTTAACGGATCGGGGCTCGCCGTCGGACGCACATGGATAGCGGTCCTTGAGAATTATCAGCAGGCGGACGGCAGCATTCTGGTCCCTGAGATCCTGCAGCCGTATATGAACGGCGTAGAAAAGATCGGTTGACTCACAACTTAGACGTAATTACGATGTAATTATGAAATGCCAGATCATTCAGATCGGAAACTCCCAGGGGATTCGCATACCCAAGGCTCTGCTCGAGGAAACAGGCATTTCCGGCGAAGTTGATCTCGAGCTTCACCCGGACGGCATCCTTATCCGGAATATCCAGCGACCGCGATCGGGTTGGAACGAGGCGTTCAAGGCAATGGCCGAGAATGAGGATGACGAACTGGCAAATGACCGCTCAGGTACCGGTTTTGATAAAAAGGGGTGGCAATGGTGAAGCGATTTGAGGTTTATCTGGTCAATCTGGACGACGTACCGGCCAGAGAGGCAAAGAACACGCGACCGGCGGTCGTCATCTCACCCGACGAGATGAATCGCCACGTCGGCCACGTCGTGATCGCTCCGATCTCGTCCCGCGGCGGCAGCTACCCGACGCATATCCCTATCGATCTGCTCAACGCCGAGCGGTCGATCATCCTCGATCAGCTCCGGGCGGTCGACAAAAACAGGCTGGTCAAACACATTGGCGAGATCGGAAGGCCGGCGAGAAAAGCGGTCATTGACCGTCTGCAGGAGATGTTCGCCGAGTAATCGTTACGCGGTCTCTGCCTTTGCCCGTTCCCAGAGCGAGTCCATTTCTTCGAGGTTCGACTCCTCGAGCGATCTTCCATTCAGCTTCAAATGGTCTTCGATGAACTTGAATCGCTTCCTGAATTTTCGATTGGTCTTCTTGAGCGCCGTCTCGGGCTCAATGTCGAGGTGCCGTGCAAGATTGACGATGACGAACAGCAGGTCGCCGATCTCTTCGCCGGCGTGCTCGATATCGCCGCTTTCGATCGCGGCACGAAGCTCGGCCGTCTCTTCATCGAGCTTGGCGAAGATCTGGTCCTTATTTTCCCAGTCGAAACCGACCTTTGCGGCTTTTTTGGTGACCTTAAGGGCCTCGAGCAGGCCCGGAAAGTGTATCGGCACTTCGTCGAGTATCGAATCGAGCTCTTTTTCGGCCTTGCCCGACGCTGCACGTTCGTCTGCCTTTAGCTTGTCCCAGTTGTCGAGAACATCCTGTGCACGCGAGAGCTTTTTGTCGCCGAATACGTGCGGGTGGCGAAGTATCAGCTTCTGCGTTACGCCGGCCGACACATCGTCGATCGTAAAATCGCCCCGCTCGGCGCCGATAGTCGAGTGGAAGACGACCTGGAGCAGCAGATCGCCGAGTTCCTCGCGCAGGTTTGCTGTGTCGCCCGTCGCATCGGCCTCCTGGATAGCGTCAAATGTCTCGTACGCCTCTTCGAGCAGGTATTGCGAGAGCGACGCGTATGTCTGTTCATGGTCCCATGGGCAGCCGCCGGGAGCACGCAGCTTCGCCATTACGGCGACAAGTTCGTCAAAGGTCTGTGACATATTGCAATAGTCTAGCAAGTCTCGCCATTGTTGACAGTCTGGAAAGTGATTTCGGCGTGATGGTAGAATCTAATCAATGATAGGAAAAGAAGATAATCAGGACGAGGTAACCTTTAAGGTCGCGGATCGCCGAAAGTTCAATCCTGACGGCTCGTTGAAAGAGGGCGTTACTCTCGAGCCCGCACCCGAACCGAAGCCGGCTGCGCCCCCTGCCGCACCTCAGGCTCCGGCTGCAGAGGCGAGGATCGAGGACATTCCGGAGGAAGACCTCCGAGAAGACGATGGCGAGCTTCCGGGAGCCGACGACCCGGCAAGCTTTGTAAATTTTCTGTCTACGCTGGCAACAAATGCCGCGGCGGCCCTCGGCGCAGTGCCGCATCCCGCTACGGGCAAACGCTCGCTCGATCTCGAGTCGGGCAAATATTGGCTCGACGTTCTCGCCATGATCAAGGACAAGACCAAGGGCAATCTGCATCCCAAAGAGGCACGCCTGGTCGATGCCCTGCTTGGCGACCTCAGGATGCAGTACGTCCAAATGGTCCGCGCTACCGAAGAGAAGCTGAAGGCCCAGGCGGCGGCAAAATTCTCGGGTGACGATATCTTAGGGAAGAGATAGCCACAAAGAGCACAGAGATCACTGAGACAAGGTTCGATCTATCTCAGTGTCCCCTGTCCTTTCTCTGGCTGGTCATTTATGAAACTCACGTTTCTCGGCACAGGTACATCGACCGGCGTCCCATCGATCGGCTGCGACTGTGAAACGTGTCTCTCCGACGATCCGCGTGACAAACGCCTGCGTGTCTCGGTCCTGATCGAGCACCGTGAAACAAAGGTCCTCGTCGACACGTCGATCGACTTTCGTCAGCAGGCGCTTCGCGTCGGCCTCAGTCATCTCGACGCCGTCCTGATAACACATTGCCACGTCGATCATGTGTTTGGCCTCGACGACATCAGGCCCTTCAATTTTCGTCATGGAGCGATGGGCGTCTACGCCAACGAACCGGCATGGACCGACCTTCGGCGGATCTTTCAGTATATATTCGAGCCGACCCATTTCGGCGGCGGACTGCCGCAGCTCGTGCCGCACACCGTCATTCACAATGCTCCCTTCATGGTCGGCGATGACCTGACCATCACGCCGCTCGAGGTCATACATGGCAAACTGCCGGTGATCGCGTACCGGTTCAACGATTTCGCGTATGCGACCGATCTCAAGGTCATCCCTCCCGAATCGATGGACGGGCTGCGGGACCTCGACGTTCTCGTACTCGACTGCGTTCGCATCAAGCCGCACTCGACGCACCTTTGTCTCGAGGAAGCTCTTGCCTACATTGACGACCTCAGGCCAAAGCGGGCGTTTCTCACACACCTGAATCACGACATACTGCACGAACGCGACTCCAAACTGCTGCCGGACAATGTGCAGTTCGGCTACGACGAACTTGTTGTCGGCGACAATTAGTGTCGTTTCACCTATGAAATTTTGCTTGACATGTAGCACATTGTGTGCTATTGTCTTCGTATGTTCATGACGCCGGAAATTTATGTCTCTTTGACAGCCGAATTACCCGGATCAAGATCTTTTTGCGTCCCAAAAAGTGGTTCGCTGACACCTAAATCGTTGTATTCGAAGACGTTACTAAAATGTTGCGCACTATTTAACCCATTCCATTAGCCGTCGCGCACTAAATATTGCAAATATTGGGGTTAGCAGAAAGTTTTAAAACCACTACATTTTGTGTTGACAATCGGATTTGGACACAATATAGTCTATATCCACTAAGCTACCGGCGGTTCGATCCATGCCGGTTTAATCAAACTAAATGAGTGAAAAAGCGGCTTCGCTTTTTGGCTTCGGCTAAGCGGGCTCGTGGGGGTTTCTCTCTCTTTTTTTCACGAGAAGACTCTTTGGCGTTACGAAACGATTCATAACGCAGTGGGGCATTGACGACGAAAATGGACAATTACTTAGGCCAGAGCGGCACAGCGGCAGCACGACAATCGGACACGGCAACGCAGACCACAATGCAGGTCCGCAAGCGAAACGGCTCACTGGAGCCGGTCGATATCAATAAGATCGTCCGGGCGATCTCACGCTGCACTGCGACGCTGCCTAACGTCGATGTCATGAGGATCGCGACCAAGACGATCAGCGGGCTTTATGACGGTGCGACCACCAAAGAGCTCGATAAGTTGTCGATCCAGACTGCCGCGAGCCTGATATTTGAAGAGCCCGAGTATTCGCGTGTCGCTGCCCGACTGCTCAACCAGTACGTCGAAAAGGAAGTTCGCAATCAGGAGATCCACTCGTTCTCACAGTCGATCGCCTTTGGATATAAGGAAGGCCTCGTCAATGAGCGCGTGATCCAGTTCGTCACCGACAACAGCCGCAAGCTCAACGACGCTATCGACCAGACACGTAACGACCTTTTCGAATTCTTTGGCCTGCGAACGCTCTACGATCGATATCTGCTCAAGAATCCGGTCACTCGCGACGTCATCGAGTCGCCGCAGTTCTTCTGGATGCGTGTCGCATGCGGCCTGGCCGAAACGCCTCACGAGGCGATCGACCTTTACAACCTGTTCTCGTCGCTCGAATACGTTCCGTCGACACCCACGCTCTTCAACTCGGGCACCAAGCACGAGCAATTGTCTTCGTGCTTCCTGCTCGATAGCCCGCAGGACAGCCTCGATAGTATTTACCGCAAGTATTCCGATGTCGCCATGCTCTCAAAGTTTTCTGGCGGCATCGGGATCGCCTATCATCGGGTACGTTCTCAGGGCTCGCTGATCCGCGGCACCAACGGGCATTCGAACGGCATTGTGCCGTGGCTCAAGACGCTTGATTCGTCGGTAGCGGCGGTAAATCAGGGCGGCAAGCGCAAGGGCGCATGCTGTGTATATCTCGAGACCTGGCACGCCGATATCGAGGACTTTCTCGAACTCCGCGACAACACCGGCGACGAAGCTCGCCGCACTCATAACCTGAATCTCGCCAACTGGATCCCCGACCTCTTTATGAAACGGGTCCAGGCCGACGGCGTATGGTCGCTCTTTGACCCGAAGGTCGTGCCGAATTTCCCCGACCTGTACGGCGAAGAGTTTGAGGCCGCATACGTCAAGGCGGAGGAAGAAGGCCTCCTCATGCGTCAGGTGCAGGCCCGCGAGCTCTACGCCAAGATGATGCGCACGATGGCCCAGACCGGCAACGGCTGGATGACGTTCAAGGATTCGTCGAACCGCAAATCTAACCAGACCGCCCGGCCCGAAAATGTCGTTCACCTGTCGAATCTCTGCACCGAGATCATCGAGGTGACGAGCGAAAGCGAGACAGCGGTTTGCAATCTCGGCTCGATAAATGCGGCTCGATACGTCAAGGACGGGCAGATCGATTACGACAAACTTCGCCGCAACGTGCGTCTTGCTGTACGCCAATTAGACCGCGTGATCGACCTCAACTACTACGCGATCGACTCGACGGCATACTCGAACAATCGCTGGCGCAATATTGGCCTGGGGCTGATGGGCCTGCAGGACGTTTTCTTTCAGCTTCGGCTGCCGTTCGACTCGGACGAGGCGCGCAAGATCTCGGCGAAAATACAGGAAGAGATCTATTACGCCGCCCTCGATGCGTCGTCTGACCTCGCCGTCGAGCGCGGAGCACATCCGGCGTTCATTGAGACGAGGGCCGCTCAAGGCGACCTGCAGTTCGACTTCTGGGGCGTAACGCCCGACGATATGCCGCGTTGGGATTCGCTGCGTGAAAAGATCAAGCAGACAGGACTTCGCAATTCGCTGATGATCGCTATCGCTCCGACCGCAACGATCGCGTCGATAGCCGGCTGTTACGAGTGTATCGAGCCGCAGGTGTCGAACCTATTCAAACGCGAGACGCTGTCAGGAGACTTTGTCCAGATCAACAAATATCTGGTCAAAGAGCTAAAAGCGATCGGCCTTTGGAAGGACGATATTCGCAACAAGATCAAGCTCGCCGAAGGCTCGGTGCAGGACATTGAGGAATTCAACGACGAGCTTAAGGCGATCTACCGTACCGCATGGGAAATACCGATGCGTTCACTGATCGACATGATGGCTGACCGCGGAGCATTCATCGATCAGTCGGCATCGCTCAACCTGTTTATGGAGAGCCCGAATATCGGCAAGCTCTCGTCCATGTATATGTACGCGTGGCAAAAAGGCCTCAAGACGAC
>CAZJFB010000112.1:0-10070 GCA_964545145.1 uncultured Chloracidobacterium sp. | reverse complement strand
TACCGGGACGCTAGCTTCGATGTGGTTATGTCGATGTTCGGAGCCATGTTCGCTCCTCGGCCTGATGTTGTCGCGAGCGAACTGGCCCGCGTTTGCCGTCCCGGCGGAAAGATCGCGATGGCCAATTGGACGCCTGAAGGCTTCATCGGCCAGATGTTCAAGACGACAGGCAAGCACGTGCCGCCGCCGGCCATGCCGTCGCCGATACTCTGGGGCGACGAGGCTTCTGTAAGGGAGAGATTTGCAGCGGGGATCAGCTATGTTCGTCTGACGAGGCATTTGGCCGAGTTCGTCTTTCCGTTCGAACCGGAAGAGACCGTCGAGCATTTTCGCCGATTCTACGGCCCGACACAGAAGGCCTTCGCCGCACTTGATGCGGGCGGCCAGACAAGGCTCAGGAGAGATCTTGAGGATCTATGGTGCGCCAACAACGTTGCAGAGGATGGAACGACGAGGGTGTTCTCAGAATACCTTGAGGGGATCGCGGTGCGTCGTGCTGACTGCTAGAACGCGAGCGGAAAGTCACTACCACCTACAATTCGATTGATGCACAAAGAATGCCCGGCGAGCCTAGCTCGTCGGGCATTCAAACCACACAAAAATTTCAGGCAAAACTAGCCTTTGCGAAGCTCGGTAAGTACCTGTTTGGCAACGGCCTTCAGGGTGTCAAAGACGCCTGAGCCATTAGTAGCTACAGCCTCGAAGATCGGTTCATCTTTGCGTTGCAGTTCGCTCGAAAGTTCGTCGGCCGGGATCACGTTCGGCAGATCGCGTTTATTGAGCTGCAGCACGTATGGAATATTATTGAGATCGTAGCCCTGCGAACCGAGATTTTCCTCGAGGTTGTAGAGCGACTCGATATTTGCGTCCATGCGCTCTTCCTGACTGTCGGCGACAAAGACCACGCCGTCCACGCCCTTGAGAATGAGCTTTCTTGACGCATCGTAATAGACCTGCCCGGGAACGGTGTACAGATGAAAGCGCGTCTTAAAGCCGCGCACTGTTCCGAGTTCGAGCGGCATAAAGTCAAAGAACAGCGTACGGTCGGTCTCGGTGGCCAGGCTGATGAGCTTGCCCTTTGCCTGCGGGGCGGTCGAATCGTAGATGTACTGCAGATTCGTCGTCTTGCCGCACAGTCCTGGACCGTAATAAACGATCTTGCAGTTGATCTCTCGTGATGCGTAGTTGATAAAGGTCATAGAAGTGTAACAAGTAACTGGCCGTTTCTAACTAAACAAGCTGTCAATGTCCTCGTCAGTGATCTCGCTAAAAAACGAATTCTGCTCAACGTGGTATGCGTTGGCCGATTCTGCGGACACCTCGTCGAGGATGCTCGCGACCTCGTAGCTGCCTCGCTTCGTACGGATCTTGACGAGGCTCAGCGTCGAACGCTCGTCGAAGACGATGACCAACAAACTGCGGCCGATGATCGAAATGAATATGCTCTCGTGTTCGCCCTCATGGATGACGCCCGGGAAATTGTCTTCACCAATGAGCTTCGCCATCGAGCTTGTAGCTGCGACGTTGCCCGCCGCCAGTGAAGCAAAGCTGGTCGTGTCCATGTTGCCGATCTCGCCGCTGAAAGCTATCGGCTGGCCGTCACGGTCTATCAGAAATACCACACGGGCCGCGCACTCGACGCGAAGCCTTTCCAGCACGGTCTTAAGCCGCGAAAACTGGTGTTCCTGCAATATGAATGGCGTATCTGGCATGTGGTGTCGCAACCCGCGTCCGGGAATGACGCGATCAAATTGTATATCGGGTAAGAATGTTCTGGCAACGCGGCGGCAGGATGGCGCACTAGCCGCAAAAACAAATTTAACACACTAACACAGGCGGTTACAAGAGATTTTTTTGCTTACCTGAACCGTTACCCGCGAAAGGCAAAGTGCATTTTTGCAACCAATCGCGAGGTCAAATGTGCAATGGCATTGCTGTCCCCAATTTTGAAAATCTACGGAGTAAAGAAAATGAGTCAGAGAAAAATTACTAGGGTATCTATTATCGTGTGTATAGTACTTGTTTCCGTATTTGCCGCATACGGCCAGCCGGACGGAGCGAAGCTGACCGTCGAGCCAAGCTATGACGTCGAACTACAATTGCTGATAGGGTCGAACGACGCGGGAGCAAAGACCGAACTTCCGGCAAACCTTGCCGATGTGACCCGCCACCTCAAGACCGCCATGCCCTTTAACAACTATCGCCTCGCAAGCACATTCCTTGGGCGCGTCTCGAACAACGGACATTTTGAGTATAAGAGCCTGTCGAATATTTTCGGTCAGGAGGCCGAGCTTCGGTCGCAGTCTTTTTTAGAGTGGTCGCTCACCAGCCTTCGAAATCTGCCGACGCTCAGGGGCGGACAAGGATTTCAGGCACAGGCATTCCGTTTTGGAGCCCGTGTTCCGGTCAATACGGGTGCGACGGTCAAGGACGAAAATGGAAAGTCGATCGCCGTCGTCAACTACGAGTCGATCGGGCTCAATCTGAATCGCGTCGGCCTTGCCGAGAACGCTCCGACCTTGATCGGCACCCTCAATCTGCCCGGAGCAAACGGTACCATCTTCCTCGTAATGACGGTAAAGGCGGTCGATATGTAAGTGATAACGCCCGGCTATCCGAATTTGCAACAAATCACGCGGCCGGGCGTGTTCAAATACGGTTGGTGATCTTTGTTTTTTAGACGGAAGTTTGGTCTAAATAGTATGAATGTATGGCTTTCGACATGGCAGCAACTCGACGCGTGGGGGCACGAAGATCCTCGATGCATGACGAGAAACTGTCTGACCACCAGCTCATCGAAGCCACCAAAAGCGGCGACGAGGCTGCCTTTGGCGAGATAATGTCGCGTTACCGCGGGCCGATAACGAATTATCTCTATAGATTTTTGAACGACTACGAAGAGGCGGTCGATCTTGCCCAGGAAACCTTTGTAAGGGTTTACTTTGCGATCGACAGGTACCACACTGGCTTTGCCTTTTCGACATATATCTATCGTATTGCCACCAACCTCGCGATAAGCGAGATCAGGCGACGGAAGCGGCGGAGGCTGCTTTCTCTCACCGGCCTGTTTCAGAACGAAGAGGGCAGCGATACGGAATTTCAGCCCGCTGATGACAGGCCTCGTCCCGATGCCGAACTGGTTGACGACGAGAGGAGCCGCATGATCGGCAAGGCGATCGCCGCACTGCCGGAAAAGTACCGCATCCCTGTCGTCTTAAGAGATATTGACGGACGTACGTACGAGGAGATCGCCCAGATCATGGAGTTAGGCCTGGGCACGACAAAATCGCGGATCAGCCGCGGACGCTCTCTGTTGAAAGAGAAGTTGGATCATTATTTATAGATGGCTACCAAAGACCACAAAACTGACGAATTCGCCGACGCCGGCGAGGAACGCGTCGCCGCTCTGCTCAACTCACTAAAACGGGTCGATCCGCCGGGCGATTTTGATATCCGCGTGCGTGCCCGCATCGCTCAGGGACGTCCGTTGACCTCCGGGCCGTCGTGGTTTCCCGCGACAGTGCGCGTTGCGGTACCGGCAGCGGTGTTGTTCGCCGTAGGTGGCTACTTCGGCTATAGCGCTCTTTACCGGGAGGGGAACATGAAAGTCCCGGTGGTCGCCGAGAGCCGGCCCCCGTTCGTTACTCCCGCAACCCAGCCGACCGTCGAGGCTGTCGCGTCTCATGGATCGACACCGACGACCGAGGTCGCTGCGGCAAAGCCGCCTGTCAACGCAGCAGACACTACGGGGACGCCTAAGAAGTCTCCGGCAGCTAATAAACCGGCGCAGCGGACGGGTGGTTCAGTCGATATGGCCGTCCGCGAGGCGAACTCAGTGACGCCTCGCGACGAGAATTTGGTTCCATCCGGCGGTAACTCCGGAGGCGTGAAGACCTCTTCGCTTTCGGTCCGCGAGGTTTTTGCGGCCATGGGTGTCAGGGCCACACATTCCGGCACAGGCTGGCGCGTAAGTGCGGCGGCCGGAGCCGCTGCCGCAGCAGGCCTTAAGGCCGGGGACATCATCGAGGCAGTCAATGGTGCTCCGGTCGGTGTTAACAGCACCTTTGACGCGGGTTTCACGGGCCGCAGCCTGCGCATCCGACGTGACGGCGTGGTCCTTCAGTTAGCTCTCTAACCTTTAGGTTCGGTAATTGGGGCGTCTGTAGGCAAAGATTTTCGGCGGTGGTGCTATAATCCTTAGCATCACCGCTTTTCCATTATGAAACGTACAATCTTGCTTCTTTTTGTTTTGCTCACCGGTGTGCCGGTCTTCTCACAGACTGTGACCGCGGACCTGGTGATAACTAACGCAAATATTCGCACGATGGACGCCAAGCGAACCGTCGCCCGCTCGCTCGCAACGCTTAACGGCAAGATCGTTGCGATTGGATCGGACGCCCAGACGAGATCTCTGATCGGCCCAAAAACGAGGGTCATCGACGCTGCCGGCAAGACGGTCGTGCCCGGGTTTAACGACGCTCATGTCCATTTTATGGAGACGGGCCAGCAGCTTTCGTCCGTTGACCTAAGGGATGCCAAGACACCTGCCGAATTCGTGAGGCGGATCAAGGATTTCGCTGCCAAACTGCCAAAAGGCCGTTGGATACTCGGCGGAAAGTGGGACCACGAAAATTGGACGCCCAACGAACTGCCGACGGCAGCTCTGATTGATGCGGTTACGCCGGATAATCCTGTCTTTATCGATCGCCTCGACGGCCACATGGCTCTGGCGAATTCGCTGGCGATGAAAATGGCAGGCGTAAATAAAGATACAAAAGATGTTGACGGGGGCCTGATCGTCCGTGACGCAGCCGGAAATCCTGCCGGTGTATTCAAGGACGCGGCAATGTCATACATTTATCGTGTCATTCCTGACTCATCGTGGGACGAAAAGATGGAATACGCCCAAGCCGCGACCGAGCATGCTGCCAGCCTCGGCGTCACAAGCGTGACGGACGTTTCCGCCGGGACCGATGTCGGCGTTTATCAGGAATTGATGCGGCAGGGTAAGCTCAAGACGCGCATCTACGGATGCTCGACGCTTGGCGACTACAAGCGTTGGGAACGCACTGGTGTCAGGTACGCCTTCGGCACGCCGATGCTTCGCGTAGGATGTCTCAAGGGCTACGCAGATGGCAGCCTGGGCTCGACGACCGCTTGGTTCTTCGCACCATATCTCGACGATCCAAAGACATCTGGCCTTGCCAGCGATGAGATACCAAAGACGCCGGAATTGGTGCTTGGGGCCGACAAGGCCGGGCTGCAGGTCAACATACACGCTATCGGCGATAAGGCGAACGCGACCGTCCTTGACATCTACGAGCGGACTGCGGCCGCCAATGGAGCTCGGGATCGGCGATTTCGTATAGAGCATGCTCAGCACCTTCGACAGGAGGACATTGCCCGGTTTGGAAAGCTCAAGGTCGTCGCTTCGATGCAGCCCTTCCATATTATCGATGACGGACGTTGGGCATGGAAGCGCCTTGATGCTGAGCGATTGAAAGGTACGTATGCGTTTCGTACGATCCTCGACACGGGCGGCGTACTGGCATTCGGCTCTGATTCGCCTGTCGCTCCGCTGAATCCGCTCTGGGGTGTCTATGCCGCGGTCACACGCCGAACGCTGGACGACAAGAATCCGAACGGATGGATCCCCGAGCAAAAGATCTCGGTCGACGAAACAGTGCGTGCCTTTACGTGGGGCTCGGCATATGGCGAATTCCAGGACCTGTGGAAAGGGACGCTTGAGGTGGGCAAACTCGCCGATCTTGTCATCTTGTCAGACGATATCTTTACGATCGATCCGATTAAGATCCGCGACGTTATGGTGCTAAAGACCATCGTTGACGGCAAGGTAGTTTTTGAACGAAAGTGAGGCTTTTACTTTCATTCTGCCTGACATTCGTTTCTCTTCAATCGGCTGCGGGGCAAACCGCGGCCGATCTTGTTTTGAAGAATGCGAATATTCACACCATGGGCCGCCAAATGCCGCGTGCCGAGGCGGTCGCCGTCGCGGCGGGCCGGATCGTTTCGGTCGGGACAAATAGAGAGATTGAGCAATTCGTTACCTCAAAGACACGCGTGATCGACGCTGGCGGCAGGCTGGTGATCCCAGGCTTTAACGATGCGCATGTTCATCTCGCCGGCATCGGTAACTCATTTTCGCACCTCGATCTTCGAGAGGCTCGCTCGGGTCGCGAAATGCTCGCCAAGATCGCTCACTTTGCTCGAGTCCTGCCTAAGGGGCGCTGGATAATGGCACGTGGATGGGATTCGTCAGTTCGCGGGAATTTTCCCAAACCGGCTGATATCGATGCGGTCAGCCCGGCAAATCCACTGCTCCTCTACTCGACCGATTACAGTTTGGCGTTGATCAATTTAGCTGCCGCGAAACTCGGCGGCGTTGCCCCGCCGGACAGTATCGTGATAGGAGTTGATCTAGACCGGGTTCGTCGCCGCGTACCTGTCGATCATGAGAAAAACTGGCCCGAGATCATTGAGACGGCTAGCAATTACGCCGCATCGCTCGGGGTGACAAGCGTGCAGGACGTTCACTCGGACGATCTGCTCGCCGTTCTGCGAGGGCTTGACGCGGCGGGGAAGCTCAAGGTCCGCGTTTACGAGTGTATTGGCCTCGCCGACCGCAGAAAGTCAATCGCCCTCGGCTTGAAGGCAGAGTCAGGAAACCCGATGGTGCGCGGCGGCTGTGTAAAGGGCATGTCCGACGGGAGCGATGACGAGATCGCCGAATTGCGCCAACAGGTCGCCGAGGCTGATCGTGCGGGACTGCAGGTAATGATCCACGCAATAGGACCGGCGGCGAACCTTAACATGCTATCCGCATTCGAGGCCGCGATCGCTTCGAACGGGAGTAGAGACCGGCGTCTTCGCGTAGAACATTTTGCCCGGGCCAGGCCCGCCGACCTGTTGCGATTATCGCGGTCCGGCATTATTGCTTCTATGCAGCCGCACTTGTTCTTTAACGGCCCGGCGTATGGTGACGACTATCGAAGGATTTTTGCGGCGGGAACGATGGTCGCTTTTGGCTCGGACGCTTCGATAACCGACTTCGATCCGCTATTGGGGGTCCACGCGGCTGCAAACAGCGGACTGCGTTCGATATCGGTCGGGGATGCCGTACGTGCGTACACGCTCGGTTCGGCGTTCGCAGAGTTTCAGGAAACAGAGAAGGGCACGATCGAGGCGGGCAAGCTTGCCGACCTCGTGATCCTGTCTGAGGACATCTTTTCGATACCAGTATCGCGTATCCGCGGCGTGCGGGTGGTTAGCACTATTGTTGGCGGACGGCTCGTGTACGACGCAGGCAAACCTCTGATATAATCCAAGTTTGCTGGCCATATCATCACGGAGTGAATAGGGTACTAATTATGAAAAAGATCATCATATCAATTGGTTTGGTAATGGCGTTTTCGGCGGCGGCTTTTGCCCAGTCGGATGAAATGAAGGCCTCAAAGCCCACAGAAAAGGACAAGACAGAGTCGATCCCAACAGCATCGTATCTGAAACGCGGAGCGGCGATAGGCAATTCGAAGAAGGTATCTTTGAACAAGGTGCTTGCAGATCCGTCGAAGTTCAGCGGAAAGACTGTCCGCGTTGAGGGCGTGGTCGTCCGTTCGTGCAAGACCGAAGGCTGTTGGGCCGAGGTCGCAGAGAACAAGGACAGCAAGAGCATAAGGATCAAGATGAAAGACCACTCGTTCTTCATCCCTCTGGAATCTGCCGGTGCATGGGCCCGCATCGAGGGAACCGTCCAGGTCAAGACTCTGTCCAAGGCACAGGTCGATCATATGATCGAAGAGGACGGAGCTAAGTTCGCTAACCGCAATGCCGACGGAACCGTGACCGAGGTTTCGTTTGAAGCGACGGGCATTGAGTTAAAGCGAGCAGGTAAATAGGCGGCGTCGTTCGGCACGTTGGCTTTGGGAACCTAGCTTCTGGATCGAACGGTCCCCCTTAGATGGATTATGAGAACGACCCCGCGATCATGGCTGCTCCGCTCCTTGCAGTTTTGCCTTGTCGGGCTAGTTTTCTGTGTAGGTGCCCCGGCTCAAAAGCCTCGTGCGATCCCGCCGGCAACTATCTCCGGCACTCTTCTAAAGTCGGACGGTAAACCGAGGCAGCATATGGAACTTCAGTTAGTTCCTGTTGGCTCGGGAGTCCTGGTCAATGATTCGCGGCTGATCGCGGTTAGCGATGAGCGGGGAAAATTTGCTTTCAGGGATGTGCCCGTGGGTACCTATACGCTCAGCGTGAAATTTAACGATCTTCCCACCGAGCTTTCTCCGTATTCAACATTTTTTTTCCCGAGTACAGAGAACCGCCGAAAGGCGGAGGTCTTTGAGATCAGGCCGGACACGGTCTTTCAAGCGTTGGTCTTCAGGCTACCTCCCGAATTGGTCAAAACTCGGATAACGGGCCGGGTGGTATGGGCATCAGATGGGAAGCCGGTCATCGGGGCTTGGATCGCGTGTTGGGATCTGGATTTTGATTTTGTTATCTCGTTCGGACGCATCTTCTCTCGGTTGGACGGCACGTTTGCTATCGACGTGTACAGCGGCCGCCGTTATCAATTCGGCTCAATGGCCCTCGATGGTCCGCCTGAAATAGACACCCTATTTCGAAACGACATAAAGCTTCTTGGTGTCGGCGAATCGATGGAATTCCGATTGGACAAGGTAGATCCCACCTTGGAGATCAAACTGGATAAGCCCCACGAGTTGGAAAGGAAAAGGCTTATCGAAAAGTATAGTGGCTAAGAACCGGGAGTCTGTAAGTTTTTCGTGAAACCCTTTAAGATCAGGGACATCGACATAGATCCGCCGCTTATTCTCTCTCCGATGGCGGGTGTGACCGACTATACTTTTCGCCGCCTGATCAAGCGGCGCGGCGGTGTCGGGCTGGTCGTTTCGGAATTTATCTCGGTCGAAGGGTTGACGCGGCACAATCCAAAATCGAAGCGGCAGATGCGCTTTGACGAGGAGGAACGTCCGTTCGCAGTGCAGATCTTTGGCGGACGGCCCGAGCGAATGGCGATGGGGGCCGAGATGGCAGAGGAAGTGGGCGCCGATATTCTCGACGTTAATTGCGGCTGCCCGGCACCAAAGGTCGTAAAGAACGGCGGCGGCTCGGGCCTGCTTCGAGAGCCGAAACTGTTAGAGACTATCCTCAAAGAGATCAAGAAGTCGATCACCATCCCGCTGACGTTGAAGCTTCGCACGGGGTATTCGGAAGCCTCGATCAATGTCGTCGATGTCGCGAAGATGGCTGAGCAGTGCGGCGTCGAACACATTCAGGTCCACGGGCGCACGCGTGAACAGGGCTACAAGGGACTAGCGAATTGGGATCGGATCCGCGAGGTCAAAGAGGCGGTCAGTATTCCGGTTTCGGGCAACGGTGATATCACTACGATAAAGTACGGCATGGAACGATGGATCGAATCAGACGTCGATGGCATTCTGATCGGCCGCGGTGCGATGCAAAATCCGTGGATATTTCGCCAGTTCGCCGATGTTCTCGCCGGACGAGAGCCATACCAGCCTGACGTGACGGAAAAGAAAGATGTTCTCCTAGAGTTCTTTTCGATGTGCAGGGAAGAGATGCCAGAGATCGTCGCTTTGGGCAAGATGAAGCAGCTTGCCGGCCAATTTACCAAGGGGCTCGTGGGAGGGGCTCAGTTCCGCCAGACGCTTTATCACTCACATTCAGCCGAGGAGATCTTGGATAATATTACGATCTACTTCGAAACGCTTGAGCGTCGAGAGACCTTCGGCGACGGTATGGTCGAGGCGGACGGCGATCATGACCTTGAGTTTGCCTCGTGCGATATTACTGCCGGTTCCGCGAGTGTTGGTGTGTAGCTGCAACTTGACATTACTACGTATAGGCGGCGAAAAGGGAATGAATATGTATTCGGTCATTCGATTGGGTATTTTGATCGTGACGCTCGGTATATCGGCGACAGCCGCGTTCTCTCAGGCAGTCGGTGATCCTGGGCCGATCCGGTCATCTCCCGCATACTCAGAGATCCTTCTTCGCAAAACCGAACTCCA
>CAZJFB010000111.1:0-10099 GCA_964545145.1 uncultured Chloracidobacterium sp. | reverse complement strand
CAGCGTTGCTGCCGCACGCGATCAGCGTGATACAGGTCAGCAGTCAGGCGAGTACGGAGTTTGGCGACGCCGGGAACTCGAATCCCGACTTCGACTTCCGGTACGACGCCGCTCTTGGCGGCTACATCTTCAATTTGCAGACGACCGGAATGGGAACTGGAAGCTACCTGCTGAATTTCATTGCCGGAAGTCCGACACCGGTCTATTCGGTAGGTTTTCAGATCAGGCGCTGACCTTCCGGGACTGACTTCTTCATAAAGCTGAGAGATCAGCTGTTTGCCCCGCCGCTCCTACGGCGGGGCTTTTTGCTTTTTGCATGTCGGACCTGGTTAGGTGCAACATCGGCATCAGCCTCGGCCCGCGGGCCCGATGCGACAGCGGCACGTCCATGCGATAAA
The DNA here is from genome assembly GCA_964545145.1 of uncultured Chloracidobacterium sp. GTDB lineage: Bacteria > Acidobacteriota > Blastocatellia > Pyrinomonadales > Pyrinomonadaceae > OLB17. The sequence goes on along the minus strand of CAZJFB010000111.1, from coordinate 9,701 downwards.
ATATTCGGGTGACCGAGAAGCTGCACATCACCGGAATAAGCCGAGCTGAACTGGCGGAGCTTGTGCTGTCGCTCGGCGAGCCGAAGTACCGCGCGACACAGGTCTTTAAGGCGGTGCACGAGCGGCGGCTGCGGTCGTTCGACGAGATCACCGACCTGCCGAAGAAGTTTCGTGCCCGGCTCGAGGAAGCCGCCGATATCTCACGCCTTACCGTCGAATCAAGATATGTCTCGACCGACGGTACGCGGCGATACTTGATGAAAACGACAGATAACTACCCGGTCGAGACGGTTTTCATCCCAAGCGAAGGCCGCGATACGATATGTTTTTCGTCGCAGTCGGGCTGTCCGCTCAAATGCGATTTCTGCCTGACGGCAAAGCTTGGCCTGCTGCGCAATCTGACCGTTGGTGAGATCGTCGAGCAGATCATTATTGTGCTAAATGACGTTTACGGTGTTGGCGCCGAGACGCCGCATGGCACCAATCTTGTCGGCATGGGAGCAGGCGAGCCGTTCCTTAATTTTGAAAATCTGATCACGGCGTTGCGGATCATGGCGGACAAGGATGGCCTTTTTATCGTGCCAAACCGCGTCACGGTCTCGACCGCCGGCATCGTGCCGAGGATCTACGACCTCGCAAATCTTCACGACCGGCCGCATCTCGCGATCTCGCTCTCAGCACCGAATGACGAGCTTCGTGAAAAGCTGATGCCGATCAACAAGAAATGGGACCTTGCTGAGCTGATGAAGGCGGCGAAGGAGTTCGAGGCGTCGTTGCGGCGTGGCGAGCGGTTTACTTTTGAATATGTGATGCTCGGCGGCGTCAATGACCGAGATCAGGACGCGAGAGAACTGGCCGACCTTTTGTCGCGATTTCAATTGAATCGCGTAAAGATCAATTTGATCCCGCACAACGGTGCCGAACAGCTCGATTACACCGCTTCGACGCCCGATCAGGTCGCCCGTTTCAAGAGCATTTTGGAATCGCGCGGCGTCGATGCATACGTTCGCCAGCCCCGCGGCCGCGATATTTATGCTGCGTGCGGGCAGTTGGCAGCAAAAGCTGCCTGAATGTGAAAAAGTGTAAAGGTGAAAATGTGAAAAAGTTGAGCCGTCGTGCGGCGGCATCCTTTCTCACTTTTTCCCACATTTACTCTTGCACTTAAAACTTATGGAGCTTTTAATTCCCGGACTCATCCTTGTGGCCTTGATGGTTTACGCATCGACCAAGATCAAACGGTCGACGGCCAAGGCGTTCGAGGCTGAGACGGTAGAGACGGAGGATTTCGTCGTAAATAAACCTGACGGATTCCTTCACGTTCTCAATGGCGATCCGCAGTACGCTTTTGAAGCGTATTCCAGGGAATTCGGCGGTCCGGGTGCCGAGAATGTCAGGCGAGCCAACGTTACATTGACGGTCGTGCCGGGCTCAACGGTCAAGGAGCAGTCCGAACGCCGCAAGAGTACCGGCAACCAGGTGATCGACGATATCAGCGAGATCATCGGAGATACGAAATACCGTCTGATCGAAACGCGTTCGACCGTGAATGATGTGGAGTATCGTAATCTCTTCAAGATAGCTGAGCGTGGCGGCAGGGTATTCGTTTTCACTGTCGTCGCAATTGCCGACACAACCGAGGAGGCGATGCATGACATCGAAGCAATGCTCGCCAGTTTTGAGCTCAAATAACGCGAATATGTTGACCAATCTCGTTAGAACTATTTCGGTCGCGGCGATTTTGCTCGTTGTGGGCGGTTTTTCGGCTGTCGGAGCACAAACCGTGACCGGATCGATCGGTAAAGGCGAGGTCACTCGCGGCAAGAAGGCTCGTGCCACCGTGATCCTCGATATTCCGCATGACCTTCACACAAATTCAAATGATCCCGGCAGCGAATACGCGATCCCGACCACTGTCAAGGTCGCGCCGGTCAGCGGTGTAAAGATCGGGACCATCGTCTATCCGCGCGGAATGAACAAGAAGTTCGAGTTCTCGGAAAAGGCACTGAATGTCTACGAAGGCCGCATCGTTTTCAGTTTCGACGTCACCGTTTCCCGAGGCTATCAAAAGCCGACCGTCGAGATCGAGGCCACCGTACGCTATCAGGCGTGTACCAACGAGGTTTGCTATCCGCCCAAGTCAAAGCCGGTCAAGCTAACTGCAAAAGTGAAATAGGTCACTTGAGACGAAACGAGCCCGGGACGAATTCGATCGCGGCGAGCGACAGTTTGCCATCCTTCGCCGGGCTTGATTTGTACGTAAAGACTGCCGGCACCGGCGGCGGTGTCGAGCGGCATGTAAGGTCGATGATGCCCGTCTCGGGCGTGAAGGAATTGACGACTATCTTTCCGGTGATCGGAAATTGAAAGTAGAGCGGCCCGGTCGCGCCTTTTGTTTTCAAGGTCAATATTCCGTCAGCACAAACGATCGACTCCGGTGTCGCGATAACGCGAGTCTCGCCCTCCTCGGGTATTCGAAGCCTTTCCTGGATATCGCGAAGCTGCTGCTCACGCAGCACGCGGTCCATTTCTGCCTGTTCCGCGGCCGCGGTCGTGGCGTTCGAATTCAGGTCGCTCGCCGGGCGGCCCTCGATTATCACCAGCGGTTCACGAGCGATCTCGTCGAGCGGCTTTAGCCTAAAATTCTTTGGCACGAACGCCACCGAGAGCAGCACACCGTCCGAGTCGCCGCGCCGCTCACCGGGCCGATACCTGACCGCTACCTTTTCCGACGGGAAACCGCCATCGCATCTAAACGCAAATGTGCGGGTGCCCTGCGTCAGTACTCTTAACTTAAGGTCGTCAAAGCGGCGCCCGGTCAGCCTGAGAGTGCCGTTTGCAGTCACGACGCGATACAAGATCCTTCCGCCCGAGCAAGCCATTCCGGTAAGTGTGCCTACATCGACCTTGTCTGTCGGGCCGGGCCGGTCTAGCAGTAGATTCAGATTACTAAGTTCTCGCTCTTCTTCGATCTTTGCGATCTCGGCGGGTGTGAGGTCTTTCCATTTCAGAATTCTCAGCTTTGGAGCATCCGGTTCGACCGAGACGGATATCCGTCGTTCCGAGCGCGTTCGCTCGATCTCGTTCGCGATCGTGATGATCTCGTCCGCGTCTTTTTTCTGAAGGCGATCCGGCTTCATGCGGGCGACGCGTTCCGCGGCGGCCTTTGCCTCGGCGATACGTTCGAGCCGAAGCAGCAGCCGTGCTGAAAGCAGGACGTGCTCGGGCTTTGACGGCTCAAGGGCCGCAGCACGCTGCGCCGAGGCGAGCGAGGCATCGATGCCGACGCCGGTAACCAGACCCACGACAGCGATCAGGCGATGGGCCTCGGCGAGGTCAGGCTTGCGTTCGAGCGACATGGCGAGATAGTCGCGCATCTTTTGGGCGGCCTGATCCGAGATGTCCGAGATGCCGCCAAATTCGTCAGCGTATTCGCGGCTGATCAGGTATGCGAGATAGTAATAGACGCGGTAATTTCTTTGCGCGGGAACCGCCGCCTTTTCCAAGTACCGCTTTGCGTCGTCAAATTTTCGTTCGCGGAGCCTCAACAGGCCAAGCGTTGCATTCGCGAGGGGAAGTTCCGGCTCCGCTGCCAACGCCTGACTGAGATAGCCGTCGGCAGCTGGATCTTTCAGCAGATACAGCAGCTCGCCTAAATAGGCGTTCTTTAGAGGCTCGGCGAGCGTCGCCGAGGCACCCGCGATCTGCACCGGCTCGCTCGGAAAACGGCTTCGCACGAAAGCCTGGTCCGTTCGTGCGACCAGGTCTTTCACGCCTTTGTCGATGGCTGCGATGTCGAGCCCTGCGATCCGTCCTGCCGATGAGGTCGAAAGCCTCTGGATCAGCGAACCAAGGTCCGCGGCGTTTTGCTGACGGTTGATCAGAAAGCTCATCAGCGCCCATGCCTGCGCGTAAAAGACGCCGCGCGAGTGCTTGCCCGACTGCGAGAGCGTAAACGTGTCCAACTTAAAGAATGCATCCCACGGCATCAACGGCGATTGTCTCAAAAGCCTGAGGTGCTGCGCCTGCGGGCGGCCAAATTCGACCGCGGTGCTATCGACAACGCCGTACGATTGGAGATACTCGGCAAGCCCCTCGTTGATCCATGGCGGGACCTCCACACCGGGAAACTGCCGGCTGACAAGGTAATGCGTGTATTCGTGATAGATCGCCTCAAATCCACCGCCCTCGGCTGAGACGGCGATATAGCTCGCATCCTCGCCCGCCTGAAAAAAGCCGGTCGCGATCTCGTCCGGCCTGCCGTCGGCAAGTTTTGGCTTAAAAGGATTGAATGACGCCGCGTCGCGAAAGACCAGGACCCGGACCTTCGTGCCGTCGCCCTTGTCAGCCGGGTTGATCAGGCGGGCGACCGCGGTGCGAAATCGTTCGAGGTTGCCGGCAACATTGCGGATATCAGTTTCCGAGGCATTGCCGATCAGCTCAAAATTAGCGGTCTCGATCCTCAGCCACGGCTCGGCCGCGCTCGTCGAGATCACGGTCCCGAAGAGCAGGACCGAAACGATCGCCATCTTTAGCTGGATAGACCGCATGTTCGCCTATTTGTGATGTTACGTCTTGAGCCGAGGTTGCGTTTCGCAAAAATGACTAAGTACGCCCGATGACCGACAGCAAACGTCCGGTCTTGCCAAACTTCTGCTTTTCCAACCTGTACGAGAAGAAAAGGTCCGGCCGCTCCATCGTGCAGAATGGTGCAGTGAAGATATTCGTACCCGCGATGCCCGCGGCGATGAGTTGGTCTCGATTCGCCATGTGCAGATCGACCAACGCGTGGCCCTCGCGGGTTGGTGTGAAGTAAGCTCCGCTTTCGCTCCCAAAGTTATCGTGGAAATCGTCGATGACATCCTGCCCGACTTCGTAGTTTCGACCGCACGCCGCCGGCCCGATAGCCGCGATCAGGTGATCGGGACTGGTGCCGAATGCGCGGCCAAGTTCCGCGACCGTCTTTGCCGCGAGCGACAGGACGGTTCCTCGCCAGCCGGCGTGCACCGCCGCGTAAGCACCGGTCCGGGGGTCGCCGATCAGCACGGGGACGCAATCCGCGGTCTTTACGGCGGCGAGAACGCCTGCGAAATCGCTCACCACGGCGTCAGCACGATCTTCTGAGTCGCCGATGTCGTCCGCATCGCGGACATGCCTGATCGAATCGCCATGGACCTGCCATGCGAGTGCAAGCTCGATGCCGTCGGGGAAAACGGACAAGAACCGACGTCGGTTCTCATAGATATTTTCGGCCGCATCCTCATTAAAGCCTGCCAAATTAAGACTCGCCTCGGGGAATGGTGAGACGCCGCCTGACCGTGTCGAAAAGCCGTTGACAAACCCGGCGTCCTCGAGCGGGACGCAGACGAGTACCCTAACCACGCCGTTATCTCGCCATCGAAAGCCCGAATCGGTTAGAATTCTATCTTCGGACGGAGTTTCCATGGTGCTTTCCATCGGTATCGACATTGTTGAAGTTTATCGCATCCGCGAAGCGGTCGCCAGAACTCCGCGTTTCGCCGAGCGCGTCTTTACCGAGGCCGAACGGCAGTACTGTGAAAGCAAAGGTGCAGCTGCCGCTCAGTCGTACGCCGGCAGATTTGCAGCAAAAGAGGCGTTTCTAAAGGCGATAAAGACCGGCTGGCGTGGCAAGATCGGCTGGCAGGAGATCGAGGTCGAAACGGACGCTGACGGCGTGCCGTCGCTCAGGGTCTCGGGCGAGGCAAAGCGGATCGCCGACGAACGCGGTGCAACCGCCATTCACGTGTCGATATCGCACACTGCCGAGCATGCCGTCGCTCAGGTCCTGCTTGAAAAGTAGTTACGGCTTCGGCGTCGCGGCCGGTTTTGGCTCGGGCCGCTCATCAATATTGAAGTAAGCTACCGCCGCGTCGTGATCCGAAAAGCGTTCGGGCCGATTCTCATCCGAACGGTATGTCTCCGGAAAGTCGGCATTCATCCGGGCGTATCCAAAACCGTGAACATAATTCATCAGCGAGTTGGTGATGAGGATGTGGTCGAGGACCTGTCCGTTTCCGTCAAACCGGTACGAGTAACGCTGTTCGGCGTTGATCAGATCGACCAGGTCGATCATATCCGGATCGACAAGGTCGTCCGACGGATTCATCACCTCGTCCTTTGATGCCGGTTTCCCCTTGATCGTACCGATCTGATCGACGATGCCGTCGTTGAACTGATATGCGTTGAAATCGCCGACAAGGATGATCTTTTCAGCCGGATTTGCCTTTTGCCGTTCTTGAACGAATTTCGCCAGAAACTCGGCCTGAAGCCGCTTTTTCATCCTGACATTGTCCTGCTGTTTAGGATCGTCGTAGCCCAGGAACGACTTTAAGTGATTGGCCACGACCGTGAACTCGAACGGCTGGCCCGTTTTTGGATCGTTGAACGACGCACGCAGCATCAGCGGCGGCCGGTCATTCAAGAAGTTATCCTCGCCGGTGTTGGGATTCTTGTACTTTTCTGCCTTGCCGAGCTGCTTGGTCTCGATGACCTTGATGCGCGACGATTTGACCAGAAATCCTACATCGATCCCTCGCCCGTCGTTTCCGTCGACCAGGTATGCCTCGTAGCGCGGATTCGGCTTGCCGGCGGCCTCGGTGTCGGCATTTACCTTTTCAGCGAGCCGCTTGAGCACCGAGAGGTTCTCAGCCTCGACTACGCCGATGACGTCCGGCGACTGCATTATGCCGCGTATGCCGGCAGAGATCTTCTTAAGGCGTTTGGCAAATGATTCGGCGGTGACAATATCTTCTTTAATGTCCGGATCGTCCTGATCGTCAAAGAGGTTTTCGACGTTCATCCCCGCGACCGAAAATTGCCTCTCGCCTGCCGGCGGCAAATTGATCTGCCGCGGATAACTCGAAACCGACGGGCGCGCGCCCGCGTCGGTCAGTATCGCGTACGCCCGATACGCGTAATGCAGCACGCCCGTGATGTTCTTTAGCTCGGTCAAAGCAGGCACGTCGATGGTCTGCGAACCGAGCTGAGCGGCGCTCTCGATACGAAGCCGCTCGGGATTCGCGTCAAAGAGCTTCATTTTTGGATACTTCTTCTTGAACTCATCCTTTTCCTTGTCAGTTAGAAAGATGAAATCGTAAAGATCGTATCCCGGCTCGCGAAACGGTTTCGCCAGGCCCTTTACCACGCCGTAAAAGACGCCGTCCGAGACGGATGTATTGTTCTTGTTATCGACGCGGCCGTTGGTCGGGGCGACGACCGTCAGTTCCGGCACGTTGACGCGCATGCCCTCGTACTTTTCCAATTGGTCGATCGCGTTCGGCTTAAAATCCTCGATGGTCAGGACGATCGGTTTTGGCAGTTCAACTCCCTTGCCGAGCACCTGGATGAGGTCGCGGCCCTTCTGCATCGAGATCTCGGTGATCGGCAGGCTGGCGGGTTCTGCCCGCGGCCTAAACTCTGTCACCGAACCGCTCGCAGACACCAAATTGCCTATCGCCGCCTCGCCCGCAGGCTCGTCGCGGGTGTAGATGAATATTCCCTCGGAGGTGTTCGGGTTGTTATCGACCTTGTCGTCAGGCGTTTGCAGAAAAAATCCCGTCTTTGTCCGGGCAGTCACGATGCCGGTCACGCGGACGATCTCGCGTTCGCGAGGCGACATATTCTTGTCGCCCTGAACGCTTGCGATCGAATAGTCCTTTTGTGCAAACAGCGAGACGCTGCTCGCCAAAACCAATGCCGAGCCGAGTACGAGCCTAAGGGTATTTCTTTTCATTAAAGCGTATCTCTCTTTCTTTCGATCATTTCCTGCGTGTTCTTAGGAATATTCGAGAAGAAGTTATAACCGGTTAGTGCCTCGACCTGGTCCACCGTTACGCGGTAATTTCGCCACGGCGATCCCTGCGTGATCGATACGTTTGACATTATCACGCCAAAAACACGGGTCGATCGCGTGACACGCTGCAGATCGTTCGAGCCGTTCGGCAGCACGAGGACTACCTTCCAGGTCAGGTTCGGGACCACGATACGCCCGCTCGCGATCGTCGGGGTCGTCGGGTGTGTGCCCTGAGGCCCGGAAATGATGTAGACCTCGCTGCCTGCCTGAGCGAGTGTGCGTAGGTAATTTTCCAGATCGTTCCACGGACCCTGGTTGTTTTCCCCGAGCTGTGGGATGAAATTGGTCATGAGAAAGGTCGCCGAATTATCAGGTATCGATCTTGTGCGGTCGCCCGAAGGACACATATGGCCGCGGTCAAACCCCGAGCCCGAATAGTCGTTGTCCTGCACGCGGTACCAACCGGCCGGCAGCGACGGGTCCTCGCGATAGTCATCCTGGCGAGGCGCCGAACCGATCCATGTCGAATCCAACCGCCACGCTACCCAATTCGGAGTTGCCTTTGAACGGTTGTACGAGAGCGTGTACTGCGGCTTCGGCATCAGGTAGTTGTTCTCATTTTGGACGTCGCTCGTCGCATTGCTCGGATTGCCAAAGAGCAGCGGATCTTCGTCGCCGACCGGAGCGTTGACGGTGACATTCGTGTTGGTGTTCGCGGTGCGCGCCTGGGCGTCCTGAGCAATGGCGGTGACATTCTTTACGCCGCCGCTGGTTCCCGCGGGCACTGTGGCGAGGTACGAAAAGACGTTGTCCGCCGGCGTGACGTCGCCGTTGGTCCCGTTATCAAAGAAGGTCTGTGTAGCTGAGCCGCCGATATTGGTCAGGTTGCCCGTGACCGTGATGCCCGTGCTTGGCGGAGTTGTCGCAGGGATCACGGTGACCGTCAAGAGAATATTTCCCGGCGGTGTGACCGAGACCGGGTTTGACGCCATCGCCGCAAAAAGCGTCGTGCCGCTGCCGCTGCATGTCACGGGTGCGGTCGACGTGTTTCGCGGTGCAAAGGGCGTTTGCGTGGCAAAATCGTCAACATTATTGTCCGTGTCCTGACAGCCGCCCTGTTTGCGGATCTGGCTGTTGCCGCTTCCCGGGGCGACGGTACGCGTCCCCTCGACAAAGATGTTCGAGCCCGTTCCCCAACCGACCGCGTCAATGATAGTGCCCGTATTCATATCGCCCTGACGAATGGCGAGGCCGCCGTTAGACGCCGAGAGCGAGCAGGCGCAAACCGTCGGATTGTACGTAACATCGGGCGACGCTGCACCCGAATACGAGGTAGACGCGACCAGCAGATATTGGCCCGGCTGAATTATCGTCGAGGTTGACCAAACCGCCATCGGCCCAACGTCGTTCGTTCCGTTCTGCGAGCGGTAAACGACGCGATAGCCGTTGAGATCGACCGGCGACGAACTGTTGTTGTGGATCTCGATGAACTCGTCGTTGGCGTTTGCGGTCGTTCCCGGCTGGATCTGGCTGATCACCAGATTTGGGGAAACCATCGGAGCGTCGGTATCGGCCGGTTTCTCGGACTGGGCAAGCGCCCGGAAACTGACCACACAAAACGCCGCGGCGGCCACGAGACCCAATAGAAATAAGTACTTCCTCATTAACGATAATTCCCTTGCAGACTGCGAATAAAAAACTTGCGCGTATTAAGGCGTAATTTACCTTTTTACCATAATTGGATGCGCAAATGAATGTAATGTCGACCTAAAATCTGCTCCGCGGGAAAACTCGTCAGAACAGGACTCGATCGGAAATCTGCGACAAAGTCGGAAATCTGATACATTTCTGGAATTCTGCTACATTTCTGGAATTCTGCTACAAAGTCGGA
>CAZJFB010000110.1:0-10319 GCA_964545145.1 uncultured Chloracidobacterium sp. | reverse complement strand
GGCGACCCGAACCGCAACGCTATCGAACACCGTGAGCCGTGGGCCATCTGGGGACGCGTCAGCCATTACCGCTTCAACCTTAACCGCGACACGCTTACCTTCAGCCAGAAGGAATCGCGGAATATGCAGAAGGCATACGCAGAGTGGAATGCACAGCTTGCGGTCGATCATCACGGTCAGCCGTCCCAATATTTCTTTCCGCCGGTCGCGTTGCCGATCAACCCTAACTTGCCACAGCCGCAGTACAACAAATGGCTTGACGTTTACGGGAGGGCAAACTCGGCCGCCTTTGACCGAAACAAATGGGATTACTACGTTCGGGACGTATTCGACGCGTTCTACCCGGGATATTGGGATATGTACCCGTCGCTAAACGGTGCGACCGGTATGACCTACGAGACCGACGGCGGCGGCTTTAAGGGCCTTAATTGGACCCGCGACGACGGTACGATCGTCACGTTCCGCTCCTCGATCGCGAAACATTTTGTTGCGTCCCTGACGACGCTCGAAGCGACCGCGAAGAACAAGGTCGAGCGGATCAAGGATTTTTACGATTTCCGCGCGAAAGGCATGGCGGACCACGCACGCTCGAAACTCAAACGCGTCGTGATCGACCCGACGTCCGACCGCGTAAAGGCTGCCGAGGTGATCGAGATACTCAGGCTCTCTAAGATCGAGGTCAAGGTCGCGGCTCAGCCGTTCACCTCGCCGACGGCGCACACGTACATGGAAAAGAACGCTCCCTCGGCGTCCAAGACATTCCCGGCGGGTTCGTACATCATCGATCTCGACCAGCCTCAGAGGATATTCATCAAATCGATCCTCGAACAAGATACGCCGCAGGACAAGGCGTTCGTCGATGACAACATGGCCCGCTTCAAGCGGAACCAGATGAGAGGGAAAGGGCAGCCCAAGGAAGATTACGGTTTCTACGACATCACGGCATGGTCACTGCCGTTGGCGTTCGGCATCGATGCCTGGTGGACCGAGGAGAATACGAATGTCCCCGGGGCAATGGTCGATGCGGATCATCTGGCGAATGTGAAACGCGGCAGCGTATCGGGCAGAGCGTCAGTCTCGTACATCATTCCGTACGAGACCGATTCGACGAGTGCGATGGCAATGCGCCTTTTGCAGAACGGCTATAAGATCGCCGTCGCGACGCGGCAGTTGAATGCCGGAGGCCGTAATTGGCGTCCCGGGACTTTTGTCGTGAGGGTCTCGAGAAATCCCGACTCGATCCACGATGCGATCTCGCGATATGCAACGGAAATGGGCGTCAACGTTATTGCCGTGAATTCCGGCTATTCGGAGGAAGGCGATACGAGCGTCGGCGGCGAGGCCGTTATTTCGCTCCGAGAGCCAAAAATTGCGATCGCGGCGGATGAGGGCGTCACGCAGGAATCGTACGGCTCGATCTGGTGGACATTTGACAAGTATGGCATAAAATTCACGCCGATGACGATCGCGACGATCCGCAGCGGAGGTTTGAAGGACTACAACGTTCTGATCCTGCCAGAGGGCTCAGCCGGACGGTATATGAGTTCGTTTGGCGGCGGCGGCGTTTCGGCGCTGAAGGAATTTGCCTCGGGCGGCGGCACGATCGTTACGATCAGCGGAGCGTCTGTATTTGCGACATTGAAGGACGTCGGCCTTACATCGGCGAAGATGGTCGGCAGCGACGACGACGATCAAAAGGGCAAGGTAACCGAGGACGCAAAGTCGTCCGCGTCACCTGCGGCTTCGCCGTCGCCTGCGGCGGTTGAACTCCCGACCGATCATACCGACGGAAAGGCACCGGAACTGCCGCCTATCGCGTCCCCATCCGCCAATGCGAACAAGTTGCCTGAAGCTCTGCCGGGTGCGATCTTTCGTGCGACGGTCGATCGCACGACATATATCAATTACGGCGTGAACAAGGATGAGGTACCGGTGCTGATCGCGAGCGCATACTTTTTCCGGTACTCAAAAGAGGGCACGAATGCATTGGTATTTGACGCCAACCCGAAAAAGCCGCTCACCATCTCAGGATTCGTGTGGGAGGGCAATACAGAGAGGCTGCTGAAGGGAACGTCGCACGTTATCGACGAATCTCTGGGCGGAGGCCACGTCGTGCTCTTTGGCGAGGACCCGTTCTTCCGCGGGATGACGCGATCGACGACGAGGCAATTCTTTAACGCGATCGCTTTCAATGGGGTATTCTGAACGAGGACTGGCCGTGCCAGTCAAATTTAAGATCTATGTTTACTGTTAAAGCCGGCTATTCGAACGACATTGAGATCAGGTCCGGTATCGACCAGGTCCGTGAGTTCTTTGCCGATATAACCAATTTTGCTAAATTGATGCCCGGCGTCGATCAGGTGCACATCGACGCAAAAGGCATTGCTCACTGGAAGGTCCAGGCCGAGATCCCGGTCGTCGGCCAAATGCTGCAGAAGTTCGCTCTGGAGCTGGCCGAAAGCAGTGACGACCGCATCGAGTGGTCGCCCGTGCGGAGCGAGGCCGAAAACCTGCTCCGCTACAGCGCCGATTTTCTCGAAAAGGCAAAGAATGTGACGATGGTGCACTTTTCCCAGGTCGTCGAACTCCGCCGCAGATCCGCCCGCGACCTGCACTACCTCGCGGGCCTCGCCGGCGAATCTTTGATCTCGAGCGAGATGACGAAACGGATCACCGAAATGATCCGTGTGTTTATTGAGAAGGCAAAGGAACGGCTGGAGAAATAGCCGGAAAGGGCCCTTAGGTGATCGCTCCGCCGTCTACGATCACGATCTCGCCGCTCATAAAGCTATTGCGGTCTGAAGTCATGAATGCCGCAAATTCGGCCAGCTCATGCGGGTCGCCTTTGCGTCCCTTTGGCACCCAAAAGTCGTGCATTTGGATAAGGCGTTCGGGAAGGGAATGCCCGAGGTCGGTGTCAAAGATACCCGCCGCGATTGCGTTGACCGAAATACCGAAATTTGCAGCCTCTCGCGACAGGCATTTCGTAAACCCGATCATTGCCGCTTTCGAAGTGGCGTAATGTACCGATGTTGGCAGGCTGCGTATAGCACCGACAGAGGTAATGTTGAGTATGTGGCCGTGGCGTTCACGAAGCATCTGCTTGTAAAACGGTTTGGTCACGGCAAACAGGCTGTTCACATTCGTATCGACGACCCAATCCCATGACCTGTCGGTCGTCGTAGCAAAATTATCGGCCTTGTTAACGGCGGCGTTGTTGACGAGGATCTGTATCGGGCCCCACGCGTCCTTGATCTCGCGGGCGACGTGCTTCATCCCGACGCGATCGGTCACTGAGACTTTGAATCCTAAGCCTCGCCTGCCGTGGGATTCGATCTTCTTAATGACCTCCTCGGCAAGGTCCTCGCGTGAATGGTAGTTGAATGCAACATCAGCGCCTTCGCGGGCAAACACCTCGCAGATGGCGGCTCCGATGCCGCGTGTGCCGCCGGACACGAATGCACGTTTTCCTTCAAGTAAGAGGCTCAATCGATTATCTCCGTGATCTCGTACGAAATTGCAAAAGAAAAGGTTAATGAAAACGGCGTTCGCTTACAAGTCAGGCGACTTGAATTACGCCGCCGCCCTGACAGACGCGTCCTGAGCCTGAGGAGTCCAAAGTGCGTTTATCTCGCGAATGATCGACTCGGTCGAGTTGGGCATCGTCATACCTGCGGTCGCGGCCTTCATCGACACGTAACGGGCCCGGTCGGTGATGAGGTTTTGGATCGTCGGCACTATGTCCGAGCTCTTCTTGAGAAGTACACCGGCGCCGCGCTGCTCGAGAAGCTGAACGGTACCAGCCTCTTGGGGCATGGGCGGCGTCGTCGCATCGGCAATGATCGGGAGGCGGCAGGCGAGTGCCTCAAAGGTCGTAAGCCCGCCAAGCTTCGAGACCATGATATTCGCCGACTGCATAAGTTTCTCGATCTCATCGGAATAGCCGATGACCTTGATCGGAAACTTCGCGGTCTTGGCGATCTGCTCGGCCTCGCGCCGAAGGTCCTCGTTCTTGCCGGCGAGAAAGATCGCCTGAACGTCGAGTTCGCCACGGGCAAACTCGCGAAAGATCTGCGGAATATTGCCGCCGCCGACCCATCCGGCATTGACGAAGACCGTAAACTTGTCAGGATCGAGCCCGTAAGCCTTTCTTGCGACCTGAGCGTCTGCCTCGTCAACCTCGCGGAACTTAGGATCGACAGGCATGCCCGAGATCTTGATGCGGTCTTCCGGAATGCCGTAATCGATAAGCTGTCGCCTCGCATCGTCGTTCGCGACAAGGTAGAGAGAGACTTCATCGCAGGCCCAGCCTTTCCAAAAGCCATAACAAGGGTCGGTAACGACCGTAACAAGCGGTACCTGGCCGGTGAGATTCAATTCCCTGAGGATCCTCGCGAAGATATGCTGCGTCAACGGATGTACGCTCACGACAATGTGCGGGCACCATTTCTCAAACTGCGTCCTGACATAGCCGATGCAGCGCTTTTGGAAAAACTCTCTTGTCTCAGGCCGTATCTTGTTGACAGCCCAATAAAGATACTTCATCCAGTGCTGCTTGTTCTTCAGGACCCAATTGTAGATGTTAACGAGTTTTTCCGTGACGTGGTGCGATTCCTCGACCGCCTTGATCGTCCGCACGGCTGCCGATTCACCCTGCCAAAAACGTTGGAATCCGTCCGAGATCGCCTTAGCGGCAGAGCGATGCCCGCCGCCGGTATCGGAGGAGATGATCAAGATCTTTGGAGTGTTCGATCTCATCAAGGCCCGCTAGGCTTTGAGGGCGACCTCACGCGCCGACGCGAAACCGGCCGACTTTGCGGCCTTTTTCATCTCGCTCTCGAGCCTCTTGATCTTGATAAGATGCGACGGATTGAGCGGCAGCGAAGGATAGAAACAGTTCGATTCGTGCGTGCAATGGCATCCCGCTCCGATCTCTTTTCGCCGGGCCTTCATCAGATCGGTATTCCATGCCGCCTGAAAATCCCATTCGTAGTCGCGGAGATTAAGCACGTCGGCCTTGTTCTCACACGACGAGAGGGCACCGTTATCGTAAATGACCGCCCCGGCAGAGCCCGCGTAACACTTAAGCTGAGCCTTGTCCTCGAGCTTGGTCTTGGCGATGACGTCGTGCATGTAAATGTCAACAGCTGCCTTGAATATGCCCGATTTGCCGCCGTAATTATTCTTCAGAGCGGCGCTCTTTGTGTCGTCGAGGATCATCTGAGAAAGCTCTTCGTAACGCCTGTGGTCGAAGTTAAGCTCGTTCGGATCGGCGGACGGCGGGCGAATATAGTTGATATTTACCTTGTCCGGCTTGAGGTCATGCTTAAGGAAATCGTACCAGTCGAAGATCGTCTCCTCATTAGAATGCATGACGCAGGTACAGGTCTGAATGTCGAGCTGCGGATACTGCTCGCGTTTCATCTGCTGGAGAGTACGCGCTGTGTGGATAGCCTTGTCCCAGCTTCCTTCCTTGCCGCGGATCTTCTCGTGAGCTTCCTTCATACCGTCGATGCCGAGAGCGACCGAGACATTAAGCTTCGGGCACTCGTCCATGATCCTGGCGACATCGGGGAAGATCCGTGGATGGATTTGGCCATTGGACATCAAATAAACCGAGTCGAGCTTGTTGTTCTCGTAGAACGCACGAACGATCTCCGGCAGGTCCTTACGGGTGAACGGCTCTCCGCCAGCAAGCACGAGCACACCAAGATTGCCGCCGAGGGTCTCCGAGATACGTGCGATCTCGTGTGCCTTCATTTGGAGCTTCTTCCGAGGCCTGTCATCAAGCTCATCCGTAAAAAAGCAGTGCGTACAACGCATGTCACAGACGCTGGTTACCAGGATGTTAAGGAACACCGGCGATATAGGCCTGCCTACGATAATGCTGGCGTACCTTTTGAATATTTCTTTTGTTGCAAAATCCATTATCTTAACTCGCTAAAAATGCGACTTTCCCTTAGATGCGAACCCACTGCTCCAAGTTACACTTTACTTTATCGCCGAGCCTTTCAGCAACATAGTTGGGCGGGTTAGAATATCAGAATGTTCCGCCGCGTTTACCTCGATAACAGTGCCACAACGCCGACCGACCCCGCGGTCCTCGAGGCGATGATGCCGTATCTAACCGACAAATTCGGCAATCCCTCTAGTATTCACCACTTCGGACAGGAGGCGCGTTCGGCTGTCGACAAAGCTCGTCACGAGGTCGCGGCATTTCTCAACGCAAGGCCGAACGAGGTCGTTTTCACCTCAGGCGGTACCGAATCGAACAATCTTGCAGTTCGCGGCCTCGCCGAGGCCAATTCAAAGTACGGGAGGCACATTGTTACTTCCGCGATCGAACACCCGGCTGTCAGATCTGTTTGCGACGACCTCGTCGAACGTGGCTATAAGGTAACGGTCGTGCCTGTTCATGGCGATGGCATAATTCGAATCAGCGATCTCGAAGATGCGATCACGGACGATACGATCCTGATCTCTATCATGACGGCAAACAATGAGATCGGTACGATCCAGCCCGTCGCCGAGATCGGCAGACTTGTGAGACGCCTGCGAGATGCCGGACGAAGAATGTGGTTCCACACTGATGCCGTTCAGGCTGTCGGTAAGATACTTGTCGACGTCGAAGAGATCGGCTGCGACCTGCTCTCTATTTCTGGACATAAGATCAACGCACCCAAGGGCGTCGGGGCTCTGTACGTTCGGAAAGGGGTCCGTCTTCATTCTCAAAATATTGGCGGACGACAGGAACGCGAACGGCGAGGCGGCACCGAGCCGGTCGCCCAGATCGTCGCTCTCGGAAAGGCCTGTTCGATATCGGGAGCAGATATCGAAGCATCTGCAGAAAAGACAAGCGGCCTCCGGGACATTTTCGAGAGCAGGGCCGGTGAGTTGATCCCAGACATCGTTTATAACGGAAGCCGCGACCACCGGCTTCCAAACATCTCCAACATCTCTTTTCGCGGTGTAGAGGGCGAAGGGCTTCTCATTAATCTCGATATGCAGGGCATTGCGGTCTCAACAGGCTCGGCGTGCTCGTCGGGTTCGCTCGAACCGTCGCCTGTCATTCGTGCACTCGATCCGAATGACGATGAACGGGCACGAACCGCGATCCGGGTCAGTCTTGGTCGATTTAATGAAGCGGCGGATATTGAACGATTGTTGGAAGTCCTGCCAAACGCAGTCGAGACTCTTCGGCGCCTCTCTCCGAAGACCTAACCCAATAATACTCCCAAAAGTTAAAGACAGCCCGACGGTTTCCCGTTCGTGGCTGCCTTTGTTTCCCCCCGGTTGGAAAGTGTCAGATATTAGTCACCTACGATGATGCCTTCGGTTCGGTCGCCGACGATGATGCCCTCTTTGTCGTCGCATCCCTTTGCGTCGCTGCGGTCGCCAACGATGATACCCTCGATCCAGTCAAAGAAATCGCCAACGATGATGCCTTCTTTGCTGGTCTCTTGGCACTGCTTTGCGGCGTTGTCGCCGACGATGATGCCTTCGTTGCGGTCACCGACGATGATCCCTTCTGCGAAGGTGAAGGTGGAACCAAACATCAAGGTCGCGGCCAGTGTCATTGCGGAAATTGTCTTTTTCATTTTTTCTTCTCCAAAAGTAATTTTCAATTTTTGATCCGAAACGTTTCTGCTTCGTTCTGCCCTCTCTATTACAACCGCCGTGCCAAAGCGTGCCACACAAAACGGAACACCTGTAACTTATTGTCTGGGTGTGCTTTAGAGGGACGGCGTGGTCGGATCAGAGTGACTTTGAACACCGCGGCGGATTGGATACAAAGTTTACAATGTGCTGCGAGATCGGCCGTAAGTTACATATTTTGAGTAACTTACGAATGTGGATACTTTTTATACAATTCCGGGGTGTATAAATGGTATACATTTGCAAATAAACCTCAATAAAAATGGTAGCTTTCGCCGCCTAACAAATGTTAAACTTGTTTGTGCACCAAAGTGTGCACGGGCGTCTGCCACTACTCTCGGCGATCCAATGCGCCCGCCTCTATGAACAGAGAACATCTCACCAACCTTTTCAAAGGGACAATGATCCTTTTTGGGACGATCTGTCTGGCCGTCGGCATCGGCGGGCTGACCCCGGCTGTTCTTACTCCCGGATTCTTTGGGATCGCTCTCTTCTCGACCATTCTCGCCCCGAGAATGAGTCTCACGCTCCCGCGTTCGCGGTTTGCGATCAGCTTTTCCGACGCGACGGTTTTCCTTACATTCCTTCTTTACGGCGGCCCCGCGGCGATCGTTGTCGCCGCCCTCGAGTCGGCCGCTAACTGTCTTTATCTAAGATCGACCGGATTTTACTTTGGCCGGCTGATGATCCCGACCAATGTTTCGATCAATGTTGTCTCCATCACGGCGACCTATCTTGTTTGGTTCAGCGTGCCAAGGGCGTCGTTCATTACGGCGGACGTTGGCAGTACACAACACCTCGCCGCGACTCTAGGAAGCCTGGCGATCTCGCAGTTTGCGATCTCGTCCTTCCTCGTTGCTGTTTTTACCGCGGTCAAAAACGGACGCAACTTCTGGCAAACATGGAAGAATGATTGCTTCGCCAGTTCGATGACCCAGATCGTCGGTGCCGGACTTGCAGGACTCATTTTCAAGCTCATCAATTTCGGCGATCCCGTGACGGCATTGATCTCGTTCGCCGCGTTGGGGATCGCATACCTCAGCTATCGCCAGTCGCTTGGCGAAGTGACCGACGCTATGCTCCAGGCCGAGGCCGCCGAACGCGAAAAGGCAGATGCCGAACGCGAACGACGCCGCGAGGCCGAAAAATATGCCGAACAGCTCGCCCGGACCCTTGAAAAAGAGGAGATGGCGAACGATGCCCTGCGCCGCAGTGAGCGCGACCTGCAGCACGCGGCGCTATTTGACTCGCTAACTGACCTGCCCAACCGCAAACATTTTGGCGACGAACTTCGCGATCTGATCGCCCGCTATAAGGACGACCCCACGGCGACATTTCAGGTGCTGTTCCTGGACATTCATAAATTCAAGAATATCAACGACAGTCTTGGGCACTCGCTGGGCGACAAGGTGCTGATGATCGCCGCAAAGCGATTTGTGCGAATGGTCAACAATGATGACATGGTCGCCCGTCTTGGCGGTGACGAGTTCGCGATCGTGCTCAAGAATCTGTCTACGGGCGGCAAGGCCCAAAAGGTCGCACGCCGCATCCACGACAGCATCTCTCAGCCATTCTCGCTTAGCGGAAACAGGATCAAGATCAACGTCAACATCGGCATCGCTCCCTGTGACGCGGAATACACCGCACCGGAAGAGATACTGCGTGACGCCGATATCGCGATGCACTATGCCAAGGAAAAAGAGAGCGGCATTGCGGTGTTTACCAAAGATATGCGAGTACGCTTTCTCGAGCGTGTCCGGTTTGAGAACGATCTCAGCCATGCTATCGAACGCGGCGAGCTGACAATGAACTACCAGCCGCTGATCGAACTCCAGGATGGGGGTCTGCTAGGCTTTGAGGCACTGCTGCGTTGGCATCACAGCGAATTTGGCCCGATCCCGCCTAACAAGTTCATTCCGGTCGCGGAGGAATCCGGGCTGATCATCCCGATCACGAAATGGATCCTTGAGACGACATGCCTGCAGCTTGCCGAATGGCAAAAGATCTCTCCGGCATACAAGGACATGATCATGAGCGTCAACATCTCGGGCAAGCACCTCTCTAACGACGATCTCATCGACGATGTCGAACACGCACTTTCGATCTCTGGAATAGATCCGTCAACATTGAAACTCGAGATCACCGAGAGTGCCGCCATGGAAAACGCTGAGCATTCGATCAGCACTCTTAACCGGCTCAAGGCGATCGGAGTTCAACTGAGCATCGACGATTTTGGGACGGGATACTCGAGTCTCAGCTATTTGCACCGGCTGCCCTTTGACACGCTCAAGATCGACCGCTCATTCGTTTACAGTGTTGGCGAACGAGGCGAGAATTCAGAGATCCTACAGACGATCATCTCGCTGGCAAAGAACCTTAGAATGAAGGTCATCGCCGAAGGTATCGAGACCGAGACCCAACTGGCATTGCTCCAGAATCTTGGCTGCGACTACGGCCAGGGCTACCTGCTTGCGCGTCCCCAGAACAAAGACACAGCCGAAAGGTCTCTCTACGAAAGGACCGGCTGGCTTCCCAAAAAGCTCATCGACGGCATCGAAGCCCCCGCCCCGGAGACCGCCTCCGAAGAAAGCCTGCCCGTTTTCTAACCGCGCGTCCCAAGATGCAAGGGTGAAAAACTGAAAAGGTGAAAGAGTGAAAAAGTT
>CAZJFB010000109.1:0-10606 GCA_964545145.1 uncultured Chloracidobacterium sp. | reverse complement strand
CAGGCCTTAGAGATATTACGACCCTTATGGTCAATTCTCGATAACATTTTTCCAGACGGTAATAGCTTGCCCGTTCCGTTGCGCAATTCAATAAATATCCGAAAAACGCCCGCCCAATAGCTCATCAGCGCCGGAGTGTATTCGACACGAGAATTCTATGGCAATCTATCGACCACCACGAACTGAATCGGAGTCTGGTGCGTATTGATCAGAGTGGAGGGAGCGGATCTGTCGATCTTTTCATTCAGTACGCATGTAATTGTTTGTGCCGTCAAATTGAGACTTGCGTGAGATTTTGACTTTGAATCGTGGTAATCTACACTTTTCTAGAGGTGCGCCTCTCGTAGCTGCCCGGAACCGGCGGCCGACGGATTCTCGGTCCTGACTGTCACTCATGAAGGAATGCCAGCTCTGTAAAAACTGCTTTGCCGACACGGTTGAGACCTGTCCGAACGACGGGATGCCGACCGTGCATACGATCAATGGCGAGCCGGTCCTCGAGGGCAAATACCAGCTGGAATGCCGTCTCGGCCAGGGCGGCATGGGCATCGTCTATAAGGCTCGCCACGCATATCTAAAGACACAGCTTGCGATCAAGGTAATTCTTCCCGATCTGGTCGGTAACGACCCTCAGCTCGTCACGCGATTTAGGCAAGAGGCGCTCGCCGCCGCTGCGATCCGGCATCAGAACGTGGTTAGTGTTACCGATTACGGTGTGATCGACGGCACGCTGCCTTTCCTCGTGATGGAGTATGTCGAGGGGGAGTCGCTACACGACATGTTGGCTCGTGAGAAGTCGCTCTCGCCTGAGCGTGCCTACGAACTGATGGCGGCAGTCTGCGCCGGCGTTGGAGCGGCACATCATCAGGGCATTGTCCACCGCGATCTTAAACCGCTGAACATCATGATCTGCAGCGACAAGCCGACGCTGTCGCAATCTGTAAAGATCCTCGATTTCGGGCTCGCCAAGATAAAGTCAGGCGAACTGCTCGGCTCATTCGTTCAGGCCCAAACGACTGGCCTGATGGGCTCGCCGTACTATATGGCCCCCGAGCAGTGGGCCGACGAAGAGCCCGACTCGCGTGCCGATGTTTACTCGCTCGGAGTAATGCTGTTTCAGATGTTGTCGGGCGACGTGCCCTTCAAAGGGTCGTCGATACCGGCGATCATGAAGAAGCATATCTCCGATCCCGCGCCGACGCTAGCGGACGTCGGGATCAAGGTCTCACCGGAACTCGAGGGAGCCATTGCCCATTCACTTGCAAAAGATCCAAACAGGCGTACGCCAACGGTCGATGCTTTTGTCGCTGAACTCGGCGCGGCGATCCATCCGTCGGGTATGGCGACTCAACGGTCGATGACGTATTCGCTGCCTGTTTCTTCGGTCAAGGTCCGTTCGAAACCGCCAAAGTCTGCCGTATTCGTCGACAACGTGTCAGTTGGGCAAACACGTGATGACGGGCTCCTTATGCTCGAGGGACTGCAGAGCGGGAATCACCATTTCCGTGTGAGCCACGAGGGATTTCACGACTGGCTTGGCGACGTCGTTTGCGACGGTAAGCCGGTTGAGGTCGTAGCTGAACTCAGAGAAGGGACGTTCGACTCTCGAACGGCGATCCCCAAGCCTGACGTTACCGTTGGCGGCGGGCAGAGAACGATGGCGCCCGGTTCGGACACGATCGTCGATGTGCAAGACGACCTTGCCAAGACCGTCGCCCAGGACTGGCGTCCTGCAGAAACGAATATTCGCGTGCCGCACGAGGCGATTCCGAAGAAAGGCGGAAAGGGCCTTCTTTTGGGAATCGGCGGCGTATTAGCGCTTATACTCATCGGGGTCGTAGGATTCGGAGCCGCCTATATGCTGGGCTTTATAGGCGGTCCGCAAACGGCGAACAATTCGACGAGGCCGACGCCGAGCCCGAGCGGCACCAACGTCGTTGCCGGCAAGCCAGAAATGATCGCCGTGCCGGGCGGAACATTTACTATGGGCCGAAACGCCGAGGCTTATTCCTACGGCGAGCACCAGGTCAAGGTTGACGATCTGATGGTCTCAAAAACTGAGATCACCAACGCTCAGTACCTGGAATTCGTAAAAGCGACTGGTCACGTACCGCCGAAGAACTGGTCCAACGGCCTGCCCATCGCGGGAACGGAATCGCGACCTGTCACATTCGTCTCGATGGATGATGCGATCGCGTTCGCGAAATGGCGTTCCCTTATCGACGGCGGAACGTATAGGCTGCCGACCGAGCAGGAGTGGGAGTACATCGCTCGTAACGGAGCAAAGGAGAACCTTTTCCCGTGGGGTAACGACTGGATCGACGGCAATGCCGGGATGGGCAAGGGCGACTCAGAGCCCGCCGATGTAGGTTCTAAGCCTCAGGGGGCAAATTCGTGGGGCGTGCTCGACCTGATAGGAAACGTCTTTGAATGGACCAGCACGGAATACTATCGTTATCCGGGAAGCGAAAAGGCAGTTGCGGTCAACGAGGCCAAGGAAAAGGAATTGAAAGGGCAGGTGGCCATCAGGGGCGGATCGGTAGCCGAAGATCCGGCAAAATTCCGGGTCACCTCGACATACAGATATTGGGTCCCGAAGGACACCAAGGACAAGACCCTTGGATTTAGATTGGTCAAAGAAAACTAGCGGTCCGTTGAGAATGGGTCGCTCAAACTCGACGAGGTAGAGGGATGAGAAAGGCGGCGACAATACGGATCGGAACTATTGCAGCTTGTATCGCGCTTGTCGCCATATCCGCTTCAGCGCAGGACCTCGGCAGTGCGAACAAGCTCTTTGGCGGCGGCACTAAGGCCGCATCGACCTCAAAGAAGCCCGCGAATAAACCGTCGTCGAAACCAAGATCCTCATCAAGCTCAAAAAAAACTGAATCGAAAAAGGCATCGTCACCGGCCAAGTCCGCCGCTTCGAAGAAACCGGTCGTTAAGGCCGAACCTTCAAAGCCTGAAACGAAAGCGGTTTTCGCCAAGACCGTACCCGCGGTGAAATTATCGGCCGCGGACCGAGAGCGTTTTGAGGATTACATAGACGAGGGGAACGCCGCGAGAGATGACCGCAATTATGGTGCCGCCGAATCGGCATATAAGAAGGCAAATTTGCTGAACCCCAGCGATTACCGGGCGGTTTACGGCCTCGGCAACCTTTATAGCGACCAGCAGCGATGGGGCGAGGCAGAGGCGTCGTACCGCGCGGCGATGAAGATACAGCCCTCGAACGCGATAGTTCATATTGCCCTAAGCTACGTTTACGCTCAGCCGATATCAGCCCCGGACCTGTTTGACCGTTACGCCGATGCCGAGAGGCTTGCCCGCAGGGCGATCCAGCTCGACGCGGAGAATCCGTTGGCGTTCGATCAGTTGGGCGTCGCGATGGAACTCCGCGGCCTGATCGGTGCCGAGACGGAAAATGCATATCGCAGGGCAATACAGATGGACCCGACCTTTGCCCCCGCTTATGCTCATCTCGGACGGCTTCTTCGCCGCCGCGGCCTTGCGAAGGAGTCGGCTGAGGCTTACAAGAAGGCAGTTTCTTTAGCGACCGACGT
Organism: uncultured Chloracidobacterium sp.; assembly: GCA_964545145.1. Taxonomy (GTDB): domain Bacteria; phylum Acidobacteriota; class Blastocatellia; order Pyrinomonadales; family Pyrinomonadaceae; genus OLB17. Next base: position 7,043 of record CAZJFB010000109.1, on the reverse strand, counting down.
GGCGACGATGATCCTTGTCGCTGAAGTGCTGCAGTCAGAGCAGCGGTTTGCCGATTCGGAATCGCTATTGCGAAGTGCGATAGGCGGTGATCCGAGGAATCCGACAGCGCTTGTGCTGCTGGGCCGGGCGTTGACCGCTCTCGGAAAATATGCCGAGGCCGAGCAGACCCTGGTAAAGAGCATTTCGGTCGTGCCGAATGCGTATGTGCCCAATAGCCTTTTGGGCTCGCTCTATTGGCGTCAAGGGAAGTTCGATCTGGCCGAGAAGGCGTTGATGCAGGCCGTTAAGTTCGTTTCGCCGCTCGAGAAGCGGCAATTGGCACAACAATTTGAGCTCATCGGTGACGGTTATGCGAAAACGGGCCGTCCGGCGAATGCGGAACGCTCTTACCGCCAGGCGATGGCCCTCGACGCAGAGAATAGATCGGTAGCCGCCAAGCTGCCAAAGGGGCGGTCCGACTAGCGAAAGAGCGGTTGCCGCATTTCTTGAAAGACCGAACTCATTGACCGTATTTGATTTAATGACCGCACTTATGACGGCAGACCGAGACTCGCGATCCGCTTTCGCAGCCTCCTGAAAGATGTACTGTCCTAAATGTAAACAAACTTTTGAGGAGGGTTCCCGGAGATTTTGTCCGTCGGACGGAGCTCGTCTCATTTCAGACTCGATCGATCCAAAGGCAGGTGCCGGAGTGTTTTCAAGCCTGTTACCGAATATCGCGTCCGTGAGCGAGTTTGACGAGGCCCATTCTGACGTTCCGCGATTTGTCGTCTCGGAACCGTCTTCTGAGTTGAGCATTCCGCCGGCAAAGGCTGAGAGCGAAGATGACATATTCTTTGAACTGGACGAGATAGATATCGATACTCTGCGAGATATGGAAATTCCCACTACGGCGAGTCAGAAGCCTTTGGCAGAGCCACGCTTTGAGCCTTCGCCGGCACCAAGAAAGGTAGATCCGACACAGATCCCGGCGGGACATGTGGATCTATCGGCCGAAGGCCGATCGGCAACTTACCAATTGGACTTTGACGAGCAGAGGCCCGAGTCATTTATTGGCCGAATGGTTAAGGGCCGCTACAGGGTCACCGACCTTCTAGGCGGTGACGAGTCGGGTGTCGCTTATCTTGCAGACGATAAGATCCACGACGACAAAAAGGTCCTTGTTCGTATTCTGGTCGATGAACCTGCAGACGAGATAGTCCGCAGTATTCTGGCTGAAGAACGTGTTTCGCTCTCGCATTTCTCGCATCCAAATGTTGCCAGACTCATCGATTCGGGCACGTTCTCAGACGGCACGGAATTTCTTGTCAGTGAATATTTCGACGCACTATCGGTAGCTGAGATATTGAGCATTCACGGGCGGTTTAGCCCGGCACGGGCAGGCCGCATTATCCGGCAGGTGGCCGAAGCCCTCAGCGAGGCACATCAGCAGGGAATTCTGCATCGGGACATTCGCCCGGAGAATATCATTCTCGACAGCTCATATGGCGACGTCGAACAGGTCAAGCTGGTCAATTTCGGGGCATCGAATGGCGAGCCGATCCCCCAAAATGTGCAGTACAAGTCGCCCGAGGTCCTCGATGGCCGGATCGCTACCATTGCGAGCGATATTTTTTCGCTGGCGGTCGTCTCGTATGAAATGCTCACCGGAGAACTGCCGTTCCAAGGGAATACTGCCAGGGAAATAGTTCAGTCTCAAAATTCCGGTTCCGCAGCTTTACCGACCGACCTTCGTCCAGACCTTCCCGAGTCTGTAGATGACGTCCTGATAAAGGCGATGTCGTACGATCGTTCTGACCGTTACCCCAAAGCAAGGGACTTTGGCGATGCACTTTTCGAGGCCCTCGCGGAAGAAGCTCGATCGTCGACCCCGGCTGCTCCTGAAACTCGAGCTGTTGATATTCCGGCTCCAGTGCCCGTAACAGCACCTAACACCGTTCGTGCGAAGACCGAGACCGAATCTGAGAATGTGATGGTCCTGAAACCGCTGCCGGCCTCGAACCCGACGCCGACCAAAGTCGTTTCGGAACCCGCCTGGAAGAACCGGTCGCCGGAACCACCCGCTGAGGAAAGTTCCCGTTTCAAATGGATCGCCGCCGCCGGTATAGGCGTCCTGCTTATCATCCTTGCCGTCGGCTGGTATTACATGGTCAATCGTCCTGAGCCGATCGACGTGCCGGCACAGGCTGACCACACCGCGAATCAGGGAAATACTTCGCCGATCGTTGCGACCACGGAGATGCCGCCGCTGCCCCGAACGATCCCGCAGCCGCCCGACTCTAACTTCTTTCAAAACAGCAAACAAAACCTGAAGGGCGAACTCCTGAGGAATTTTGTCGGCTTCAGCATGTACTTTCCAAAGAGTTGGAAGGTCAACGGGCCGCAGAACGGTTCTGCTCCTAATGCTCGCGGCAAGTTCATCGACATATCGAGCAGCACGCCGGAAGACCGGATGAAGGAGCAGATGCTGGTCAGCTATTATCCGAGCAAGGGGACGTTCGCCGAGGATTCCGATAAGTTCCCGCAGCTGGTCAGTGAAAGCAACGAGACCCTCAAAAAGATACTTCCGGGCTATCAGATGGTCTCGCAGGGCGAGATCAAGCTTAACGGCGACTGGCGGGCTTACGAGATCAAATTTCAAGCCGGCGGCACTTCCAGTACCGGTGAGAAGATCGTCGTATGGGGCCGCCGGCTGTTCATACCCGCGGCACGCCCCGGGGTCCGCAACGGCTTTGAGATAACCATGCTCGCCACATCGTACTCGGAAGACGTCAAGGGCGTTGACGATGTCGGCGTCAAGGGCGGACTCGCGTCGGTGCTCTACAGCTTTGAGCCGAGTCAGAATTTCTGACCACACAGGGCCGATTTTGAATGATGCAGATCGTCCTTACAACGACCCCGAACCTGCAGGAGGCTGAAACACTCGCTGAATTGATCGTCAACGCAAGACTGGCGGCGTGCGTCCAGATCCTGCCGCAGATGACGTCGGTTTATCAATGGGAGGGGAAGCTTCAAAAGGAATCTGAGCACCTGCTGATGATCAAGACGCTGCCGGGCAAATGGGCCGAGCTTCACGATCTGATCAGATCGAACCACAGCTACGAAACCCCTGAGATCGCCGCTATCAACGCCGATGAGGTCTCACCGCAATACCTAAGATGGCTTTCCGCCTACGTTGAGGTTGGATCTCAGGACGACTGATCGATCGGTCCTATTTACCATTATCTATTCCCGCGTAGCAGGTCTTGATAATGAAATCGACTGCGTCTCGCGGCGAATCCGTCAGATGGATCAGGCCGAGATCTTCGGCGTTTATCATCTTCTCATTCAGCATCGTCGAGGTTAACCACGAAAGCAGCCCTCGCCAATATTGCGAGCCGAAGAGAACGACCGGGAAGTTGCGTATCTTGCGGGTTTGGATCAATGTCAGAGCTTCAAAGAGCTCGTCCATCGTCCCGAAGCCGCCGGGAAAGATCACGTAGGCGTTACTGTACTTGATGAACATCGTCTTGCGGACGAAGAAGTACTTGAATGTCAGCGAGCGGTTCTGATAAGGGTTCGGCTGCTGCTCCATCGGGAGTTCGATATTGCACCCGATAGATACGGCACCTGCCTCGCGAGCGCCGCGGTTGGCAGCCTCCATGATGCCCGGGCCGCCGCCGGTAATGATCTCGAATCCCGCGGCTCCCAGTAACAGGGCGGTCTCAAGGGCGGCCTTATATTCCGGATCTTCGGGCTTGGTCCTCGCCGAGCCGAAGATCGAAACGCCGCGAGTCACCGTTGCCATATCGTCGAAGCCGCCGACGACCTCGCCCATGATCCTGAAAACCCGCCACGAATCCGACGTCCGGTACACGTCCTCAGGCTCGGGCGAGCGGAGCAATATCTCGTCGTCTGTCAGACGCCAGTATCCCGGAACCGCTTCGAGTTCCTTTGCCTCGGCAACAGTTTTAGGAACAACGGACTTCTTACGGGCCCTGATCTTTGCCTTAGGCTTATTCGCTTTTGTTTCTGCCATCTCGTTCCTTAGATACCCATGATGTTGTAGCCGCAATCGACGTAGATCGTCTCGCCGGTAATTCCGCTCGAAAGATCGCTCAAGAGGAAAAGGGCCGTATTGCCGACCTCAGCCGCCGTGACATTGCGTTTGAGCGGCGATTTTTCTCCGACATAGCTGAGCAGCGAGCCCATGTTCTTTACGCCGCGGGCCGAAAGCGTATTGATCGGGCCGGCGCTGATGGCGTTCACCCGGATGTTGTTCTTGCCGAGGTCTGCGGCGAGATACCGCGTCGAAGCCTCGAGAGCTGCCTTTGCGACGCCCATAACGTTGTAGTTCGAAACGACCTTTTCAGCACCATAATAGCTCATCGTAACGATGCTGCCGCCGTCGGTCATGAGCGGCGACGCGGCATGCGCGACCTGCGTCAGCGAGAACGCACTGATCTCGAGAGCGGTCCGAAATGCCTCACGGGTCGTCGTGACAAACTCACCTTCGAGAGCTTCCTTCGGGGCGAAAGCGATCGAATGCACGAGGAAATCGAGCCTGCCGTACTTCGCTTTGACCGCCTCGAACGCGGCATCGACATTCGATTGGTCCGTCACGTCGCACGGAACGACCAGCGAGTCGTTCAACGTGCCGGCGAGTTCCTCGACGTTCTCTTTGAGGCGTTCGCCCTGGTATGTGAAGGCCATCCGGGCACCGTGAGCGGCAGCAGCCTGAGCACATGCCCAGGCGATCGAACGCTTGTTCGCTACGCCGAAGATCATTCCAACCTTATTCTCTAACATAGTTTCTCCAGTCGGCCGGCGGTATCCGTCGCGGCCGTTTGTTACTGCTCACTAACGTAAACTTTCTGCAGCATCTCAAAATCGAGCAGGCGAATATCGATATCGACCGGCGTATCGGTGAACCGCCTTGTGACCAGCATTCCGCGAAGTTCTTCCTCTTCGGCAGGGCTAAGCTGTGTTACGAGCACAAGCATAAGCCGCAAGCGGAGCCGGCTTTTCATGTCGGCGAGGTTCTTCTTTGCCTTTGAGATCTTCCTCAGCATTGACTCGATCTTTTCCTGGCGAACATCAGGCACAACGAGAAACGCGGTCTCGATGCAGGTGATCAGATCGTGATCTATCAGGACGCCGTCAAACGGCATTTGGCCGATGCTGACGTGCCGCATCAGCGGCTTGTTCTCTTCCTGCTGGATCTGCCTGAGTGCAAGGTCCTCGGCGACAATATACGCCGAAAGCAGGTCGGTCAGGCCCTCGGGGCCGACGCCGAGCAGTCTCGCAAGCTCGCGGACCTCGACATTCACGTTCTGCCGCTGGACCTCGGGCATGGCTGCGTCCCAATTTATGAATTTCCTGTCATCAACAGCCTCGAGCCTTCTCGTCCGTGCGATGTCTATCAGAACCGCAACGCCGAGCAGCAATGTCGCAGCGACAAAAAGCACCAGCGTCAGCGAATTTTGCTCAGTCGCCGAAACGGCGATCCCAGCGAGCATAACGCCAAAGACCAATATACCCGCTGCGATCAGTAGATAATTCGGTTTAGGCCGCTCAAGCCTGGCGAGGGGATTTTCGGTCTTTTTTGCCATTTGGGGCGAGACTTACACTGCGGTCGAGGCACGCTCGAACGGAATGTCGTCAAAATGCGTCATCTGCTTAAAGTCGCGGAAGCGCTGATTTATCTCAGGGTAATCCAGGCCGTCGACGCGTTCCGTCCCAAATTTCTCGACGTTGAACGACGCCATCACCGAGCCGTAGATCATCGCCCGACGAAGTACGTCGTCAGTGATCGCATTTTGCGCGGCGAGGTAACCCATGAATCCGCCCGCAAATGTGTCGCCCGCACCTGTCGGATCAAAAACGCTCTCAAGCGGATACGCCGGCGTCGCGAAATAGCCGTCTTTGGTGAACAACGTCGCACCGTACTCGCCGCGTTTGATCACGACGGCCTTGAGGCCGAGGTCCATGATCGCTCTCGCAGCCTTGTAAATGCTCGGCTCGTCGGTCAACTGCCTTGCCTCGGCGTCATTGATGATGATGCAGTCAACCGCCTTGATGGTTTCGATGACGGCGTCCTTCATCGACGAGATCCAGAAGTTCATCGTGTCCATCGCAACAAAATCGGCGTCAGGGCACTGCTCGCGGACCTCTTTCTGGAGCATCGGCAGGATGTTTGCCAAAAAGAGCAGCTTTGCCGACTTTGAGCGGTCTGAGAGCTTTGGCTGGAACGTCTCGAACACATTTAACTGAGTGTCGAGCGTGTGGGCCGTGTTCATGTCGTAATCGTACCGGCCGCTCCAAAAGAACGTCTTGCCATCGGGAACGACCTCAATATCGTTTGTATTGATGTGATGGCGGCGAAAAACTTCCCACTCGTCCTCGCCAAAATCACCGCCGACCACTCCAACGGCGTTTACCTGCGTAAAGAAGCTTGCCGAAAGTCCAAAGTGCGTCGCCGCACCGCCAAGAATACGATCGCGTTTGCCGAAAGGTGTTTCAAGCGCATCGAACGCGACAGAACCAACAACTGTAAGGGACATTTATTATCTATCTCCGAAAAGTGTTTTCATCAGTTGTCGCCGCCGGAAAATGCCCGCAGCGACAAGAAAAACGCAATCCACTATTTTACATTACCGCAGGCGATCTTTGCGACACGGCAATACGGGTCAATACGATGCGTCCCAGGATTGAAAGTGGAAAAGGGAAAAGGTGAAAGAGTGAAAAAGCTGCGTCCCAAGACCGAAAGTGGAAAAGGGAAAAGGTGAAAAGGTGAAAAAAGTGAAAAAGTGAAAAAGTAGAAGCCAGCGTCCCAAAATTCTTAGTCCGCGAAGCGGACGGCAGAAGAATAGCCCCGGGCGTGAGCCCGGGGTAAGGCCACCACCCAGTTTCCCCGGAGCCCGCGTTGCGGGCGACAGCGCGACAACAATTCTGCGTCCCAAGGATTGAAAGTGAAAAAGTGAAAGAGTGAAAAAGCTGCGTCCCAAGACTTTTCACCCTTCTTTTTGTCCGATCCGCTTTTCTATCCTCCCCGTCTCTGCGG
>CAZJFB010000108.1:0-10926 GCA_964545145.1 uncultured Chloracidobacterium sp. | reverse complement strand
TATCACCAACAGAAATATTTAAGGGTAAGAAGATCTTCTTCATCGGCGGGACCGGCTTTGTCGGCAAGGTGACGCTGTCGATGCTTTTGCATAACTTTCCGGATATCGGAAAGGTCTATGCGACCGTGCGGGCGCGGGATGCTAATGAGTCGAAGATACGTTTCTGGACTAGCATTGTCACTTCGCCGACGTTCGATCCGCTGCGAGAGAAGTACGGCGAAGAGTTCGAGGCCTTTATCAAGTCGAAAGTCGTTCCCGTAAACGGCGATGTCGGGAATGAGTATCTTGGCATGGAGGAATCCGAGGCTGCCAAGATAATGAAGCAGTGCGATGTGCTGATCAATGGAGCGGGAAACGTGACATTCAATCCGCCGCTCGAATCGGCTTTGCGGACGAATGTTAACGGTTCGAACAATATCATCAAGCTCGCCCGGATGATGAAAAAGCCTCGATTGGTGCATGTTTCCACATGCTTTGTTGCGGGAAAGCGGTCGGGGCCGATATGGGAGAATGAGCCGGTCGTCGGGTATTTTCCTCGAAAAGATGAGCTCGTGGGAACGACTTTTGACGTAAATCGCGAGGTAGAGGACTGTGCCCGGCTATCGGAGCAGGCCCGACAGGAGGCTGACGACGCGGTCCAGCACGCCAAGTTCCGCGAGCAAGCCCGCGCAAGATTCATAGAAGAGGGACGCGACCCTGACGACGAAGCTGAACTGAAATCGGCTATCTTTCGCGAACGAAAGATGTGGATCCGCGAGCGTACCACCGAGCTTGGAGCGGAACGTGCCGAGTATTGGGGCTGGACGAATATCTACACCTATTCGAAATCGCTGGCGGAGCAGATAATCGCTTCGCAGGATGACATTGTGAAAACCCTTGTCAGGCCGAGCATTGTCGAATCGTCGCAGGCCTATCCGTTTCCGGGCTGGAACGAGGGCTTTACGACGACTGCCCCGCTTATCCTGATCGCGCTTCGCGGCCAACCGATCATTCCAGTCAATGAAAAGCTGATCCTCGACATCATTCCGGTCGATATGGTTGCGGGAGCGATACTCGCGGCGGCGATGAATGTTTTGATCGATCCCAAGCCACCCCTCGTATTTCAGGCCTCGTCGGGCGACTCGAACCCGAACGATATGAAACGTATTGTCGGCCTTGTCGGCTTGTACAAACGGCAGCACTTCGAGGAAAAGGAGACCGGCAACAAGATCGTGAACAAGCTCGCCGGAATGGTTGAAGCTTCGTCGGTTACGCAGCGGACATATGAACTGACGAGCGCTCCGATGTTGAATAAGCTCGCCAAACGTGCGGACGCCATGATGGATAAAGCGACCCCGCGTTGGGGCGGCGGCCGGATCGGGAACATCATCGCTGACCTGAAAAAATCGACAGAGAGTTTTAAGGAATCGACACAGGCTACGATGGACGCGTTCGCTATGTTCAAGCCGTTCATGATCGATAATGAGTATCTTTATCGGTCTGACAATGTTCGGGCACTGCAGTCGATGATCAAGGAAAAGGAGAAGCAGCTTCTGCCTTGGTATCCGGAGAGGCTCGACTGGTATGACTATTGGCTCAACGTCCACTTCCCGGGAATGCGAAAATGGGTACTGCCGACGCTCGAGGAAGAGCTAAAGGCAGTCGAAAAGCGTTCTTACACATACAAAGACCTGCTCGATCTGTTTGAGACCTCAGTTAAGCGTTTCCCGACGCGTGTCGCGATGCGTATCGAGCGTAACGGGCGAAAGGAACAGTACACCTACGAAGACGTTCGCGAATTGACACTCAGGGCGGCTGGGTTTTTCGCAAAAAACGGCATCGGCACTTCGAGCCGCGTGATCCTCTATTCGCACAATATGCCCGAGTGGGGAATGACGTATTTCGGCATCCTCAAGACGGGAGCGACCGCGATACCCATCGATCCTGCGTCGTCGGTCGCTGAGATCGTCGCATTTGCGAAAGCCGGCGAGGCGTCCGCGATCGCTCTCTCGGCAAAGCTCAGCGACGAGAATCCCGATTTGGCGAAAGCTCTGAAGGAGGCCGGGTTGTCGGTCAATGTTTGGACATTCGACGACATCTTCGAGATACAGACCGAGACCGAAGAAGCAAAACGTAACGCCTTGCTTCCGTTGAAGGTTCATTCGAACGCAATTGCGTCGCTGATATTCACCTCAGGCACGACAGGTACGCCAAAGGCGGTGATGCTGTCGCATAAGAATTTCGTCAACATGATCTCGATGCTCTCGTCAGTGCTGGATATGGATATCACTGACGGCGTGCTGAGCGTGCTGCCGATGCACCACACCTTTGAATTTTCCGCCGGATTCCTGACGCCCTTTTCAAACGGAACGCAGATCACGTATCTCAATGAATTGACGGCCGAGGACCTCTCGAAAACCATTGAAAACGGACATGTTACGGGCATGGTCGGCGTTCCGGCGTTGTGGGAGATGCTGCATCGGCGGATCAAGACACGGCTTCGCGAGAGAGGTGATTGGATCGCCGATCTTGCGGATAATGTGATCGAGTTCAACGCATGGATCCGCGACAATACGCCGTTCAATCTCGGCCCGATCGTCTTTTTCCCTATCCATCAGGGAATGGGAGGCAAGATGCGTTACTTGATCTCCGGCGGCTCAGCACTCAGTGAAAAGGTTCAGAAGGACCTTCACGGGCTCGGCTTCACGGTGCTCGAGGGCTATGGCCTGACCGAATCGTCGCCTGTTCTGACCGTTGCTCGACCGGGCAACAAGCTGTTAAGAGGCAGTGTAGGGAAGCCATTGCCTGGCGTCGAAGTAAAGATCGATAGCCCGGATGAAAACGGCGTTGGTGAGGTCCTGGCGCGCGGCCAGAACGTCATGGTCGGCTACTACAACAATGACGCAGCGACCGAGGCGGTCCTTCAGGATAGGTGGCTAAAAACAGGCGATCTCGGCAGGATCGACGAGGACGGGAACCTTTATATTGTCGGGCGTTCAAAGGACGTCATCATCGATTCGAACGGTAAGAATATCTATCCCGACGAGATCGAAGACCTTTACGGCAAATCAGGTTTTATCAAGGAGTTAAGTGTGGTCGGTTTGCCCGATGAGGACGGCGGAGAAAAGATCGCCTCGCTCGTCGTGCCTGATTACGAACATGACATCGCTCTTTCGAGGGCCGAAACTAACAAAAAGGTCGAGGAGCATTTTCGCGAGGTCTCTTCCGGATTGCCGTTCTTCAAACGCGTCAAAGTTCTGCATTTAACGCCTTTCGAACTGCCTCGGACAGCTACCCGAAAAGTGCGCCGAAATGAGGTGGTCGAGATGCTGCAAATCCTCGAGGATCGCAGCAAGTCGAAGACCAGATCGATAGTTGAATCTAAGGGTGACGACAACGCCGTTTGGATCCGCAAGATCGTTGCGAGCGTATCGAACAGGCCGCTCACTGACGTCGTGATGGAGGACAAACTGGCGGATCTTGGATTCGACTCGCTGATGTTTGTCGAGCTTCAGGCAGCGGTCGAGGACGCGGGCGGACGTGTGCTGTCGCCGGACACGCTGAACGAGGTTCAGTCGGTTAGAGAATTGCTCACGGCGGTCCAGCGAGTTGACAGATCAAAGAAACTTGCCGACGAGCCACGTGTGGAGGAGAAAAAGGAAGAAGAAGAGATCTTTATCCCGTCGATAGTCCGCCGGGTCGGTAATGCTGTCGTTGATCTTGCTCAGGAGACGCTCTATTCGAGCGTATTGGATACCTCTATCGAGGGCGAGTCGAACGTGCCGCAGCATGTCAACTTTATCGTCGCTCCGAATCACACATCGCACCTCGACACGGGGCTTGTGAAGCGCGCGTTGGGCAAGGACGTCGCGGAGCAGACTGTTGCAGTAGCGGCCGCAGATTACTGGTTCGACACGAAATACAAGCGGGCGTATATGAACAATTTTACCACGCTCGTTCCTATCGAACGCACCGGCAGCCTGCGGCAGTCGCTTCGCCATGTGACGCAGATCCTTAACGACGGCTACAACGCACTTATCTTTCCAGAAGGCGGCCGCCAGGAATCAGGACAGATCGCGGAGTTCAAACCCATAATCGGATACCTGGCGTTGAACCAGAAGATCGGTATCTTGCCGATCTATATTTGGGGAACTTACGAGGCATTTCCTAAGGGTATGGTGATACCGAAATCAAGCAGTATCGGGGCAAAGGTCGGAGCAAAGGTTGGACGGTTCCTCGAGTACGAGGAGCTCCATAAAATGACCGACGGAGTACCGAACACTGAGGCGTACCGGCTGATCTCGGCACGTGTCCAGCACGAGGTAGAGAACCTTCGAGACGGCACGCGGAGAAAGTTTGATGTCGCGGAGCTCCGCAAGCTATGGAAAGCAGAGCGGCGACGGTCTAGAAAGCACGAACCTGTTATCGACAATTAGCCGTTTGGACCTGAACAACAAGGGCACAAATGCCGTAGAATCAACACTATGAAACTTATTAGAGCACTTCTTGCCATCATCTTTCTGTTCGCCGTTATTGTTCCCGCACAAAAGCCGACGTCGTCCGCCGGGCTCAAGATCGATTATGAGAAATTCACCCTGCCGAACGGCCTGGACGTTATTTTTCACATCGACAGGAGCGATCCGGTAGTGGCGGTGAATCTTACTGCTCACGTTGGTTCGTCGCGTGAGAAGGCCGGGCGAACCGGTTTCGCTCACTTGTTTGAGCATTTGCTGTTTCTCGAATCCGAGAATCTCGGTAAAGGCGGGCTCGATAAGCTGACGGCTCGGATCGGAGGTTCGGGCGCCAATGGTTCGACAAGCACCGACCGCACGAACTATCTGCAGACAGTGCCGAATGACGCGCTTGAGAAGATGCTCTGGGCCGAGGCCGACAAGCTTGGCTGGTTCATCAATACGGTGACCGATCCGGTACTGGCGAAGGAAAAACAGGTAGTCAAGAACGAGAAGCGGCAGAGCGTCGATAACAATCCGTATGGCCATACGAGTTACGTTATCGACAAGGCGGCGTGCCCTGAGGATCATCCCTACAATTGGCAGGTGATCGGTTCGCTCGACGATTTGCAGAACGCGACGCTCGACGATGTCAAGGAATTCTATCGCCGGTGGTATGTACCCAATAATGTAACGCTCGTGGTGGCGGGAGATTTTGATACGGCCCAGGCAAAGAAATGGGTCGAGAAGTATTTTGGCGAGCTGAAGCGGGGTCAGGACGTAACTCCACTCGTCAAGCGACCGTGCACGGTCAAGGATAACTTCAGGCTTTATCACGAAGACAACTACGCCCAATTGCCCGAGCTTACATATTCGTGGGCGACGGTCGAGCAGCTTCATCCTGATTCTTACGCACTCGACGTACTTGCGGAATTGCTGACTGACGGTAAAAAGGCACCGTTTTATAAGGTTCTGGTGGAAGAGAAGAAATTGACCGGCAATGTGAACATGTTCAACAACTCCGGTGAGATCGCCGGCCAGATGCAGATGTCCGTGCGGGCATTTGCAGGCAAGGACCTGGACGAGGTCGCCACAGCGATCACGGAAGCGTTTGACCGCTTCGAAAAGCAGGGAATTACCGAAGCTGATCTCAACCGGATCAAGGCGGGTCAGGAACGCGGCTTTTATAATTCGGTTTCCAGCGTACTTGGAAAATCAGCCCAGTTGGCTCAATGCAATTACCTGGCGAACGATCCCGGCTGCATCGAAAGAGAGATCAAGAGCATACTGAGCGTGACACCTGCCGATGTCATGCGCGTTTACAACAAATATGTTAAAGGAAAGAATTTCGTAGCGACGAGCTTTGTGCCGAAAGGCAAAGTTGCTTTAGCCCTCGAAAACTCGAAGAAAGCCGAGGTCGTTGAGGAAAAGATCGTCCAAGGGGCCGAAGATGCGGTAGACCCGAATGTCGAGGCTAAATACGAACGGACGCCCTCTAGCTTCGATCGTACGGTTGAACCTCCATATGGGCCGGCTCCGCAGGTCAAGATTCCGGCGGTTTGGGAGGATAAGCTGGCCAACGGGCTTCGCGTTTTCGGCATTCAAAACACCGAGGTTCCGCTTGTTCAGTTTGAGATCGTTATCGACGGCGGACAGTTGCTCGACGATCTTAACGAGGTCGGTGTGGCAAATATGATGGCCCGGTCTATGACCCAGGGAACCGCGAAAAAGACCCCGCTCGAACTGGAAGAGGCGATCGACCAACTCGGCTCGGCGATCAATGTGAACGCCTCGACCGAGGACATTCGTATCAGCGTTTCGACACTCGCGAAAAATTACGATGCGACGCTCGCCTTGGTAAAAGAGATACTTCTTGAGCCGCGGTGGGATGCTAAAGAGTTCGATCTGATCAAGCAGAGCGTGAAGAGCCAGATCCAGCAGCAGAAAGCTAATCCGAATGCGATCGCGACGATGAACTTCAACAAGCTCGTCTTCGGCGAAAGCAATATGCGCTCGCGCAGCATCCTCGGTACGGCGGAAACCGTTGATGCGATCACGCTGGACGATCTGAAAGCTTTCTACGCGAAGAACGTGTCGCCATCGGTTGCCCGCATGCATGTTGTCGGAGCCGTCGACAAGGCCAAGGTTGCCTCATCGCTTAAGGATCTTAGCACCAAATGGGCGGCCAAGAAGGTCGATATCCCGGTTTATAAAATGCCCGCTGTGCCGGCCAGACCCCAGGTTTACTTTTATGACGTACCGAACGCTGCCCAGTCGGTACTGCGATTCGGCTATCCGGCACTTCCGGCTGTGAGCCCCGATTTTTATCCGGCGACGGTTGCTAATTACATTCTGGGCGGCGGCGGCTTTGCATCGCAGTTGACTCAACAGCTTAGGGAGGGCAAAGGTTATACGTACGGAATCACCTCGGGATTCGCAGGATCGCGTGACTCGGGAACCTTCACGATCCAGAGCGGTGTGCGTGCAAATGTAACGCTCGAATCGGCTCAGCTCGTAAAACAGATCCTACAGGACTTTGGCAAGAACTATTCGGACAAGGACCTAGAAACAACGAAGGGCTTTTTGATCAAGAGTAACGCCCGGGCTTTCGAAACCGCCGGTGCGAAACTCGGCATGCTTGAGAACATCAGCAAGTACGGCTGGAAGCCCGATTACGTCAAGGGCCGCGAGCAGATCGTCAGAGACATGACCGTTGCTCGCATCAAGGAGCTTTCTGCCAGGTATTTCGATCCTAACCGAATGATCTGGCTGGTCGTCGGCGATGCGAAGACGCAGTTGCCGCGACTAAAGGAGCTCGGTTTTGGTGATCCGATCTTGATCCAGAAATGATGCGGTCCGCCGCCCCTTGCAAATGAAGAATCGAATAATATTCCTGATCTCGATCTGGCTCACGCTCGTTGTGCCCTCAATTGCGCAAACGCCGCAAAAAGTAGATAGAGCCAAAGTCGCCGAGCAGGTCAAGGCTGAATTCCTCCATGCGTGGAATGGGTACAAGCAGCATTGCTGGGGCCATGACGATCTCAAGCCGCTGACAAAGACGTGCCGTGACTGGTACGGCCAGTCGATACTGATGACGCCGGTGGATTCGCTGGATTCGCTTTATTTACTTGGGTTTAAGGGCGAAGCAGACAAGACCCGCGAGTACATCACCAGGAATCTTTCATTCGACAAGGACATTTCCGTTCAGAATTTCGAGATCGTGATCAGGATACTCGGCGGCCTATTGTCGAGCTATCAGATGACGGGCGATAAGAAGCTGCTAGCCCTCGCCGACGATCTAGGAACGCGGTTGCTGCCTGTGTTTGATTCGCCGACCGGACTGCCGTACAAGAATGTAAATCTAAAGACCGGCAAGACCAGCGGTGCCGTTTCAAATCCGGCCGAGACGGGAACTCTGCTGATCGAGTTTGGCACATTAGCCAAGCTGACGGGCAAACCGGTCTATTACGACAAGGCAAAGCGTGCTCTCGTCGAGACGTACAAACGCCGTTCGCCTATTGGGCTTGTCGGCACGAACATAAACGTCGAGACGGGCAAATGGACCAATCCTGACAGCCATGTTTCGGCTGAGATCGACAGCTATTACGAATATCTGCTCAAATGCTCGATCCTCTTCGGTGACACCGATTGCCGTGACATGTGGGAGGACAGCATCGGCAAGGTCCACTCGTATCTGGCGGATGAGGGAACCGACATGACGACCCTCAATCGCACCGGCAGCGTTAGGGTCGGCGATCTCTGGTACGGACACGCCGACATGAATACCGGCAAGCGGACGGAGACGACGACGGGAGCACTCGACGCGTTTTTCCCGGGACTGTTGGCACTTGACGGCGACCTTAACCGAGCGAGGGCGTTGCAGGATTCGTTGTTCAAGATGTGGCAAGTCCACGGCATCGAGCCCGAGGTTTACAACTACCGGACCGGCAAGGTCGAGAGTGCCGGCTATCCGCTTCGGCCCGAGATCGTCGAATCGACCTACATTCTCTATCAAAAGACAAAGGACCCGAAGTACCTCGCTATGGGCAAGCGGATCTTCGAGGATTTCGTTCAGCACTGCCGAACGGATGTAGCGTACGCGGGCCTCAAGAGCGTGGTCACCAAGGAAAAGACCGACTACATGCACAGCTTTGTGCTGGCCGAGACGTTCAAGTATTTCTATCTATTGTTCGCCCCTGAAAACACGCTCGACCTGAAGAAGATCGTTTTCAACACAGAGGCTCATCCGATCAGAAAGACATGGAAGAATTAGTCACAGAGTGCACAGAGCGGCCATACTCGGTGATCTCGGTGGCTGACTAAATATGGCAAAGACAAAGGCACTTGTTAAGACCGAAAAGGCGGCAAAGAAGGTCCTCGTTACGGGCGGGACCGGATTTCTCGGCACGCACATAGTGCGGCAGTTGCTCGCCGCCGGGGAAAAGAACCTGAGGGTGATGGCGTCGCGTGTGCCCGAATGGATGAAGGACTCAGGTGTCGAGGCCGTCGAAGGCTCGGTCACCGATGCCGGCGACGTCGCACGGGCGTGTGACAATGTCGCGGCGATCTTTCATCTCGCGGGCAAGGTCTCGCGGGACAATGACGACGCTTCGTCGATGAACAAGGTCCACCTAGGGGGCACACGGCTGCTTTGCGAGGCGGCTGTCGAGGCGGGCGTCGAGACGATGGTATTGGCTTCCTCGAGCGGGACGATCGCTGTCTGCGAGGACACGACGGTAGTTGACGAGACTTTTCCTCAGCCGGTCGATGTCCTTACACGCTGGGCATATTACGCGTCGAAGTATTATCAGGAACGCACCGCGATCGAGAATTTCGACGGCGAAGGCCGCCGCCTGGTGATAATGAATCCGTCGCTGCTGCTCGGCCCCGACGACGAACGCCTCAGCTCGACAAAGCCCGTTCTCGATTTCCTGGGCCGCAAGATACCGTACTGCCCAAGCGGCGGATTGAATTTTGTCGATGCCCGTGACGCTGCCGCGGCGTTTATCTCGGCGTTGGAAAAGGGAAGGCATCAGGAAAGGTATCTTCTCGGTGCAGAGAATATGACCTTTGAGCAGTTCTTCGGACGCCTTGAGCGTCTGTCGGGCGTGTCCGCCCCGATGCTCAAGGTTCCGAAGAAGCTTGCGATGGCCGGTTCGACGCTGGTCAGTGCGGTTTACCGAAACTGGGGCAAACGATCGCCGGTCGCTCCGAATGAGGTCGAGCAGGCAGAGTATTTCTGGTACTTCGACTCATCCAAAGCGAAGGAAGAACTCGGCTTTGAGCCCCGCGACCCGCAGGAGACCTTGCAGGATACGATCTCATACCTCCGCGAAAACATCCTCGGCGGCGGTGCATTTGCCTAGTTGCTGAGAGGGGTCAGTTTCCTTTCCCAAAGAAAAAGAAGAAAAAGATCGCCGCGCGCTTTTGGTCCACGTTCTTCGCGTACCCTTTTGTGCGGCGGGAGCTGTCCTCGACGGTGCCGTTAGAGCTTACGTAGCCGAGGGTCGAGCGGCTTGAGTTCTCGACGGTGCCGCTGTCCGAGATGTAGCCCAGGGTGCGTCGGCTTGAGTCTTCGACGGTGCCGTTCTTGCCCAGATAGCCGAGCGTTCGGCGGCTGCTGTCCTCGATCGAGCCGTTCGAATTGATGTAGCCGAGCGTACGGCGGCTGGAATCTTCGACCGTGCCGCTTGACGAGAGATAGCCGATGGTCCGCCGGCTGCTGTCCTCGATCGTCTGGGACAGGGCCGAGCCGGCGAACGCGATGACGAAAGCTGCAATTATCAGGATGTTCTTCATAGATCTATTTACCCCTCGCTTTTTGGAGAACGTCCGAACAAACGAAATCCTGCAAAGAGGACCAGACCTATGACGGCAGCGACGAGTATCGCGATGCCTTCTTTTGCAAAATCGACATTGGTGAGCAGCCAGGCGATCAATGCTATCGAGAGGACCGCGGCACCGACACCAAGCGGGACCGAGAAAGGTGCAGGCTGGCCGAGATCCGTGCGTCGCCGGAACATCGGCAAGGCGAGGCAAGTCGTCGCGTAAACGATCAGCCGCGTGATCGTCGCGATAGCGACAGCGGTAAGGAAAGACGATTGGATGGTGAGCACGAGAATGATGACCGCCGTTGCGATGATCGCGACATACGGCGTCTTAAATCGCTCATGCGTTCGCTCGAAAACGGACGGCAGGTCACGTTGCTCGCTCATTGCAAAGAGCATTCGCGTCGAGGCGAGCACACCGACATTCAGATTGCCGAAGATAGAGATCAACGCCCCAACCGTTATGAACGCGGCACCGAAGGGCCCCAGAAATACACTTGCGGCGTCAGCGATGGGCCTCTCCGAGGTCGCGAGTCCCGGAAGCGTACCGATGCTGACGGCCTGAATGACGATATAGAACGCGGCAACGATGAGTAGCCCGGCGATCAGGCCAAAGGGTATGGTCCTGGCGGTGTCCTTTGTTTCGCCTGAGAGTACTACCGAAGCCT
>CAZJFB010000107.1:8813-10968 GCA_964545145.1 uncultured Chloracidobacterium sp. | reverse complement strand
TATTTTTATCGCCTCCACCGATGAAGGTGAGATGGTCAAGATCCTTGATTTTGGTTTAGCAAAGCTACGTGAGCCGAGTACGAATATCCAGGGTTCCGAGGACGCGACGCGGCGGGCGATGACCGATCCGGGTGTCGTCATGGGCACTGCCGGCTACATGTCACCCGAGCAGGTCCGCGGCCTGGTCGTTGATCATCGGTCCGACATCTTCAGCTTTGGTGTGATCTTGTACGAGATGATCACGGGCCGGCGCGCGTTTCAGGAGGAGTCGCTGGCCGAGACGATGTCGGCGATCGTCAAAGAAGAGCCGCCGGAGATGACGGAATCGAACCCAAACATCAGTCCCTCGCTTGAGCGGATCGTCCGGCGGTGTCTGGAAAAGAAACCCGAGCGGCGTTTTCACTCGGCACATGATCTTGGGTTTGCTCTCGAGTCGTTGATGGCTCCGACGAGTTCGTCCGGGGCAAGCATGACGACGGCGTTCAGTGCGATCGGCCCGGAAACCGAGAGGTCACCCTGGCGTGTTCGCATTCCGTGGGCCGCTGCTTTTCTGCTACTGATCGGCTGCGTGGTGCTCGGCGTGATGTATATTCGTCGGCCGGTGCCGGATGAGCGGCTGGTGAGCTTTGTTGTACCTCACCCTGAATCCGGCACTAATTTCGGCGCTCCGCTCATCTCTCCCGACGGCCGAACGATCGCATTTATAATGGCGGGCGACGGCAAGCCGTATCTCTATATTCGTGAACTTGGATCGTTGGCGGAGCAACGCCTTAACGGGACGGATGACGCCGGCGGGGGCCCGTTTTGGTCGCCTGACAGCCGAACAATAGCATTTTTTGCGCATAACAAACTAAAAAAGATAGACATCGGCGGCGGTCCGGTACAAGTGATCTGCGATGCTCCAAAAGGGTACACCGGAGCATGGAGCCGCGATGGTGTGATCATATTTGGGGGCGAGAGAGGCACTCGTCGTGTATCCGCGGCGGGCGGTGAGGTTTCTGAGCTGCTTCCTCTCGATGAATCGCGCAGGGAAACAGTACATATGTGGCCTCGCTTTTTATCGGACGGGCGACACTTCTTATATCGAAGCCACAACAGCAGCCCGACCGATTCACCGGAGATTTTTATCGCGTCGATCGACGGAAAAGAGAGAAAGTCGCTATTCAAGAATTCGTCCGACGTTTACTATATCCAGCCTGGATATCTGCTGTTTGCCCGCGATACAACGGTAATGGCACAGCCGTTTGATGCCTCCAGCCTTCAGTTCACCGGCGATCCCGTTGCCGTCATCGAAAACGTTGGTTTCAACCCGACCTATGGCTATTCGATGTTCTCGGTTTCCGATAACGGAACATTGGTCTATAAGCCGGGTGGCGGCACTGTTAACCAGTTGAGATGGTTCGACCGGCAGGGCAAGGAGATCGCAAAGGTCGGCCCGCCGGGCGAATATGCTGATGTAGTCCTGTCACCAGACGGTAAAAAGGCCGCGGCTGAGCGAATCGATAGCGGCAACCGTGATATTTGGATGATCGATCTGGAGCGCGGCTTGCCGACGAGATTCACATTTGGAGCACTCAGGGAAGACGACCCGACTTGGTCACCCGACGGCACGTATCTTGTTTTTAGCTCAAACGGATATGGCGACAAACAATCGATCTATCGAAAGTTGGCAAACGGTGCGGGGAATGATGAGTTGCTCAGCGACGCCGTTAGCGTTCAGACGAGCGGAATGGATTGGTCGCCGGACGGCAAGAATATCCTGTTTACTAGCAATGGTGAGAAAAGCCGCAGCGATATCTGGGTATTGCCCATGGCCAGCGAGGCAAGGCCCTATCCTCTGCTGCAGTCGGAGTTTAATGAGAGACAAGGCCATTTTTCGCCGGACGGGCGTTACTTTGCCTATGTTTCGAACGAGAGCGGCCGAGACGAGATCTACATCCAAAGCTTCCCGGTCGGCACCGGCAAATGGCGGGTCTCGACCAACGGCGGTTTGCAGCCGCATTGGCGACGCGACGGCAAGGAGCTTTATTACGAGGCAACTGACAAGAAACTGATGGCGGTCCCTGTAAAACTGGATGGAAATGTCGAAATCGGGGCGGCAACTGCTTTGTTTCAAACCGAGATTGCCGTCGGCAGCCCTAATCGATACGACGTT
>CAZJFB010000107.1:0-8713 GCA_964545145.1 uncultured Chloracidobacterium sp. | reverse complement strand
ATTCAGTATTTGTCGATATTTCTGGTCGCGTGGTTCTTTATGAGCATCGCGGGGTACAGCACGTCAGACGTCGTCGATGCACCGGAGGGATTTTTCTCGGAAGCTCCGAAATGGACGATCGCGATACTGATAATCGTTCTTTTCCTGATTTTTGCGGGCTATTTCATCGTATTTGAATGGCTCTGGAACGGCCAGACGCCGGGCAAGCGGCTCCTGAGGCTGCGCGTCATTCGCGAAGACGGCCGGCCGCTGACACTGTGGGAGGCGATCGCCCGTAACCTGCTGCGGATATGCGACGCGGCGCCCGGATTTGTACTGCCTGTATATTCGGTAGGCCTGATCACGATCTTTCTCAGCGGACGCGACCAGCGGATCGGCGATGTTTTCGCGGGCACAGTTGTCATCCGCGAGCGTACTGACGAGGCGCCGACGTTCGCCGAGACCTTTGCGAGCAATATACGCGATTCGGCGTTCACGCGGGTTCAGCAAAAGGTCGAACTGCGGGCCGATATTTCGCTGCTCAACGAGCGCGAGGTCGAGGTCGTCGAGAGCTTTTTGCGTCGGCGATGGGACATGTCCGAACGCCAGCGCCTCTGGATGGCGTGGCGTGTCGCATTGCCGATCATGTACAAGCTAAAGCCCGCTTATGAAATGGAGAGCTTTACGTACGAGGGATTTCTTGAGGAGATCTTGCACAGATTCCACGCGAAGCAGCGGTTCCTGAACTAGCGTCAGTTCGACTTCCAATAGTAACGAAAGAGCTTGCCGGCGTCCTCGGGCGTGATGTCGCCGCCGAGAAGGGCAACTGCCCTGGCCAGGGCCGGATCACGCCGCTTGGCGAGGTCCTCGCCGGTAGGTATCACCAGTTCGTCGGGCTGAACGCCCACATGCTCGAGGCTTTTACCGTCCGACATGATGACGTCCGCGTTTGTCACACTGACGCCGAATAGGACGATACTGTCCGTTCCGATCTGCTGATCGAACGAACGGGCCTGCATGACGGCACCCGCTGAGACGTCGCCGACGACCTTGCCGCGCTTTTCGATCTGTATGAGCCTGGCAAAAAGCTCTGCCGCTGAACCCGACCCGCCGTCCGTTAGTACCACGACGCGGCCATTAAAGACATCCTTGCCACGGGTCTTCGCCAAGATCGGGTCCATTGACTTGCGGCCCTTGACGTCCGCGATCTTAAGGTCCTTGTCGAAGAAGTAACCCGCCAACCGCTCGAGAGTTTTGACATAGCCGCCGCCATTGCCGCGAAGGTCTAGTATCAGCGAGCGAGAATTCTTAACGCGATCCATCAACGTATCGACCTGATCGGGGTCGAAATCAAAACCGGGCATGCGCCAAACCGTCACGCCATTGATGTTGTGAAACCGGTGCTTGTCGTTCTCCTCTTCGTAGAAATCGTCAAAGAGACGGAAAAAGCTCTGGAATGTAATGTTGCGCGGCGTCCGCTTCATCTGCGACTTAACCTCAATGTCGCGCGGAGCCTGATCGCCCGGGCTGACGACCTTGAGCATCATGCGGTCGCGTTTGCTGATGGCGTTGTAGTAATAGAGGACCTTCCACAATTCCTTTCTGGTTGGCCGAAAGCCGCCTACGCTAAGCACGAGATCGCCCGCCTTTAGGCCCTTTGCCTCAGCATCGCTGCCAGGTTTGACCGCGTAAACATATACGTCGTTACCGATCACCTGCATCCGCCAGCCGTATTCGACGGCAAGATTGGTCGATGGCGGGATAAAGAACAAATGCGAGTCGTTAAAGTCGATCAGCACCTGAGCGATCACGCCGAGAGCCTGGCTCGTCGACGTGACTTGTCCCATGCGTTCGTCGGCTGCCTTGAATTTTGCGTCGATATCGATCCCTTTGAATGACGGGTCGTAGTAGTTCTTTTTGACCGTGTCTTTGACAATGCTCAGCATGTCTTTCATCCTCGAGCGTTCGAGACGGTCCATTCCCTGTGCCAGCAAGTGCTCGGGCGTGATGAACAGGACGATCGAAAAAACGGTAGCGATAAGGGCGGCCTGGTGTTTCATATAGGAGTTCCTCCGAAGATCTGGGATAGAGGCTGATACGAATCAGTTAGTTAGGTATAATCATATTACATTTAGGGTTGGGCTGAGCGAAAAATCGTTCGTCAGTCCTTAGAAAATGATGACAAAAAAGAACATTCTTGTGACCGGCGGTGCCGGGTTTATCGGCTCACATTTGGTCGACCGCCTTTTAAGCGAAGGCGATTGGCATGTCACCGTCGTTGACGATTTTAACGATTTTTATTCGCCCGAGATCAAGGGCCAGAACATAGCCGCCCATCACAACGACCCCAACTTTCATCTGGTAGAAGCGGATATTCGGGATTTCTCCGCGATGGAACATATGTTTTCGCTCGGTTCGTTCGAAGTGGTCGTCCATCTCGCGGCCCGTGCGGGCGTGCGGCCTTCGCTTTCGGAACCGAAATTATATGCCGAGACCAATATTAACGGCACGCTCAATCTGCTCGACCTCGCACGCGAGCACGGCGTTGGGCAATTCGTATTTGGTTCATCTTCAAGCGTTTACGGCATCAACTCTAAGGTGCCGTTTGCCGAGGACGACCGGATCCACCAGCCGATATCGCCGTACGCGGCGACCAAAGCGGCTGGGGAACTGATCTGCCATACCTACTCGCACCTTTACGGGATCCGCTGTGTTTGCCTTCGGTTCTTTACGGTATACGGGGCTCGCCAGCGACCCGATCTGGCGATACACAAATTCTCGCGGCTTATCGCTGAGGGCAGGCCGATCCAGATGTTTGGCGACGGATCGGCAAGGCGCGACTATACATACATCGACGACATAATTCAGGGCGTTCGAGCGGCTATCGACTATGATCGGAGCGTTTATGAGGTGTTCAATCTCGGCGAATCGCAGACAACCGAACTTAGCGAGCTGATCTCGCTGCTCGAGCGAAACCTGGATATGCGCGCTGTCATTGACCGCCAGCCGACACAGCCAGGAGATGTTCCGGTAACATTCGCAGACATATCAAAGGCAAAGGAGATGCTCGGCTACAACCCGACGACCAAGATCGCTGAAGGCATCCCTAAGTTTGTAGAGTGGTTTCGTAGTACATTGTAGTTTGTAATGAAAGTCTGTCCGACATGTGAACGCATTTACGATGACGATGCCCTCAGATACTGCCTAATGGACGGAGCACCGCTCGCTGACGGCCACTCGGAGCCGACCATCGTCGTGACAGGCCAACAAACTGCCGCTGAGACCGTGATGATGACCGGCGTCCAGCCGCCGCGCGTGACAGCGGCGACCCAGAAGCCGAAGAGTAAGGTGCCGTGGATAATTGCCGCAGCCGTCGGAATGCTCATCCTCGTGGCAATATCCGCTTTCTTTCTTGCGATGATGATGAAAAGGGGCGAGCAGGTACGCGCCAACCAAAACGCCTCGAAAAATGCGTCGCGCCCGGGAAACTCACGAGTTGAGAAAGGTCCCATCCAGCAGACAACGCCTGTTCCAACATTTGAGCCTGAACCGTCTATGCCCGTTGCAGCGACGCCCGAGGATGTCTCCGACGAGGTTACACCGATCTCGTGGGCCACAGCGGCTATCACATTCAATTCGGCATCCGGGAGAACATACTCGTTCGAATGTCCGCCAGAAGGGACGGCAGGGATCGTCTGGGGCAGCGATATTTATACCGGCGATTCATCGATTTGCACCGCCGCAGTGCATGCGGGCGTGATCACGCTCGAGGATGGCGGGGAGGTCACCGTCGAGTACCGCCCGGGACGGACCGTTTACGGTGGTACGACCCGAAACGGGATAACGTCACTTCCATTCGGACAATACACCGTGAGCTTTGAGGTGCGGGCTTACGACAGCCGCGGAACCAACTGATAAATGCGAGCGTTAAGGGCAGGGCTGAATGCCGGCGTCGGCTCCTGTCGCAGCAATTCTGTGCTATCCTAAAGGTAATCTTACGGATCGTTTTTGAGAGAAGGAATTGGCCAAAACTTGACAGCCAAGTAATTTAGAATTAGTCTAACTCTAATTGAGTGCTATGACTCATCAGGCCAATTCCTAAAGATCAAAACAAGGAGCGAAATATGGAAAACAACGAAAATGGAAATGCGAGCAAATGCCCGTTCTCGAGCGAGCCGAAAAAATCGACGGTAGCCGGCCTAGGCAGGACAAATAACGACTGGTGGCCTAACCGGCTGCGGCTGGATCTGCTGCACCAGCATTCGGAAAAGTCCGACCCGATGGGCGGCGCTCTTAATTATGCCGAGGAATTCAAAAAGCTGGATTATGACGCCTTGAAGAAAGACCTGGTCAAGTTAATGACCGATTCGCAGCCGTGGTGGCCGGCGGATTTCGGGCACTACGGGCCTCAGTTCGTCCGTATGACCTGGCATGCCGCCGGGACATATCGCATCACTGACGGCCGTGGCGGCGGCGGACGCGGACAGCAGCGTTTTGCTCCGCTCAACAGCTGGCCCGACAACGTGAATATCGACAAAACGCGCCGTTTGCTATGGCCGATAAAGCAGAAGTACGGCAACAAGATCTCTTGGGCCGACCTGCTCATCCTCGCGGGAAATGTGGCACTCGAATCGATGGGTTTCAGGACGTTCGGTTTCGGCGGAGGCCGTGAGGACGTCTGGGAACCCGATAACGATGTGAACTGGGGCGCCGAGATCGAGTGGCTGGGCGTCGACAAACGCTTTAGCGGCGACCGCGAACTGGATGCACCATTCGGCGCTACACACATGGGCCTGATCTACGTCAACCCGCAGGGCCCGGACGCGAGCGGTGACTACCTGGCGGCCGCTAAGGACATCCGCGCCACATTCAGCCGGATGGCGATGAATGACGAGGAGACCGTCGCCTTGATCGCAGGCGGACATACTTTTGGAAAGGCGCACGGCGCTGCTCCGGAATCGCACAAAGGCCCCGATCCGGAAGGTGCACCGATCGAGGAGCAGGGTTTCGGATGGAAGAGCAATTACGGCAGCGGGTTTGGTGCCGACACGGTATCGAGCGGCATCGAGGTCACCTGGACCAAGACGCCGGCTCTGTGGAGCAATAACTTTTTCGAGAACCTGTTCAAATACGAATGGGAGCGGACGACCGGCCCCGGCGGTGCGATCCAGTGGGTCGCAAAGGACGCCGAGGAGATCATCCCCGACGCACATATCCCGGGTAAATTCCACAAGCCGACAATGCTGACCACAGACCTCACGCTTCGATTCGATCCGGAATTTGAAAAGATCTCGCGCAACTTCCTCGAGAATCCTCAGGCATTCGCGGATGCATTTGCCCGTGCATGGTACAAACTGACGCATCGCGATATGGGGCCGATCTCGCGCTATCTGGGTCCCGAGGTGCCTTCGGAAGAACTGATCTGGCAGGATCCGATCCCGCCGACGACAACTAACATTGATGCTGCCGGTATCACTGCGCTTAAGGGCAAGATCGCCGATTCCGGGCTTTCGGTTTCGGAGCTCGTCTCGGCGGCCTGGGCGTCGGCATCTACATTCCGCGGCGGCGACAAGCGCGGCGGCGCCAACGGTGCACGAATCAGGCTCGAACCGCAGAAAGATTGGGAGGTCAACAAAGCTATCGGGCCGGTCATCGCAAAACTCGAGGAGATCCAGAAAGAGGCCGGCAACATTTCGCTCGCCGACCTGATCGTGCTGGCCGGTAATGTCGGCGTCGAAAAGGCTGCGAAGGCGGCCGGATTTGACGTGACGGTCCCGTTTTCGCCGGGACGCGGAGATGCGACGCAGGAGCAGACCGATGTCGAATCGTTCCATTTCCTGGAGCCGGCGGCTGACGGTTTCCGCAACTATCTCAAGGCAAAATATACGGTACCGACCGAGACACTGTTGGTTGACAAAGCTCAGCAGCTGACGCTGACGGCACCGGAGATGACGGTGCTTGTCGGCGGAATGCGTGCCCTGGGGGCGAATTTTGACGGCTCGAGGACGGGCGTCTTTACCGACCGTGCGGGAGTTCTGTCAAATGACTTCTTCGTCAATCTTCTCGACATGGGAACGGTATGGAATGCCGCCGATGAATCCCAGGAGCTGTTCAACGGCAGCGATCGTGCGACCGGACAGGTCAAGTGGACCGCGACGCGTGTCGACCTGATCTTTGGCTCGAACTCAGAACTCCGGGCTTTGGCCGAGGTCTATGCTTGCTCGGACGCCAAGGAGAAATTTGTCAAGGATTTCGTTGCTGCTTGGAACAAGGTAATGAATCTCGACAGGTTTGATCTTGTTTAAGATCAAGATCATTACCCGGCAGAGATCAGCAAGGCGGCTGAGAGATCAGTCGCCTTTCTCTATGCGTTCCTTCATTTCCGAATAGGCGTTGTTGATAAGTGCGGTCAGGGCATCGGCGTCCACAATTTCCCCGGGGCGAAGTTTTACATGACGCATGAATTTCCCAGTCCCTTCGAGCAGTCCGGCGGGATCACTTAACTCCGTTCCTCCAAAGAAACCGACGTTTACATGCGCTGTGAATACGTTGACATACCCGAAGGCAGCGTCGCCTACGCATGCCGTCGGATGATGATCGTGCAGCAATTCGCGCACGTCATCACCGCAGCGGCGCATCACATCGAACCAGCGGCGGGCGATGCGGCCGAGTTCACTGTCTCGCGTGTCAAACCATTCGTCGATCGCCGGATCATGCTTGATAGCGGTTGGAAATTGCATCAGACGTTTCATATGGGTCAATACCGGGGCACTTGGTTGGCCCTGTGTTTCAGGTTGTCGAGATCAGGCAAACGCTTTAAGATAACACGCTATGGAAAAGGCAAAGAAGATCGCATATTGGGTTGCGACGCTTTGGCTCTCGCTCGGGATGATGTCGAGTGCGATTGTGCAATTGATACGAGTACCAGAGGGTGTGCAGGGCGTCACGCATTTGGGTTACCCGGAATATCTGCTCACGATACTCGGTACATGGAAGATACTTGGGGTCGCGGCAATACTTGCTCCCGGTTTTAAGCGGCTTAAGGAATGGGCATACGCGGGATTTTTCTTTGTCGCATCGGGAGCGATGATCTCTCACCTGATAATGCGTGATCCTTTTGGCGATGTATTCCCGTCCGTACTGCTGCTTGTCCTGACGCTAATTTCCTGGTACCTGAGGCCGGAGAGCAGGAGATTGGCCTGAGTAGGTTAGGCGTGCATTTGGGCCCGGAAAATATGAAAAACGAATTATCACAGGAACAGCGCGTCGAATTGCTCACTGAACTCAAAGAGCGCTTTGAGAACAACATCGATCGGCACAAGGGCCTAGTTTGGAAAAAGGTTGAGGAACGGCTCGTGGCGAATGGCGAAAAGCTCTGGTCGCTTGCTGAGATGGAACGCACCGGCGGCGAGCCCGATGTAGTTGGTTTTGACAAGAAGACTGGCGAGTACATTTTCTTCGACTGCTCAGCCGAGAGCCCCGGCGGACGCAGGAGCCTTTGCTTTGACAACGATGCTCTCGAATCGCGCAAGGAGCACAAGCCTAAAGACAGCGCGATGAACATGGCCGCCATGATGGGCATTGAAATTCTGACTGAGGACGAGTATCGGGAACTGCAGGAACTGGGTGAATATGATCTCAAAACATCCAGTTGGGTCGCGACGCCCGCGGACGTCAGGCGGCTGGGCGGAGCGATCTTTTGCGACCGCCGTTTTGGCCGCGTGTTTACCTATCACAACGGGGCCGAATCGTACTACGCCGCACGAGGATTCCGGGGTTCGCTGAGGGTCTGACGATCGGGACTATTTCGGCGAGATCTACCGGCGAAGATAGAAAAGCAGGTCGGTCGCCGGCGGCTCGAGACCTAGTTGTCGTATCATCCCTACGACTTGTCCCCGGTGAAGCGTAGCGTGATTTGCTACGTGCTGCATCTGATCGACCAGGCGCATTGAACTCGCATCGCCGCTAAGAAGCCTAAACGGCATATCAGCCTGCAGTCGCGATTCATCGGCCGTTGCGATATAGATGGCACGATCTGCGACCACTCTCTTCCATCGATCCTTCAAACTCGCGAGATCAGGACAGGATCCGACAGTCCAATTCGACCATGCCTCATCCTTGGCAGGCGAACGGCCATTCCAACGCTCAAGCCATATCCACTCGGCGCCGGCCATATGCAGCAGCGTTCCAAAGATCGATCGGTGGCTAATGCCGAAATCGCGGCGCAGGTTTTCATCGGACAATGCGGCGGCCGCATCCATTACGAGATCATTTGCCCAATCGGTGTAATCAAATAGGTTCTTAACGTCTATTAGGTCCATCGTACTAATTATTCATCCCAATCTTTTTTAAGCATCAGCTGTTCGATCCGATAGGCGTGGAGCATTTCGTGCAGAAACAAGTGGCGGAACATGATAAAAACCGAATAATGGTCAAATGCCTCGTGGACGGCGGTTTTGTGCCACTCTTCGGGGGAAAGCTGTTTTAGCCTCTCGACAAGCGAAGCACGTTCGCGAACATATCTCTCGAGGCTCTCGTCGAGATCGACCTCGAGCATCGCACCCGCTTCGTCCTCGGCGGAATTCTCGATCGTCTTTATGAACGGCTCAGGCTCCGACAAGATCAGATCCAGCCGGGCACGAAACGCCACGTCTGACTGCGATAAATGGACCGCGTTCTCGTAAGCCGACCACGTTCCCGGACTCGGACGCCGCCGCAAGATCGACTCCGGCAC
>CAZJFB010000106.1:2664-11035 GCA_964545145.1 uncultured Chloracidobacterium sp. | reverse complement strand
CTAAGACCTTTTCGCCCCGCGGCGAGAGGCGATACCCGACCTCCAGGCTCTCGGTCAGGCCGAGCGCCTTTAACTTTCGAACCCACGGCTTAAACTGCGGTATTTCGAGCCCGAGCGAACTCGCCAGAACGCCTGAGTAAGTGCCTGGACGGTCGTGGATGATCCGGAGGTACTCGTGTGTCCACGGACCCCGCTTGCTACGTGCATCCATAGCCTTGAGTTTTTCTATCAATTCCGAGAGCTCGGTGTCCGTGAGATCAGCATCGTCTCGAAGCGCGATCCGAGGATCTTCGCCGGCGAAATAGACTCGAATACGATAGATCGGATCGTCCCGATAATTGAGATGTGAAAGCAAGCCTTCTACGGATCCAAACCCGGCCTCGCGAGCCTCGAAGTCGGTGATCTCATCCTCAGTGACTACCTCGACCGAGTCGATCCCGATCACGCCGCCCTGTGTCATCTGCGTACCGCCCGCCTTTGCGCCCGGCCGGGACCAGCGACGAAAGAGCAAGGTGATCTCGCCGGAGCGGATCTTAGCTATGATCTCATCCTTTATGAGCATCGGGACATCGAAGGTCAGCCGCCGCTGACGGCGTTGAAGATATGCAGATCGGTAGAATTGAGTTTCGTGCGGAGGCCATTTGAACGCTTCACATCACTACTGCCAACGAAGATGTTGACGTGCTGGCGAATGTCACCAGTCTCGGTCAACACCCGGTCACGAAGGGCGACGTGTTTCTTCCAGAGCGAATCGAGAGCATCGCCGACAGTGGCAAATTCGCCCGTCAGACTCACCTCGGTCGCACCGCCCGTAAAGGCTTTCAGGTGGCCGCTAAGATGGATGGTCAATGACATATGTCTGAAGGGCAATTAGTAATTACTAATTCAATAATTATTAATTAGCCCTCTGATGACAACGCGTAGGCCTTGACACAGCAGATCTCAGGCAGCGAACCCTCGATCATCTTCCACGAGTCGCCGTCGTCGGTCGAGCCAAATAGCTTGCCGTTCTTGGTTCCAAAGAAGATATTGTCGCCTACCGAGGTCACGGCATCGCGAAGTATGACCTCATAGGCGTTCTTTTGCGGAAGTCCTTTGGTCAAAGGCTGCCACGACTCGCCCTCATCACGGCTGCGATAGACCCGCAGCTTGCCCTCGCAGGTGAAACGCTCGGCATCCTTTTGCAGCGGCACAATAAACACCGAACCCCTCTCGCTTACCGTCAGGCCAAAGCCAAAGTTCGAGGGCAGTCCGTTCTCGATCTCTTTCCACGTTACGGCGCCGTCGCGGCTGCGATAGACACCGTGATGATTCTGCAAATAGAACGTCTTCTTCTTTGACGGATGCCGCGCGATCTTGTGGACGCACTGGCCAAACTCCGGATATTTATCGGGCATGAAATAGGCTGAGACGCCTTTGTTCGTGACCTGCCATTTCTGGCCACCGTCCTTTGACTGATAAACACCGCCGGTCGAGATCGCGATCTTGATATCTTTTTTGTTCGCAGGGTCGATGACGATCGTGTGCAGACAGAGTCCGCCAAAGCCGGGCTGCCATTGCTTACGATGAGGGTGTTTCCAAAGGCCGCCGTTCAGCTTCCATGTTTTACCAACGTCGTGGGATTCAAATAGAGCGGCAGGGGCGACACCGACATACAGCGAATCGTTATCGCCGCCCGCGGTGATCTGCCAGATATTCTCAAGCGACTTCTTTGTCGCCGCGGGCATCCTGATGCGGCGCTTTTCCGGCTGGTCCCACGTCTTGCCCATGTCGGTGCTCTTGCAAAGCTCGGCGCCGAAATGCCAACTCGCCGGGGCGGCCCACATTTCATTCCGGCCCTTTCGCTGATCAAAGAACGCCGAATACACCGCCAGGCCCGGAAAGTGAGGCCCGTCGATCTCCCATTTCCCGCTGCCGTTTCTCAGAATGAAAAGACCCTTAGCGGTGCCAACCATTAGTAGTGTTTCTGCCATAGGCCGCCTCTAAAACCAACTACTCTTACTCTTGCCGCCGAAAATGCTGCCGAGTACGCCACGGACGATCGAGTTGCCGATCTGACGGCCGATCGACGAACTGGCCGATCGGGCGACGCTCTTGGTGATCGATTCGACGAGCGTGTCGTTACGACTCGAGGTTCCGCGAGCAGCTTTAGCTTCTTCCTTGGCTATTTGCTCTTCTTGCTTGGCTATCATTTCAGCCTCGGCGGCGGCGGCTTGCTCGGCCATTCGGGCATCGGCTTTGGCTTTGAGCAGTTCGAACGCTGATTCGCGATCGACAGCGTTGTCGTAAACTCCGGCGACGAGTGAATTGGCTATCAATGCCGCACGCTGTTCGGGCGTGATCGGGCCGATGTGGCCGACCGGTGGTACTACGAACGCGCGGTCGACGACGGTAGGTACGCCCTTTTCGTCGAGCGTTGAGATCAAAACTTCACCGACGCCGAGTTCTGTTATAACGGTCTCGGTGTCGATCTTGGGGTTCACTCGGAACGAACTTGCTGCGGCCTTGACGCCCTTCTGTTCCTGCGGTGTATATGCCCGCAGGGCGTGCTGAACGCGGTTGCCGAGCTGGGCCAGTACCTTCTCGGGGATATCGGCCGGATTTTGCGTGACGAAATAGACGCCGACACCCTTTGATCGAATAAGCCTCACGACCTGCTCGACCTTTTCTACAAGTGCGGTCGGGGCATCGTTGAAAAGCAGGTGAGCCTCGTCGAAGAAAAAGACCAGCTTTGGCCGGTCAAGGTCGCCTGCCTCGGGAAGCGACTCGAACAACTCGCTAAGGAGCCACAGGAGGAATGTCGAATATAGCTTCGGGGCCTGTACGAGTTGATCGGCAGCAAGCAGATTAAGCACGCCTTTGCCGCCCACTGTTTGCATAAAATCCTCAAGCTTGACAGCCGGTTCGCCAAAGAATTGGTCGCCTCCCTGCTCGTCGATCTGCAGAAGTCCCCGCTGGATAGCCCCGATCGAGGCAGTCGATACGTTTCCGTATTGCAGCGTGAGTTCGTCGGCATGCTCGCCGACAGCCTGCATCAGCGCCTGCAGGTCCTTGAGGTCCAACAGCATCAGGCCGTTGTCGTCTGCCCACTTGAAAGCGATGGAAAGCACGCCTTCCTGCGTGTCGTTAAGCTGAAGCAGCCGGGCAAGTAGCAGCGGTCCCATTTCGCTCACGGTCGCGCGTAGCGGATGCCCCTGTTTACCGAATACATCCCAAACTGTCGCCGGGAATTGTTCAAATGTGGGCGTAATGCCAAGCTGCTGGTTGCGAGCGTCGATCTTTGCATTGCCGCCGCCCGGCTGCGTCACGCCGGTCAGATCGCCTTTTATGTCGGCCATGAAGACTGGCACACCTCGCTGGCTGAAGCCCTCAGCCAGCTTTTGCAACGTCACGGTCTTGCCAGTGCCGGTCGCACCGGTGATCACGCCGTGGCGATTGGCCATCTGCGGTAAGAGAAAGTACTCAGATTCAGAATTTTTTGCTATTAGAATTGGTTCAGACATGGTAATTAAGTTTCAGATCGATCAGTTTTTCCTTCGGTAACTGCTCCTAATGAGTCCGTTAGGATATTCCAGCGTCCTTAAGTGTTCAAATTCAATGTCGTTGTCCAGCGGACCGAACAACGGGATGCCGCTCCCGATCAGGACCGGCACCCTTGCGATCGTCAGTTCGTCTACGAGCCCTTGCCTCAAGAAACTCTGGATGAGCCTGCCCCCGTCAACATAAGCCGACCGAAAACCCCTGGATGCTAATTCGGCAAGTAAATCCCGAGGCTCAAGACCGGTCAATACCGCCCTTTCTTCGAACCTGTCCGGCAGAGCGGACAAGCTCTGGCTAACAACATACACTGGCCTTTCATACGGCCAGTCGGGAAAACTCTCGACTGTTTCAAATGTTCCCCTGCCAATGACTATCACGTCGATCTCCGACATGAATTCCTGATAGGATTTGACGGCATCGTCATCACCGAATTTCGAGAGCCAGTCGAAACTTCCGTCAACTCGGGCGATAAAGCCATCCAGGCTCGTGCCAATATAAACTCTCGCCGAGATCATCTGCCGGTTACGCCAAAGCGGCTAACATTTTTCATACTTCCAATTCCGACGTTTCCCTTCAGTCAGCCACTCGATGGTCGTCGCGAGGCGTTTGTCGCGCGTGGCGTCGGTCTTGGCCTCGGCGATCCACTCGGCGTATTCGCGTTTGCAGCTCGGCGGAAAGTTGTTGAATGTCTCGGCCGCCTTTTCGTTTTGGGCAAGAGCCTCCAACAAGACGTCCGGAACGGCAAGCACCTTTTTATCCGCAGCAGGCTTGGCCTTTACGACTTTGACCCCGTCGTCATTAAGCTTCATCGCATCTTTGATGAGCTTTTTCATTGTCTTGTCGTTTGGCAGGTCCTTAAGCGAAGTGATGCGCCCAAAGCTGCCCATCGCGTTCTTCTCGGCGGGGAATGCCGAATCTTCGAGCAACGACTGCTTCCAAAAGCCGAACGCACAATGCTCTTTGAAAGATGCCATCGAGCACATCATTCCCTTGTAATCAAAATGCGGAAAACTCCATTTCTTTGTTTCGACAACCTCGGGACAGGTTTCGTGAACGAGCTTGCGGATGTGGTTTAGGATCGGCTTGGCAAAATCCTGGGCTTTGTCGATATACGCGTCGACAAATGGATCGGTCGTAGGCATATCATTTACTCCTTTGTGTTTAGCGCAGGGAATTATACACGATTCTCCTTACGGATAACTAGTTTTAGTCCCGACCAGCGTTCGTCCACTGCGCATACCTTTACATCGACCAGCCCGAGCGGAAAAGCGGCCTCTCGAACCGTATCCTCGGTGATCTCGGTCGGCAATTTCGCCGCCCTTTTGTACCACGAGACCCAGATCGAGCCGTCCTGCTTGATCAACCATCGGCACTCAGCCAGTTTCTGAAACAGCTCGTCACGACCGTTGGTGAAGATGTGGACCAGATCGACATCGGTGCGCACCGTGTCCGAGATATTGACGCCGTCAGGCACCGGAGCGAGAAGTTCGGAGTACACGTCCGGGGCATTGACCGTCATTACGGCAGATCTTTCCTTAATACCGAGCTTTTTCGCCAAAGGCGTTCCTGAATATCCTGATGTCATAACACTAAGTGTTTATCGAGCCCTTGCAAATGTGCGGGCTTCTGACGCGACTTTTCTGCCTGTACGCCATTTGTCCGGACACTGTCCGACACTTGTCCGGACAATGTCCGAACGTTCAACCGCCGATCGAACACGTATTTTGTTGATATATAACGGGTTATGTGCCATTTTTCGTCATGTTCAATGTTCAATCGTTTTTTCGCATAAAGATTGCAATTTACTAAGTATTTTTGCAATTCCTGCAAAAATAGGAATTGAACATAGCACAATGTTGCATAGATAGCAATAGAGTTCTAGGAGATTAGATCACTTTGACGAGAATCTTCCGCGTTCGCGGCCCGTCGAATTCGCACAAATAAATGCCTTGCCAACGGCCAAGGCAGAGACGGCCGTTCTCAAACGGTATGGTGAGGCTTGAGCCGACGATGGATGACTTGATGTGTGCGTCAGAATTATGTTCGAAGTGTCTGAAATCGGGCTCATATTGCGGGATCAGCCGCCGAAGAAAGCCGAGCATATCGCTCTTGACGTCCGGGTCGGCGTTCTCGTTGATCGTCAATCCGCAGGTAGTGTGCTGGGTGAACAGGATGACCGCTCCGTCGCCTCGGTCGGCGACCAGCCTAGTAACATCGTCTGTAATATCGACCATTTCCTCTCGAACGTTTGATCTGACGTTAATTTCGTCCATATCGCACCTTTGCTGAAGTCGTTTCCTGAGCGCCAATTTGCTTACCGATATTTGTTAAATATTACCAATTATTTGATAATCAATAGTTTTGATAATTACGAGATATCGTTATCAGCTTGTGTGCCGATGGATCCAAGCCGGATGAATGTCTTGACTTCGTCCCGGAACTTCAGCCGAAGCAAACGAATAAGAATAGTATGAACAATTACGTGATCTATCTGGTGCCCGCTCTTGGAATCTTAGGATTGCTGGTAATGGCCTTTAAGTCGGCCTGGGTCAGCAAGCAGGACGCGGGTGATGCGAACATGCAGGAGCTTGCCGGCCACATTGCTGACGGAGCCATGGCGTTCCTTAAAGCCGAGTGGAAGGTTCTCAGCATATTTGTCGTTATTACTGCCGCGTTGCTGGCGTATTCCGGCACGATCCACTCGATAAATGGCCGCGAGATCCACTCGAGCTGGGTGATCTCGATCGCATTCATCGTCGGTGCTGTCTTTTCTGCGACTGCCGGTTACATCGGCATGAAGGTCGCTACCAAGGCGAATGTACGCACGACGCAGGCGGCGCGCACGAGCCTAAAGCAGGCTCTCAAGGTATCGTTTACCGGCGGTACGGTGATGGGGCTCGGTGTCGCCGGCCTGGCGGTGCTCGGACTTGGCGGGTTGTTCATCGTTTTCCTGGCGTTGTTTGCGGGCTTGGGAGCTAACCAGGTCAGGACCGCGATCGAAGTGCTGACGGGCTTTTCGCTCGGTGCCGAGTCGATAGCACTCTTCTCGCGTGTCGGCGGAGGTATCTACACAAAAGCGGCTGACGTGGGCGCCGATCTGGTCGGAAAGGTCGAGGCGGGAATTCCCGAGGACGACGTCCGAAATCCAGCAACTATCGCCGATAACGTCGGCGACAACGTGGGTGACGTCGCGGGCATGGGCGCTGACCTTTTTGGTTCGTACGTTGCGACGATCCTCGCGACAATGGTGCTGGGTCAGGAGATCAAGGTGAATGACGCTTTCGGCGGCCTATCGCCGATCCTCTTGCCGATGGTCATCTGCGGCCTGGGCATTGTCTTTTCGATCGTAGGCACATTTTTTGTAAGGATCAGCGACGAAAAGTCTAGCGTGCAGAACGCACTGAATATAGGCAACTGGTCCTCGATCATTCTGACCGTGATCGCGGCTTATTTTGTGGTGATGTGGATGCTGCCCGAGGGGCAGATCACGCTGCGGTCGACCTCTTTTAACAAGATGGGCGTTTTCGGCGCGATCGTCGTCGGCAGCATCGTCGGGGCCGTAATGAGCGTCGTGACGGAATATTACACGGCGATGGGCAAGAAGCCTGTCCTCTCGATCGTTCAGCAGTCATCGACCGGCCACGCTACCAATATCATCGGCGGCCTCTCGGTCGGTATGAAATCGACCGTGATCCCGATCCTTACATTGGCAGCCGGTATTGTCTCGTCCTATTACTTTGCCGGATTGTACGGTGTCGCTATCGCGGCCGCCGGAATGATGGCGACGACGGCAATGCAGTTGGCGATCGACGCTTTCGGCCCGATCGCGGATAACGCAGGCGGTATCGCAGAGATGAGCCAACTGCCGCCGGAAGTTCGAGAGCGTACGGACAATCTCGATGCGGTCGGCAATACCACCGCGGCGACTGGCAAAGGTTTTGCGATCGCCTCAGCGGCACTGACGGCACTCGCCCTGTTTGCCGCATTTGTCGGAATGGCTGGCATCGAACGCATCGATATCTACAAGGCGAACGTCCTCGCGGGCCTGTTCGTCGGCGGAATGATCCCGTTCATTTTTTCGGCACTTTGTATCCAGGCGGTCGGCAAGGCTGCGATGGACATGGTGCAGGAAGTTAGGCGGCAGTTCCGCGAGATACCGGGCATTATGGAGCACAAGGCACAGCCCGAGTATGAAAAGTGTGTCGCGATCTCGACCAACGCGTCGATCCGCGAAATGCTCATGCCGGGTGCGATCGCATTGATCACGCCGGTGATCGTAGGCTTTACCTTTGGGCCTGAGGTGCTCGGCGGATTGCTCGCGGGTGTCACGGTCTCTGGCGTGCTGATGGGCATTTTCCAGTCGAACGCCGGCGGTGCCTGGGACAATGCCAAGAAATCATTCGAAAAGGGCGTTGAGATCCACGGCGAAATGCACTACAAAAAGAGCGAACCGCACAAGGCGTCCGTTACAGGCGATACGGTCGGCGATCCATTTAAGGACACATCGGGGCCGTCGATGAACATCCTGATCAAGCTGATGTCGATCGTCTCATTAGTGATCGCCCCGTATATTTACGGGATCGGACAGTAAATTGGGTTGAGGAAGCGGCAATTCTTGCGTCGCCGCTTCTACATTTAGACAATAGCTGATCATATGCTGAAACAAATACT
Organism: uncultured Chloracidobacterium sp.; assembly: GCA_964545145.1. GTDB lineage: Bacteria > Acidobacteriota > Blastocatellia > Pyrinomonadales > Pyrinomonadaceae > OLB17. The sequence goes on along the minus strand of CAZJFB010000106.1, from coordinate 2,824 downwards.
TACCGCTGCCGCACTGACCTGTGGACTTTCTTTTGGTCTATTCACAGTGACGTTAACTGTGGCCGCCCAGGACGAACGTCCGCGTATCGACCTTGATGCGATCGCGAGATCGGGAAACAAGCCGGGAGATTTTGTTCCCAAGGGCTGGAAGATCGAGGAA
>CAZJFB010000106.1:0-2564 GCA_964545145.1 uncultured Chloracidobacterium sp. | reverse complement strand
GCGCACAAATGAGGTCACGCTTCGGCTGCCGGCATTTCTTTCGCGCAAGTGGCTGCCATGGCTGCTCGCCGCTGCGCTGCTGATCGGCTGCGTAGTGCTCGGCGTGATGTATGTTCGGCGGCCGGTTCTGACCGCAAAACCGGTTCGTTTGTTCGTGAATCCGCCTGATAAGGCGACGCGCTTCGACAGGCCGAGGTTATCACCGGACAACCGTACTCTGGCCTTTGTTGCCGTCGTTGAGGGGCAGCGGCAGATCTGGTTAAGGCCATTGGGATCATCAACCGCTAAACCGCTTGCCGGAACGGAGAACGCTGAAGGGCTGTTTTGGTCTCCTGATAGCCAGTCACTAGCGTTTTCCGCAGGTGGGAAACTAAACAAGATCTCTTTGTCCGGCGGCTCGGCCACTACTATTGGCCCGGCGCCTGCAGGCGGTCTTTCCGGGGACTGGAATCGCGACGGGACGATCATCTTCTCCGCATCCGGCAAGACGATCCAGCGTATTTCCGCCGCTGGCGGATCGCCTACCGACGTAACTACCTCTGACGAGTCCCAAGGGGATCTCGGACATATTTGGCCGGCTTTCTTGCCGGATGGCCGTCATTTCCTTTATCGGGTTGGCAATAGGGACCCGGAGAAGCAAGGCATCTATCTATCGTCGCTCGACGGCGGCGAGGCAAGACTGATCTTGGCTACGGACGGACGTGCATATGTGGCCGAGGACCCGGACACTCCCGGCGAGGGGTACCTGGTCTTTGTTCGAGAGGGAGCATTGTTGGCTCAGCCGTTTGACCTCAAGCAGTACCAGCTAAAGGGCGAACCGGTGCGTCTGGCGGATCAGTTGCAATTCGCTGACTCAGGCATCGCGGTTACGGGAAATATGATGGTCTTCTCGGAAGGGACCGTCGATCAAAGGCTCACGTGGGTTGACCGCACGGGCAAAACACTGGGAACGGTGGGCCCGGTGGGGACATACGGCCTTCGCGATATTTCACCCGACGACAAGCAGATAGCCGCCTCACGAACCGATGCTACGACAAAAAAGCAGGACATCTGGCTGTTCGATCTGGCGCGAGGTACTGAGACCCGGTTTACAGTTGATCCTGCCGATGATAGCTGGCCCACGTGGTCGCCGAACGGAGATCGTATCGTATGGATGTCAGATCGGACCAAGAAGTCAGGTCTATATATGAAAGCGGCGAACGGGTCCGGCCAGGATGAGTTGCTGTTCGAGTCTGTCAATTCAAAATATCCGATGCAATGGTCGCCGGATGGCCGATCTCTACTTTATCGTGAGTTTGATGCGCAAAAACGCAGTGACCTTTGGATACTTCCCCTAGAGGGCGAGCGTAAACCCTATCCGTGGTTGAGCACGCAGTTCGATGAATCAACCTGGCACGGCTTTTCCCCTGACGGCAAGTGGCTCGCGTATTCCTCACACGAAACCGGGCGTTCTGAGATCTATATCCAGGCATTTGTGCCAGGCGAGCCGGCCTCGGGTGCCAAGGTGCCGATCTCGAACGGCGGCGGCGTGATGCCGACCTGGCGGCGAGATGGCCGCGCACTTTATTACTTCGATAACAACAAGAACAAGATGATGGAGGTCGACGTCACGCTTGGCCCTAAAATAGTGGCCGGAGTTCCAAAAGAGCTATTTGATGTTGCCACTTTCCGGGCGGACATGACCCGTGCCTGGTCGATGACCGGCGACGGGCAGCGATTTCTCTTTGTCACGAGAGCCGAGGACGCCGATCTCGCACCGTTCACAGTCGTGCTCAACTGGATGGCGGAATTGAAAAAATAACTCAACCCCCCGCAAAAATGATGGATCATTATTGGCGGGGGAGTTTAACCAGAATTAAATAAAGAGTGAACATCGAAGCCGGAACATTTATTAACCATTACAAGATCATTTCTGCCATCGGGGCTGGCGGAATGGGCGAGGTGTATCTCGCTCAGGATACAAAACTCGAGCGGCAGGTCGCCGTAAAGGTCCTGCTCGATGAAGTTGCGAGCGATGAGGAACGCGTCAAGCGCTTCGTCCAGGAAGCGAAGGCGGCATCGGCACTAAATCATCCGAACATCCTCACGGTTCACGAGATCGGCGAGTTTGAGAATTCCAGATACATTGTCACCGAGTTGATCAAGGGCAAGACGCTTCGCGAGCGTCTGCACGGCGAGCCGATGACCTTGCGTGAGGTGCTCGATGTCGCGATGCAGGTCGCCGCCGCACTAAATGCCGCCCACAACGCGGGTATAGTTCACCGCGACATCAAGCCGGAGAATATCATGCTCCGCGATGACGGGATCGTTAAGGTCCTCGATTTCGGGCTTGCCAAATTGTCCGCGATCCCGGTCGGCCCCGCGGATTCTGAGGATGCGACACGTGCTCAGGTCAACACGCGGCCCGGTGTAGTGATGGGAACCGTCCTTTATATGTCTCCCGAGCAGGCGAGAGGCAAGGAAACGGACGCTCGATGTGATGTCTGGAGCCTCGGCATTGTGATCTATGAAATGCTCGCGGGCAAGACGCCTTTTGTTGATGAGACCGCAAATGACTCGATCGC
>CAZJFB010000105.1:0-11771 GCA_964545145.1 uncultured Chloracidobacterium sp. | reverse complement strand
CCGGCGATGATCGGTATTTTGACGTGCGAGATCTTGTCAAGGAACGTTCTCAGCTGCTCGGTGTCAAAAACGGGCTGGGTTATCGCATATTCGGCACCTGCCTCGACCTTCCATTCGAAACGGCGAATCTCTTCATCGAGGTTGATCGCCCCCGGATTCACGCCCACGCCGATCGAGAACGCCGTGGGTTTGCCGATCGGGTTGTTGCCGAGGTCGAGGCCGTGGTTCAGCCTGTTCACCATGTTGGTCAGGCCGATGGAATCGATATCAAAGACTGCCGTCGCGTCAGGGTACGGGCCCATCTTTGGCGGATCGCCCGTAATGATCAACAAATTGTGAAGCCCGAGGGCGGCCGCACCGAGCAGGTCCGACATCATCCCGAGCAAGTTGCGGTCGCGGCAGCAGTAATGCAGAACGGCCTCAATGCCGATCTCGCGTTCGACGAGAACGGCGGTCGCCTGGGCTGACATCCTTGTCTGGGCTCGCGGTCCGTCCGGGATGTTGACGCCGTCGACCCCTGCGTCCTTGAGCAGGCGGATCGAATCGAGAGTCTTTTCGGCGTCGCAGCCCTTTGGCGGTAAAACCTCGACCGACGTTACAAATTCGCCGCGAGCGATCTTTGCCGACCAGCGTGAACGATCTTCAGGCGAGACGACCTCAACGTCAGCGGGTTTGAGATCGGCGACCTTTGTGGCGTGATGTTGCTGAATGTCGTGGATCTGCCGCGGGCTGATCGAGCGGATCGCGGACGCGATCAGCTTGATATGCGTCGGCGTAGTCCCGCAGCAGCCGCCGACGAATTTCGCTCCGGCCTGAACGAACCGGCGCGAGAATTCCGCCATGTACTCGGGCGAGCCCATGTAGAACTGACGGCCCTGCACATCGCGGGGCAAGCCCGCGTTCGGCTGGGCCGAAAGCGGCCTGTCGGTAGCCTCACGCATCTTTTCCAGTGCCGAAAGAACATGCGTCGGCCCTACGCCGCAGTTAAGCCCGACAACGTCGGCACCGAGTTCGTCCAGGTGCCTCGCCAGGGCTGCGGCCGACGTTCCAAAACTGGTCTTGCCGTCCATCTGGATCGTCATCTGCGCAATGATCGGCAGGTCGGTGAGTTCGCGAACCGCCCTGATCGCCTGTTCGATCACATCCAACTCTGAGAATGTTTCAAGAATAAAAAGGTCGACGCCGCCGTCGAGCAGCCCGGCGACCTGTTCCTTGTACATTTCCTTGGCTTCGTCATATGAGGTCGGGCCGTACGGCTCTACCCTCAGGCCCAAAGGGCCGATCGCACCGGCGACAAAGACACGCTCGCCCGCAGCCTCGCGTGCGATGCGTGCGGCGGCTGCATTGATGTCGTGGACCTTGCTCTCGAGTCCGTAGGGCTGCAGTTTATGGCGTGTCGCCCCAAAGGTGTTCGTTTCGATGATGTCGGCACCTGCGGCTACGTACTCTTCGTGCACCTCGCGGACGAGGTCCGGCGAGGTGAGATTCAACTCGTCGTAGCTGCGGTTGATATAGACGCCCTTGTCGTAAAGGCGAGTGCCCATTGCTCCGTCAAAAACGTAAACATGGTCGGATGTGAGGAGCTTTCGAAAATTTCTCATAACAAAAAGTCTCGCCAAATCAGCGAGACTTCCAAAATGAATATGTCTGTCAGCTGTTTAGCGGATTATTTAACGTGGTCGCAAGTCGCACTAACTCACCACGAACATTGATACGATATTCATCTTTTAAGGATGAAGTGTCAAGCACATTGCTATATCGATCAACTTGCCATCTTGCCGAAGAATGCATACCTAGCCTTTGGTCCGTTGACCTCGAGGCGCCAGTGGGTGAAATCCTCAGCATTGTCGCACTGGTTGCCGCGGCCCTGGAAGATCAGCGAATAGGTCGTCGGCCGAACTATGCTTGATGCGAAGAACCCCCTCCCGGAGCTCACGTTGCCGCTGAATCGAAACTCTTTGTACAGTACGGCTTCACCTTTGCCGATCTCGACCTCGTGCCGGTCAACCTTGAAGACGGTCATCTTTGACGGCCTCGGCAATGCGAGCGTTCCAGAGCGTCCGCTCGGTGCCTTCATATCGAATTTCCACACGTTGTTTGTGAATGCTGCCGCCAGGTCGAAAGTGTCGGAACCCTCGGTCATGAAGTCCGGCTCGAGAGCTTTGAGTCCGCGGATCGCGTCAAAGCCCGCTTCGGTCATGTAAAGGTTCGAACTCGTGTCGAACTTCATCTCCTTGAGAAGTCCGAGTTTATACGTGTCGGGTGAACCGGTCCAAACACTGTAGTCGCCGTGCTCGGCACAGCACGCACAGGCGAACGCGCTTGCCGATGCGATGAGTAAGGCGGCGAGAACAAGGGCCGCTGTAAATAATTTCTGAAGCAACATAATACCTCCAATTCGACCAAGGCCGATCGGATCAAGATCCGGACCTATTTCTTTTGACAGCGGTGGCAATAGTAAGTCGAGCGTCCGCCCTGCTTTACACGAGTGATCGGCGTGGCGCATTTGCGGCACGATTCACCCTCACGATCATATACGAACCACGAGGGGTCGTCGCTGCCGCTAAAGTAGTTTCCTTCGAGATCTCTGGGATCGACGGGCAGGTTCTCGGCGTAATTGATCGCCTCGGCCAGCACGGCACGAATACTGTCGTACAGCCGCAGCGTCCTTGGTTTTGAGAGCCTGCACGCGGGCAGTTCGGGATGCACACCCGCGGCGAATAGAGCCTCGGCGGCATAGATATTGCCGAGGCCGCAGACCTTTGTTTGATCAACCAGGAATTCCTTGAGGCTGCGTTTTGAGGCCGTCATCGTTTCGATCAGATATTCCGGCGAAAAATCGTCACCGAATGGTTCGGGTGCCAGCTTTTTGAGTTCCTTCGACTGATGAAGTTCCTTGGTTTTGACTATCTTCATGAGGCCAAAATGCCGTTGGTCGTCAAAAACGAGTTTGTCGCCCGAGTCCAGAAGAAAGACCGCATGCGTGAATTTCGGCTCGGTCATTTCGGCGGCAAGAAGTGAAAAGCGGCCGCTCATTCGCAGGTGGACGATCAGCGTCATTTCACGATCGAGGTCAAACAGTATGTGCTTCCCGCGACGGTGAATAAAATTGATGCGTCGATCTCTTAGAGTTTTGCTGAATTCCCGGGCAGGTGTATCGGGAGCGAGCCTCTGGCGGATCAGCTCGGCAGATACAATCGTACGGCCCCGAACCAGCGAGTCGAGCGATCTCGAAATGATCTCAACCTCAGGGAGCTCCGGCATTCTAGACTCTTGTGTAATCGGTTAGGGCTGTCTTGTCGCCGAGTACCGAGCCCTCGCTCACTGTTGCGTTTCGGCCGATATGGCAGCTTCGGCCGATCACCGCACCGTCGATCTCGGCAGAACTCGCAATTCGCGAATGGGCCCAAACGACGGAATTCGATATGGAGGCCTTTTCCTCGATGTGAACGCCCGGCCCGATCACCGAGTTTGAGATCGTGACGCCGGGTTTTATGGTGCAGCCGTCACCGATCACCGAGACTTTATCGATCTCTGAGTGCGTCGCCGATTCATATTCGCTGCTGGTTTGGACGTCAAATCCGGTTATCCTGCCGGCGAGAAAATCGTGATGCGCTTTCAGATAGTTCGCGGGCGTACCGATATCGAGCCAGTACTCGTCGCTCATGTTGAAGCCGTAAAACGGGAGCCCGCGATCGAGTATGTCGGGGAAAACATCGTACTCGAAAGAGCGGTTCACATCCTTTGCGATGATGTCCAGGATTGACGGCTCGAGCACATAAATCCCTGCATTAATTGTGTTTATCGATAGTTTTGCAAGGTCCGCCGCCGATGGTTTTTCAATGAATCTGAGGATCCTGCCGTCGCCATCAGTCTCGGCAAGGCCGTATCGCGAAGGATCGTTCACTGGTATCAGTGCGATCGTGGCTTCGGCAGAGCGTGCCTGATGAAACTCGATCACCCTCGAAATGTCCAGGTTAGTCAGGATGTCGCCGTTGAATACGACCGTCGTTTCGCGGAATGCCTCGGCGGCAAATTTGTAGGCACCGCCGGTGCCCATCGGCGTCGGCTCCGTTATGTACTGCAGATTTACGCCAAACTCCGCCCCGTTTCCAAGGATCTGCTGGATCTTATCGGGTTGGTAGCTCAGCGAGAGCGTTATGTCCGTAATATCAGCTCGCTTCAGGACCTCGATCTGATACAGCAAAAACGGCCTGTTCACGACTGGAACTATCGGTTTGGGGGTATAAACCGTCAACGGCCGCAGCCGTGTGCCTTTTCCGCCAGCGAGAATCAGAGCCTGCATAAAACCTTAAGACTAGACTAAAGTAATCAGGGTCAAAAAATCAAAAACGGCGATCCATGACCGTATTGGTTAAAAAATGCTTAACACCAGCCAAAAACATTGACACTTGGCTCTTTTGCGTGCTAGATTTTATTGTACAGGTTCGGATGGGCGTGACCTGTGCACTCCTTACAAAGTTACTGTCCCACACGGCGTGCCCGGGCATTTCACCGATCCATTGCCCCAACTTTTCACTAAATGAGCTTCGATAAAGGAAAAGCGATGCGGAATGCGGAGCGTTTCGTCGCGCAGGGCAAGATACGCGCGGCGATCTCCGAATACCGGTCAGTGGTCGAAAATGACCCGCGTGACATCGCGACACTAAACATGCTTGGCGACCTTCTAGCCAAGAATTCCGAGAAGCGCGACGCCGTGACCTGTTATATGCAGGTTGCCGAGCACTACAACAAGCAGGGTTTCGCACAGAAGGCGATCGCCATTTATAACAAGATCTCACGGATACAGCCCGATTCTATTGAGGTTTCGGCCAAACTTGCCGAACTCCACAAGGGCAAAGGATCGCTGTCGGAAGCTCGGTCTCACTACATGACGCTTGCCGAGCATTATCAGAAGAACGGCCGCCGTCTCGAGGCCCTGGCGATGTACAAGCAGATCGCCCTGCTTGATCCTAATAATACCGAAGTTTGTCTAAACCTCGCGGACTCGTACATTCGCGAAGGCCAGCGTGACGATGCCGTCGAAGCATACGCTGAGGCGGGAGCGAGGTTTAGCCGTCAGAACAAGCACGAGGAAGCTATCCGTGCATTGATGAAGGGCTTCGACATTAGATCGACCGATCTCAGGATCCTGAACGGCCTCGTCAAGGCGCAATCGGCCCTCGGCAGGGCTACCAAGGCCGCTCACTTGCTCGAGGAGATCATCGAGAACGAGCCTTACAATCGCGACGTCCTGTACCTGCTGATCGAGTGTTGTATCGACTCGAATAACGCGGCCGGTGCTGAAAAGGCCGTGATCAAGCTGGTCGAGATCGAGCCCGCAAACTATTCGAAATTCCTCGATCTGATCCGCATCTACCTCAACGTGAACGACCCGGGATCGGCGGCGAGGATATTGACGATGTCGGCTGAGTACCTGCTCGCTGGTGGACAGTCTGACGAGTGTGCCAAGTGGATCAACGAGATCCTCGAGAATGACCCCGGCCAGCTATCGGGCCTCAGGCTGCTGGTCCGCTACAACTCGTGGCTAAAGGACGAGAATGGTACCCGACTTGCCCTCGAGCGGCTTTACGCCGCCGCCGCGGCCCAGGATTCGGTAGATGATGAGAGGTTCGCGCTTTCCCAGTTGGTCGTCATGAGGCCGCATGAGACGCGCTATCGCGACCGGCTGAACGAGATCAACGAACAATACGGTTTTGCGGACGAGCCTGCCGAAGCAATGCTCTTCACCGACGGGGCCGAAGACCGTGAAGAAGAGGGAAACGTAGATACTCACGCCGATAACGGAGATCTTATCGAGCGTAACGGGGCCGTCGTAGAGGCCCGGATCGTAACCGGAGCCGAACATGATGCCGGGAATACGAACGGCACTTCGTCTCATGCGCACAAGCTATCGCACGCGGACGAGCTACGGCTGCAGAAAGAGGTTGACAGCATAACCTTCTACATCGAGAACGACTATCACGAGCTTGCCGAAAAGGCTCTCGCGGAGCTCGGCGCCGAGTTTGGCGATCTGCCTGCGATAGCGGAGCTGCGTAATCGCATCGGTGCAGAGCCAGTCGAAATGGCAGTTGCCGTCGAGCCCGAGCCTGAGGCCGAACATGTGGACGAGGTCGTTGGCGGTACCCTCGGGATCGACGAGATAAGATCCGAATTCGGACTCGAGGGAGCCGAGCCTGCGGACGACGGCGATTACGAGACGCATTTCCAGATGGGCATTGCATATCAGGAAATGGGTCTGATGGAGGAGGCGATCCGTGAGTTTCAGGATGCTGCCGCCCTAACCACGGCAAACGATCCGAAACGCCGCTTCTTCTATTGTGCCAATCTTCTCGGCCATTGCTTTATGCAAAATGGGATGGCAAACCACGCGATCACCTGGCTCAATCGGGCACTCGAGACGGCAGATATTTCGGACGAGGAATATCACGGCCTGTGGTACGAACTCGCCCTCGCCCACGAGGCCGATGGTGACGACGATACGGCCGTAAAGTACTTCGAAAAGATATACGCCGAGAATGTCGATTTTCGCGACGTTTCAGAACGGGTAAAGAATATGGTCGCGAGCCACTGATCTTTCGTTTGGCCGCGAATTAAGCTAAGAGTTATACTCTGACGGTATATGGTGGAACGCCTGACCGTCATTTTTTTTATTATCCTCTGCCTCCTGCTGGGCCTCTACCTGATCCTTTCGCCGTGGGACGCGTTGTTTGGCCCGTGGGGCGAAAACGCTCTGCTCGTATTTCTCACTGATAAGACGGGAGCCACGATCATCCAAAAGACAGTTGCCTCGACCTGGTTTCGTGGTGCCGTCACGGGGCTCGGTGTGCTGAATATCCTGATCGCCGTTTGGGAGATCTTCCATTTCAACCAAAGCGTCAAGATGCTCGAGAGCGGCAGTAACACCGATAAGTCGTGATGCACGCCGGAAATAACACTCCGATCACTTATCTGATTACGGCCGGCGAAGTGAACGACGCAAACTTTCGCGAAGCGTCACTTCGTGTGCTGGATATTATTCATGTCGCGGTCGAGGAGAATGTATCGATGATTCAACTCCGAGAGAAGGCACTCTGCGGCCGTCTGCTCTGCGAGCTCGTATCAGGTGCCTCTGAGATCACACGCGGCTCGGCGACCAAACTGCTTGTTAACGATCGGGCCGATATCGCTCTCGCGTGCGGTGCTGACGGCGTACATCTAACGGCTACGTCTCTGCCGGCCAAAAGTATTCGCCGTGTGTTTCCGTCCGGCTTCATTATCGGCGTCTCGACGCACACGGTTGAGGAGATTGTCTCGGCTGCTCAGGACGGTGCGGACCTCGCGGTCTTCGGGCCGGTATTTTCTACACCCGGAAAAGGTGAGCCGACTGGGCTCGAACTTCTTGCCGCGGCATGTGCGGCGGGCGGTAAATTGCCCGTGATTGGTCTTGGCGGCATCGACGAGACGAATTTCCTAGCTGTGATCGATGCCGGAGCCTCGGGCTTCGCCGCGATCAGGGCGATGAATGAGATGGAGCGCCTCAGGTCGATAATGAGGGCAGCCAGAGACATATGAAGAGCGAATTTACAGGAAATAAACCGCCCATTTGTCTAACCATCGCCGGGCTCGATCCGTCGGGCGGCGCCGGCGTGATCGCCGACATCAAGACGTTCTCGGCATTCGGTTGTTTTGCCGCCGCCGCTGTCGCATCGGTAACCTTTCAGAATACTGTCGGTGTTTTCGGAGCGGTTCACCAGACCGCAGACTCGGTCCGAAGGCAGGTCGAGCCCGTCTTTAGCGATTATGATGTCGCGACCGTTAAGACCGGAATGCTGCCGAACCGCGAGATAATTGAGACGGTCGCCGATATTATGCGTGAGCGAGGGGTCATCAATCTCGTCGTCGATCCGGTCGTGCGGTCGACCTCGGGCTTTGACCTGATCGACGAAGCCGCTCTGGAGGCACTGGTCGAGGGGCTTTTTCCGCTTGCAACGGTCATAACGCCAAATATTCCCGAGGCGGAACGCATTGCCGAAATGAGCATAGTAACCAAGGAAGACGTCGCGTCGGCAGCCGAGAAGATGCATAGGCTCGGTGCCCGGAACGTATTGATCAAAGGCGGCCACCTCGAGGCGATGAAGGCGACCGACCATCTTTTTACCGCTGACGGCGTTGAGACCTTCGCAGCTGAATACATCGAGACCACCGCGACGCACGGAACGGGTTGCACGCTCGCGGCCGCGATCACCGCAAACCTTGCGCTTGGCGAAAGCCTTTCTAGTGCAGTCAGGATCGCAAAGGAATTTGTGACTGAGGCGATACGCACAGCCCCGGGCCTGGGGAAAGGGAATTCACCGATAAATATCCGGGCTATTTAGCAGGAGTAAAGAACTTAGGCGACGAGTAGGTTATGCCGAAGGTAACGCCGGTACGCGGGCTGTACTTGGTCAGGCCAAAGGCGGCCGCCGTGTCGAACCTGAGGCCCGATGCCTTGATCTGGGCTCCGATACGAAACTGCCCAACGCTCTCGGTCCCAAGCGGGGCGTCGCCGCTGCGTGTGTTGAGTCGGCCGTTGACCTCGCTGGCGATATTAACGTTGTTTGTAAGGCGATAAATACCGGCGAGCCCGTAGAGGAATACGTCGTTCTGGCTAAATCTCTCGAGCGGTGCCGACATGATGCCGAGCCCGATATTGCCGTAAGAGTTGAATTTCGGCGTGCCTGCTACGACGTCGCCGAATTTCTTCTGAAGGATGATCTTTGTAAAGATATTGATCTGATTGGTGCCGATACCGCGGGCCTGGTCGGTGTTTGGCATCTGATAGCCGAATTTGAGCCCGAGGGCCGGCAGGCGTTTTGTCTCGTTGCGAAGCTTGACCTTGGCGGAAATTACGAAATCGTCGTAGTCGTTGGTCGTCGTGTTGCCGATCGTGAGCGGGATCGCAGACAGCGAACGTGAATTTATCGCGACGAACTGCTGCAAGGCACCTTCGATCTGAAGCTCGACATTCGACGCGAAACCCTGTCTCACCCTGATATCGGCGACCCTTGTCAGATCGCCCTTGATGCCTGAAAGCGGGAACTTTGCGTCCTGAAAGAAATCAACGCCGACGCCGAGCTCGATAGAGCCGGGCGGGATGATATCGATGTCGTCAGTGATCAGCGGCCGCTGCTGTGCCGGGGCCGAGATGGCCATTAGGCAGATCGCAATTAGCAGGAAACAAAGGCGCCGCATGAACCCAATTCTGGCATTAAACGCCATTTTTGTAAATCCTAAGCCGTTGTATCTGCGCGATTTGCACAAGTCGCCGCTAAACTGCAAAATTGTTGTTGCCGCGATTGAGTGGCTTCATCGGATGATCGCAAGGCGTTTCTTAATCAGCGGATTGGTCCAGGGCGTCGGCTTTCGGTATTTCGTTCAGAGGTCGTCTGCGAGACACCAGGTCCGAGGTTATGTCAGGAATCTCGACGACGGCCGCGTTGAGGTCTGGGCCGAGGGCAGTGAAAAGGCTGTCAACGAATTCAGGCTCGACCTTGCCGCCGGGCCGACTTATTCGCAGGTATCGGCCGTAGAGGAACTTGTGATCGAGCCAAGCGGTGCATATTCAACATTTAGGATCGAAAAATAACAATGGAACACCTTAGGAATCTGATCCGTGAGGTGCCCGACTTTCCAAAACCGGGCATCAATTTTTACGATATTACGACCCTTCTTCTCGATGCCGACGGGCTCAAGAACACTGTCGACGCGCTTGTTAGCGAAGTGCCGCCCGGCCCGATCGACACCGTCATCGGCGTCGAATCGCGAGGCTTTATCTTTGCGACGCCGATCGCCTACCAAATCGGTGCGGGATTCATTCCGGTGCGCAAGCCTAAGAAACTTCCTGCCGAAAAGGTCTCGATATCATACGACCTCGAATACGGCCAGGACACGCTCGAGATGCACAAGGACGCCGTCGGCCACGGACATCGCGTCCTGATCGTTGACGATCTGCTCGCCACAGGCGGCACCGCCCGTGCGGTCATCGACCTTGTCGAGAGCGTCGGCGGCACTGTCGCGGGGCTTTTGTTCGTCGTCGAGCTCGATTTTCTGAATGGACGGAGCAAGTTTGACGGCTATGATGTCAGGTCGCTGATCCATTACGACAGCTAAACCTTGACAATCTGCACTCGGCAATACAAAATCCAAAGTTCGTTGTGGTCCCGTAGCTCAGCTGTATAGAGCGTCCGCCTCCTAAGTGGAAGGTCGGTGGTTAGAATCCACCCGGGATCACCATATATTTTTGGAAGCACACGGTGAATGACCGTTTGTATTATATGAACGGAAGAAAAGCGTGTAAGAGCACAGTGGCAAACATTTGACCGCAGGTGACAACGCCGGACGTCTATTCATGATCTCCAGAAGGTAAGGCCGCATCGTAAGCGAGACGATGCGGCTTTTTTTTGTGCAGCAGGCTCTCCGCCTGGCGGCACTTTCCGATCCGAATCCCGAACACAAGATTCCGTCTGAGAAATCTATTGCTATCTGTGCAACAGATGTGCTATATTCCATACCGATTTTTGCGAAAGTGCAAAAATACTGAGGAAATTGCGATGTTTATGCGAAAAAACAATTGAACACTGAACATGGCGAAAAATGGCACGTAACTCCAAATATATCAATCAGATAGGTGTTCAATCCACGATTGAACGGTCGGACATTGTACGGACACTGTCCGACATTTGTCCGAACAAATGGCGCACAGGCAGATTCGACCCTTAAGAATGGGCTTTTCGCAATTGTGATAGATTAAAACTGATGCAGAAGGTGCTTACAGCCGAAGAAATGCGCGAGGTCGATCGCCTGACGACCGAGCGGTACGGCATTCCGTCGATCATCCTGATGGAAAACGCCGCCCATGCTGTCGCACGCGTCATCACCGAGGAGCTTGGCGGGACGGTCAAAGATCGTTTCATCAACATCCTCGCCGGTAAGGGCAATAATGGAGGCGACGGTGCCGCTTTGGCTCGGATATTGTGGACACAAGGCGCCAACTGTTTCGTTTACCTTTTTGGAGAAGTTGCATCGCTGTCGGGAGACGCCCGAGTGAATTTTGATGCGATCAAGAGATTTAACGATTCTGAGGTCACAAATGGGCCAAACGACAACTGTCTTTATCTGTTCGATAAATATGAGCCTGACTGGGTCGAGATTCCCGCCCATCACGATGTTGTTGTTGATGCGCTAATCGGAACTGGGCTCTCCCGACCGTTGGACGGTGCTTTGGGAGAGTTTGTAAAACGAATTGGTGACCAAACCGCCAGATGTGGCCAGCTGTTCGTGTCCATCGATATTCCATCAGGGCTGATTGCCGATAATAGCGGTGAAGTTGGTCCGAGTTTTCCGGCAGACGTGACCGTTTCCTTCACAGCACCGAAGCAAGCAAATGTTTTTTTGCCCGCGTCAAAACGGAATGGGGAATTGGTCGTTGCAGGAATCGGTTCGCCGCCGGACCTGGTCGAAATTCAGCCCTCCTTACTCTTTCAGGCTGAACGGGCAGACGCGAAAAGTTGGTTACACAACTCAAGATTTTCCGAAAATTCTTACAAGAATAAACGCGGTCATGTATTGGTTATAGCAGGTTCAGAGGATTATTCAGGCGCCGCTGTTTTGGCTGGAAATGCGGCAATGAGGTCAGGCGTCGGACTGGTGACAGTTGTGACACCTGCGTCATGTAAAGAGTCGGTCGCATCGCGTTTGCTGTCGGAAGTAATGTTCCGGGGCGTGGCCGA
>CAZJFB010000104.1:6580-12012 GCA_964545145.1 uncultured Chloracidobacterium sp. | reverse complement strand
ACCAAACCAAAACCTTCGGCATCCAAGGCAGCGGCTTCCAAACCGGCAGTTCCTACACCGTCGCCGACTCCCGCGGCCTCGCCGACGCCTACGCCGGTGCCTGTCAAGTGCGAGGCGAACGGCCTTACAGAATCCGAGAAGGCCGAAATAGTCGACGGCCATAACAAGCTGCGCGAGCCGCTCGGCCTGCTGCCGCTCGTCTGGGACTGTGCTCTCGCCAACCTTGCCCAAGACTGGGCCGGCCGCAGCCAGTTCGAGCATCGCGAAACGTCGTTTGGCGAGAACATCTTTGTCTCAGCCAACCCTTCAGAGCCGATCGCGACCGTTCTGGGCCGCTGGATGAGCGAGCGTGCCAACTGGGACAATACTGCCGGCGTTTGCGCCGAGGGCAAGGTCTGCACGCACTACACGCAAATGGTCTGGCGTGCGACCGCAAAATTCGGCTGCGGCATCAATCGTGAGGCCGTCGGCAAGTGGCGAGCGATGCTCGTCTGCAACTACGATCCTGCGAGCCGCTCGTCCGGGCCCGCATATTGACGCCAAATGATGCCTGATGTGATTGCGGTCACATAAACCGTCAAATCTTGGGCATATCATCATATCGAAACCAGATCCGCCAATGAGCGGATCAAAGGAGGTGTCGATATGAAAAAGTACGTAAGCCTAACCGCGGCTTTCGCGTTGCTTGGCGCCGTCCTCTTCGTCTTGGATCAGGGCCGCTCTCAAGCACAATCAACTACTCCGGCCGCCGGCCAGCAGGACAAGATACCTGCGGTCATCATTCTTGGCAAAGACTCAAAGCTTGGAAAGGTGACCTTTAATCATGGCCGTCACAACGGCACGGATTACAGCATGGAAGGCTCGATGGTCATCATGTGCACAGAGTGCCATCACACGGCACAGCCTGCCTCACAGGTCGCGAAGTATCCTCCGCTCAAGACCGTGTGGCCGGCAGACAGGACGACGACGTTAACTGCCGATCTATTTGTCAAAGATCCAAAAGCGGCCGGCGTTGCCGCCTGCCGTGATTGTCATACTCGAGCGGGCCAGGTGCCAAAACTGATACCTGAGATCCCGGTCGTAAAACAGCCCGGAACGACGACACTCGTTACGCTCACCAACCAAATGGCGTTTCACAAGGCTTGTGACGTATGCCATTTTGAGGTTAGTGCCAAGCGTCCCGAGGTCAAGGTCCCGAACGCTGTAATGTGTAAGTCGTGCCACGTTCCTGCCGCGAGTTGACCGCTCTTGCGGCACATTCATATTTGGCACCGTAGTGCCTCGCCTCCTCGGGGCACAGTGGTCGTTCCTCGACCAAAAGGGAAAGGCTGTCCGCAAGGGCGGCCTTTTTCATTCCCCCGTTTTCACACCTCCAAAATGACGAAGGGCCGGTGTTGACCAGCCCTTCCTTTTTCCAGTTACTTGCCTTTCGGCCCGCCGACGAGTTTCATCTCGTCCACGACCCATTTGGCACCGCCGAACTTCTCGGTTATGAATAGCACGTATCTGATATCAACAGATATCGTGCGGTTCTTTTCCGTGTCGAAGTAAAAGTCGTTGCCGAGGCCCTCGAAGTTGCCGTCAAAGCAGATGCCGACCTGCTCGCCGTTGCCGTTGAGTATCGGCGAACCGCTGTTGCCGCCGATGATGTCGGTCGTCGAGAGGAAGTTGACATTGACGCTGCCTGCCGAACCGTAACGGCCAAAGTCGCCCGAGTTCTGCATATCGATCAGCTTTTGCGGAGCGTCAAACGGATTGACGCCGGTATTTTTCTCGATCATTCCACGCATCGTCGTGAACGGCGTACGAAACTCGGCTTCGCGTGACTGATAGCCTTTGACAAAACCGTATGAGAAACGCAGCGACGAATTAGCGTCAGGATAGACGGTCTTGACGCCCTTCATCTCGGTCAACGCCTGCATATAGAGCAAACGAAGTCGGTCGATATTGGCCCCGAACTTGTTTGTACGTGCCGTCACGGCAGCCCGCTCGGCGATCAGTCCGCGGACAAAGCCGAGGATCTTTTCGCGTGTCTCGTTGTATTCCATCGTCCGCGGGCCGTAGAGTCCGGCGACCTTCTCGGGCGACGCGTACTCGCCGTTGGCGATCGACTCGGCAAATTTTGCTTCGGCGTCGCGGCGTGCCTTGCCCTTGAGCGAGCCAAAGAGGTCCTCTGCCGGTTTGAACTTCTGATCGGCCGGCAGATTGTCGAATTCCTTGAGGAAGAACTTGAGCAGGTTCAGCTCGTGATCTGCCTCGCGGCCCTCGTAAGACTTTTTGATCTCAGCCAGCTTGGCCGCTCGCTGAGCGTCGGTCAGCATCGTGCTGCCAGGGCCAGTCGCGGCAACCGCAGCCATCACTGCCGGGAACACGACCATCGAATTGGGATCGGGGAAGCGGCGGACGATCACATCACGCATCTGAGCGGCATTCGACTCTTCAGAGAGTGCCTTGAGCTCGGCGAGCATCGTGCCGTACTTCTTTTGCCGGTCGGGCGACGCGGCGATCCACTTTGCCATCTGCTCTTCCTCGGCACGGCGTTTCTCTACCGCCTGGACGCGGGTGAGCTGCAGGTGGCCGCCGCCGAATGCCTTGCGCGAATTGTCAAAGCTGGCGATGTCAGACTGAAAGGCGATACGCTTCTCTTCGTCGGTCGCTCCGATCAGGCGGAGGCTGTCGCTCAGGGCGGTCAGCCAGCGTTCGAGGAAAGGGAAGTTTGCAGCACGGGCGTAGTTCATCGACCAGCTCTCGCGATAACGCGTCGTGGCACCGGGGTAGCCGAGGACGAATACGAAATCGTTCTCTTTGAGGCCGCCGATATTCATCGTGAGATACTTCTTTGCCTTGTAAGGAACATTATTGGGCGAATATTCCGCCGACGAGCCGTCAGGTGCGGTGTAGGCACGCAGGAATGTGAAGTCGCCGGTGTGGCGTGTCCATTCGAAATTGTCCGGGTCGCCGCCAAATACACCGATGTTGCGTGGCGGAGCGTATACGACTCGAACGTCCTTGATCTGCTGGATCTCGTACAGGAAGTAGAAGTATCCGCTGTTGAGCATCTGGATGCGAACGGTCGCACCCGCCTTTGCCTTTGCCTGCTCGGCAGCCTGCAGGGCGTCGGTATTTGCCTTGATCTTTGCCGCAAGGTCGGCGCCGCTAAGGCCGTCGGTGCCCGCCTTGATCTTGGCGGTCACGTCCTCGGCGCGGTTGGTGATGAATATCGAGTAGTCCTTTGCATGGATCTCACCGGCACGGCTGTCTGTCTTGAAGCCGGTCTCGACGAGGTCCTTTTCAGGTGTCGAAGCCGAGACCAACGCGTCAAAGCCGCAGTGGTGGTTGGTGAGGATGAGGCCGTCGGGCGATACGAACTCGGCCGTGCAGCCGATGCTCAGTCGAATGACCGCGTCGGTCAGTCCGCCGCCGGCAGGATTGTAGATCTCCTCTGGTTTGATCTTGAGCCCCTTGCCCTTTAGCGGCAATCCGGCGATCTGGCCCGGAGCGTACATGCCTTCGTCAAAGGCGAAGGAAACCGAAAACGTTGAAAAGAGCATCGCGACCATCATCGCGAGCGATAAAAGGCGATTATTTTTTAGTGTCATAAAGAATTTTCGATCCTCTGATAAATGTAAGTGCAGAACTATAAATTATAGCCGAACCACGCCGAAAAATCAGTGGAGGCGATCTCTGCGTTGGAAGTGGACCGGGCTGGCCGGTACCGATCGAAAAGCTGAGACCGCCGGTTTTCAGTTCGGCGGTTCGCTGCCGCGATGCCCGTGGGTTTTTCGATTCGGCGGTTCGCTGCCGCCCTTGCTCACGCGCGGGCCTGTGCAAATTCTGCTCTAACATTTTCACTTTTCAATCTTTCCCTTTTTCACTTTATTCTGTCGCTTGTCCCGTTGTCCCGCGGTTTTCCCACCCGATAAATACTGCCTTTCACGCGTTTTGAAAGGTCAGTGTTGCAAAGATAGCACAGATTTGCACAAAGTCAACGTATATGTTACGATCGCAGGCAAAAGGCGAAATATACACTCAAGCGAGAACATGGGCATGGACGAGAAAACGGGCACGGAGATCACTTTTGACACGTTCTTTGAAGAGGTATTCAGCCGCTCGACGGCGAGCGAGGTGCTGGAGAAGTATGCCTCGGAGCCTGCCCCGGACCGCTTGTTCGGCGAGATCTGGCGTGAGGGCGAGTTTGCCGTGCTCTTTGGCGAGGCCGGGACCGGCAAGAGCATCCTGGCGACGCAGATAGCGGATGCGGTAGCGAGGGGACGCGGCTTTGGCCCGTTCGAGACGGATGGCGGCGGGCGGCGTGTGCTTTATTTCGACCTAAAGCTGGGCGACAGGCAATGGGCAGGCCGATACAGCGAGGGCCGCGACGAAAGGGAAGGCAAACGCCGTGTGAACGCCTTTCCGGCGAGATTCGACCGCGTCGGCGTAAATGCCTTTACAAAAGAGCCCGACGAAGTGCCGAACATGGCAGCCGCACTGGGGCAGGCGATCGGACGTCTTGCGAAAGAGCGAAAGGCAAGCGTCGTCGTTATCGACGATCTCGATATGCTTCGGCGCTCGAACGACTTTGCACGCGACATCCTGCCGCTGGTCCGCGAGCTTCGGCGTCTGAAGGCGGAACAGGGACTTTCGATACTGGCGATAGTCAGCTCGGTGCCGATGGCCGGGGCGAGGTCGGTCGGGACACGCGACCTGCGCAGTGCCCGCGTAATGTACAACTTCGCCGATTCTGTATTTGCCATGGCACCGGCGAACGGCGGCGAAATGCGGTATCTAAAGCAGTTGAAGTCGGGCTCGGACGAGATCCTGTACGATACGACGCATACGGTGATGCTCAGGCCCGGCAGGCAGAAGGGCACTTTCCCGTGTTTTGAAGCTGTCTCATTCAGGAGCGAGGAGGCGGCACGAGAGGGAACCTTCGACAAAAGGAACTGGGAACTCGTGGACCGTGTAAAGGAGCTTCGCGACAATGGACGGCCCTTCAGAAAGATCGCGGCCGAGCTTAATATCTCAAAGACGACGGCACACCGCCTGTATCAGGTATGGGAGCCGCCTCCACCGCCGCCGCCCAAGCCCGAGATCGACCCGAAACAGGCAGAGGAGAACGCCCGGTTCGATGCCGAGTTCGACGCCCGCTGGGAGCGAGACGGCGGGTTCATCGGCCAGCCCGCGGAGCTGGACCCGATCGTGCCCGACCGGGAGGAAACGGACGGCGGCACAGGACACCGCGGCTTTCCGAAGTGCGGCGACCCGACACGGTACGACGGCCTGGAATACACGGTCGATCACGTTGGCCGTGATATTTGGGTCAGCGAATTTCGCGAACACGATAGAAAGCCGAAGGTCTGGTTCTATTACGACTCAAAAGGCCGCTGGTGCCGCGCCGTCCGCAGCACATGGGGCGTCGACCGCGAATGCCT
>CAZJFB010000104.1:0-6480 GCA_964545145.1 uncultured Chloracidobacterium sp. | reverse complement strand
AAGGCCGCTGGTGCCGCGCCGTCCGCAGCACATGGGGCGTCGACCGCGAATGCCTTGAGCCGGACCGGGCGAAATATGTGGAGGACAGTTCGTAAGGGAATTGATCGGGGGCGATGACCGTTCCGCGTTTCGCGGCAAATAGCCACGCCGTTTACGGCGTGGTATTCGGACAGAAAAAATCCAGCCAGGGCGATTTATCGTCCTTATTCGGCCTATGGCTGAATCCCGGAGAGGTAAGCCCGCTGAAGCGGGCTAGGATAAACTTATTGACGTTAACCACGCCCTAAAGGGCGTGGCTATCTGCCCTTCGGGCACGGGGCAGAGCCGCAATTCGGTCGTGCCCTCAGTATATCGACCGATTATTGATGCTATCTTTAATGAACTATGTTCTCTGACGCGTACAAGAAAGCCGTCGTATTCACTCAGCCGGTGATCGTATCGATCGCGATGGTGACAGGCGAGGTGATGTCGTCGGTCGCGACCTTTGTCGTTATAAACGAAGATGGCTGGATAATGACGGCCGCGCACGTCATGGCCCCGCTGCAGGTGATGGAAAACCAGCGGCCTGCGTACGAGGCATACCTGAGGCGGGTGAACGAGATCAATCTCGACGCGGCTTTGTCAGCCGAAGCGAGGGCGGCAGAGATCGCAAAGCTGCCGGTCGATAGCTCGTGGATCAGACAGGTCTCGTACTGGTGGGGAAACGACGCGTTTCGGGCTGTGGACATCCGGGCGAATGTTGCCAAGGATATCGCGGTCGTCAGGCTCGATGGCTTTCGGCCTGAGATGTTTGCCGCTTATCCCGTCTTTCGAAGCCGCGAGAACAAACTCACGCCGGGTACATCGCTGTGCCGGCTGGGATTTCCTTTCAGCGAGGTCAAGAGCACCTTTGACGAGGCGACGGGGAACTTTACGCTGGCACCGGGATCGCTGCCTGTGCCGTACTTTCCTATCGACGGGATAATGACCCGCAATTTCATCGAACGTGATGCCGACGGCAACGAGAGGGCACACTTCATCGAAATATCGACACCGGGCCTGCGAGGCCAGAGCGGCGGCCCGATCTTTGACGTCAACGGCGAGATCTGCGGCCTGCAGAGCAAAACACAGCATCTGCCGCTGGGATTCGATATCAAAGCACGCGAGGGCGAGAACGAGGTCACCGACCGCCAATACCTGCACACCGGCCTCGGCCTGCATCTCGATGACGTGACCGCGTTTTTGGATGAGAATGGGGTGAGATATAAGTCGGCGGGAGAATGATGTTCCGCCCGGCCGCGTTTCGCGGCAAATAGCCACGCCGTTTACGGCGTGGTATGCGGACGGAAAAAAACGCAGTCAGGGCGATTTATCGTCCTTATATTGCTGACGGCTAAAGCCTCGGCGGGGAAGCCCGCTGAAGCGGGCTAAGACCTCATTATCGACCTTGACCACGCCCTAAAGGGCGTGGCTATACGCCCTCCGGGTAATCAAAATAAAAAAGCGAGCCAATTACAGCCCGCTTATTATTCAATTCATCCAACTAATCTATTTCTTAACGATCGTCGAGAGGTCTACCGGTTCCGCCGGCAGGAAGTGCCGCGGGTTGATCGGACGATCGTTCAGGCGAAGTTCGTAGTGGAGGTGCGGGCCGGTCGAGCGTCCGGTCGAGCCGACATAGCCGATGACCTGGCCGCGAGTGATCGGGCCGGTGCCTTCGAATTCGATCTTCGACATATGTCCGTAACGCGTGGTCAGGCCGTTGCCGTGGTCGATCTCGACCATGTTGCCGTAGCCGCCCTTGTACCCGGCCGAGACGACGGTTCCGTTGGCAGGTGCAACGACAGGGTCGCCGCGTTCGCCGTCGATATCCATTCCGGGGTGAAACTCATACGAGCGACCACCGAATGGATTGCGTCTGAAGCCGAATTCGTTATTGATCTTGCCTAGGTGGGCCCACATTGTGGGCAGGTATGCCGGGTTCGAAGTGCGTTCGATGGTACGAAGCTGGGCTTCGAGTTCGGAGTCTTCGCCGTCCGCCTCAAGGTCATTCTCAGGTCCGCCGCTGTTGAACGCGAGTTCCTCAGGTTCCGGACGCGAATAATCAATTGTCTCAGTCGTAGCCGGAGCCGGCGGCTGCGCCGCGGCCTGGCTAATAACCGCCGATGAAGTGATCTGCGAAATATCGGTGTTGCGGACAATGCCCGAAACTCCGATGGTCAATGATGTAATTCCGAATATTAAAAATAAACCAACTGATCCGAAATGCACGAGGCTTTTCGAAACTGAAATTCTCTTAATATATATCCTGTCTTTATTAGAATGCGATAAAAGAAAAGCGTACGCCTTGTCGTTTTTCTGCATTATGCTTTTAAGCTCCTTTTAATGATCTTTCGCACCGTCGGATCTAGGGCCGATGGTACTTGGAATCACGCAAGAATAGCCGCGAGCGACTAACGCGAAACCTGGAACAAGAGTCGACTTAATAAAAACTAACTCTCGCCGTCGTGGGAAAACCGCCTGTAAACTTCCAAATATTAAATACTTAAATATCCAGAACTACCATAAAAACATAGAAAACCGCTTAATGCAAGCCGAAGAAGGCCTTTCCAGAATTAGCGCTTATGGAGGCGATAAGAAACTCAGGTAGAAAATAAAAGTCTCTGCCGGAGACGCTGCCCCGGATGAGACCGTTGGATCGACCAATTTTCCTGAACCTATTCTTGCCGCTTCTTGTCCTGCCACGCCCGGAAGATCATAAATCCGACGGTCGCAAAGACCGGTCGGAAGGCAGCACAAGTACAAACGGTGTAGGAAAGAAAATGAAGGCCATTTCTCAATACTGTCCTTGGCGGGCGTGACAGATTTGACATTGCGGCGCATTTCTGTCACCAATTGCTCCATTGGTAGTTCAAGCATTGATTCCCGGACCGGGGAGACACCAATGAAGCACACACGTCTGTTCTCGCCGATATCCATATTTAGGCAATTCCCTGTCGTTTTTCGAAAGGCTTCGATAACTTTCGCTGCTGTGATCGTTGTATTTCTTGCAACAGATACGGGATTTGCACAATTACAACAGATCGACACACGAGTGTTGGAGAAGATTCCACTCAAGGTTGAATTCAAGAATCAAGAGTCGAGAGATTGGGTCGAAGAGTTAGAAGTTAAGGTCACGAACCTTGGTGACAAGCCGATCTGCTATTTGTATATCAATCTATTTCTAGACACTAAAACTATAGAAGGGTCGCAGGAGGCATTTAGCGTCTTGTTTGGGGATTCGAAGCGGTTGTATTCTGACGAGCCAAAAATACTGAAGAGCGATCCGGTGATCCAACCTGAAAAATCAATGACCTTCAAAATCGAAAAATCCCAAGTCGCGGGCTGGAATCTTCGAAAGACGCTCGAATCGTTTGTGGAGCCAAGGTACGCCGAACTTTCAATTGCGTATGTACTATACACGGACGGCAGCGGAATATTTTCAGGGGGCATTCGATTCAAGAAAAAGGCAAAGGGATGAGGCTTTTCGGAAACGGCTCCTTAGGCCACTGAGGACTTTCGATCAGCTCGCGTCGGTGTTTTTGCAGCAACTATATAGTAAGTCGCGAATCAGCAGCCAATTCCAATCGTGGATCGTATCGCGGCTTTGTTCACCGGAGATCTTGATTGCTATTAGCGGCTATTTAGTCGTTCTTTCGCTTGTCCTGCCAGGCCCGAAAGATCATAAATCCGACGGTCGCGAATACGATCACGAAAGCGAGGAAAATGATGATCTTGATCGCAAAAGCGACGAAGCCGACAAACCCGACCAACGCTTTGAGCAAGGCGATGACCAGTGCGATGATCACCAGAACGCTTCCACCGATACCTGCTGCTTTTAACATAATTGCTTACTTCCTGTTAAGAATACTAAATTCCCGGGTTTAACCACCCGCTACCGCAGGTGGTTCTGACCTAGATATCACGCCAGCTGCCGCTGCGTGAGCGGTCGGTAAATTCGCTTTGCGAGTAATTGGCCTCGCGGTACTGCTGCGACTGCGTCAGGGCAAAGTTTGCCGACGGAGTGCGGCTCGACCACGTCGTCGCCTCGCCCTTCGGTTTGAAGATGTACCCGCGGAGTACGTAAACGCCCAACCCGATCAGCATCAGCGGCAATATTCCACGCATTAGGAACGGTATCCCCAAAACACGCTGGAAAAGGAACGCAACGCCGAGCACGGTCAATACGCCGCCCCACATCTTTGGGTTTCCGGAGAAGCGTTTGACGAGAATGTCGTCGGCGACATCCGGTGTCAGTCCCGAGCGGATCATCTGAGCGGTCCGCCAGGCGTCGAGTGCGGCAAAGAACCACATCCCGATAAAGCCGAGCACGAAGAGCGGCGTTCCGCTCGTAAGCACCGCCATCTGAAACAACCCGACGAAAACCGCGAAGTAAACGAGGGCCTTGACCGTCTGTCCGTTGTACGCGGCACCAAGGCCCGGGCAAAGCATCGAGAGCAGCGTGGCGAGCACGGGCGACGTCCGTTTGCGGACAAATGGCACGTGATTCGACTGGTTTTGCTGCCTGAGCAGATCGACACCCATAACGATGCAGTCCTGGCAATAGGGAAATCCCTTGATGCGGTGGTCGCACGCCGGACACAGCGGACGGCCGCATCCGTTGCAACTCACTACTGCTGCGTTATGTGTGTGATAGGCACAATTCATCTACTTGTTTTCCTCGTTGTTGACATTGGTCGTGCCTGTGATCGGGTCCTGCTTCGGAGCCTGGTTGACCTCGACCGGCTTGCCGTTCCAAGCGTCGGCGCTCTGCTGATACGTCTGTTCGGCAAGTTCGAGTCCCGTCGTGTAAACGCCCGAGAGAGTGCCGTCAGCCGATACCGTCTGACTGAACACCAGGAACGCCAGCGTGAGCATCATCGCCACGGGGGCAAGCTGCGGGATGCCGGGGAAGCGAAGCCCCTTGACCCATTCGCCGGCGCGTGCGGCCCAGGATGCCTTTGCAGTTTCGGGACGCCCGAGGGCACTCGTCAGGTTGATGATCCTTTGATTGAGGCCCGCGGGAACCTCTAGCTCGTCCATCTTATAGGTGTAGCATGCAGCGATCGAGCGGACGACCATGCCGGGCAGGTCTTCGCACGAGCTGCAGAGTGCGGCGTGCCGCTCCCAGCGGTGGAAAACCTGGGCCGGAAGAAAACCGTCGAGATAATCGGTCAAGAAGCCCTCGAAATCTTCGCAAGGCATCGCCGTCTCGGGCATCGTCATCGACAGGACGCGTGCCTCGAGCCGCGTGAGCGGCGTTGTCGGCACCGACATCTGATGACACACTTCGAGCGATTCCTTTACGTCGTTGAGCAGTGAATGGCAGAGCGGGCAGGCGAGCGCGTGTGCGGCGACGGACTTGTGTGCCGTCGACTCCAGCGTCTTATCAAGATAATCGGTCAACAGTTCTTCAAATGTCGAACAATTAATGATGTTTACCTGCTCCTTTGTCATAATATTCACCCCTTGTACGCTTACTGCCTAAATGCCGTCGAAAATGCCGCCGATCAGGCCCGTAACCGCTTCGCCCGCACTGTCTACCAGCCCTTCGGCTACAACCTCTACCGCTATGCTGCCGCCGACGTCGACCACATCGACCGCCGTCCCGAGAACGGAACTTTCTTCATCCTGGGCCTTTGGTTCCTGCGGGTCCGTGATCATATGGTCACTACTCTCATCCTTCTTAAGATCTTCGCCAGCTCGATCCGGCCGCGATTGATCCTCGATTTCACCGTCCCTTCAGGGATCTTGAGCACGTCGACGATCTCCTGATATGTCAATTCCTCGATGTCCCGGAGAATGACGCATGTTTTGAGGTCTTCCGGGAGCTTATCGATGCCTTCCTGCACCTGCGACGCCAGTTCTTTTCGCTCCATCTCCCTGTGGGCCGAACTTCCGGCGGCACGAAGATGGTATTGGTGGTCGTCGACAGCGTCAGCCATCGTGTTCTGCGGGTTACGCTGGCGGTGCCGGTAATCGTCGATTATCAAATTGCGTGCGAGCCGCATGAGCCAATTCGCCAGGTCGCCCTGTTTTGAGTCGTACTGGTCGAGCGAGCGGTAAACACGGATGAAAACATCCTGTGTGAGGTCTTCGGCAGCGTCAACATTCGACGTAAAACGGTACGCGAGATTGAAGATCCGGCGGGAAAACGCTGAGACAATGTCCTCCCATGCCGCGCCGTCGCCTGCTCGGGCACGCTTGACGAGTTCCGCACCGTTAATTTCGGTCACAGCCTTTAAAGCTTCCAACTTAGGTAATCTCCCGAAACCTTTCTTGCCTCTGGCCTAAAGCAACAAAGCACGAAACCTCGCCTTGTCAAGAATTGGTTACGAGGGCGTAAAAACAAAAGTTCCAACAAAAAAGCCAACAAAAAAGATTATGTCTAAGTTTGAAAAAAAGCGAAAGGGCAATGTGATCATCGGGCCGGGGCGTTAAGCCCGGGCCCGATGACCGTAG
>CAZJFB010000103.1:0-12102 GCA_964545145.1 uncultured Chloracidobacterium sp. | reverse complement strand
ATCTGTATGATAATACGAAATCTCAGCGTCGATGTTCGTGGAAAAAGACGGCCTGTCGTATAATTCACGTTCGGACTAGAACAGAAACGCCTTGGACCCAATAAATATCACAGTTCAAAACGTCGCGGAAGCCATCGGAGCTGCTGCTTTCGGCAATACCTCGGTAACCGCTCTTGACGTCACCCACGACTCACGTCAGGCTCGCGAAGGCACGCTTTTCGTCGCGATCAAAGGCGCGACCGTTGACGGACATCGATTTATTGACGATGTGATGCGTCGCGGCGCCGCGGGAATCATATCCGAATTCGATCCGCCGGCAGATTTTGCCGGAGCGTGGCTCAAGGTCAAAGACGCCCGCGAGGCGTTGGCACATGCGGCATCGGTCGTTTACGGCGATCCTTCGCATCAGCTTGATCTCGTTGGAATTACGGGGACCAACGGCAAGACCACTACGACCTATCTCTGCTTTGCGCTCGCTGCGGCAGCAGGCCAAAGGGCCGCGATGCTTACCACCGTTGAGTATCGCATCGGCGATGACAGCGAGGAGGCGGTTCGCACGACACCTGAAGCATCAGACACCAATCGATTCCTGCGGCGGGCAGTCGATCAGGGCTGTTCGGTCGCCGTAATGGAATCTTCGTCGCAGGCGATCGATCTTCACCGCTGCGATTGGCTGCGGTACAAGGTCGCCGTTTTTACCAATCTCACCCGCGATCATCTCGATTACCATCTCACGATGGAGAATTACTTCGACGCGAAAAAGAAGCTGTTTGACGGCCGACTCGGCGAAAAACCGGGCTCATGCGTTATCAATATCGACGACGAATGGGGAGCAAGGCTTGCCCGCGAACTCAGGGCGAATGGCGATCGAGTAGTGACATTTTCGCAAAATGCCGGCACCTCGGCCGATCTCTCGGCGTCAAATATCGAGGTTTCGCTGATACGCGGCACGTCGTTCGACCTCAATACGCCGACAGGTTCGAGGCACATCACTTCCCCGCTGGTAGGCCGGCCGCACGTCTACAACATGCTGGCTGCGACCGCCACCGCTTTGGAACTTGGCATCGGGCTCGATGCGATCATCAACGGGCTCTCAACCTGCGTAGGTGCTCCCGGAAGATTCGAGCGTGTCCAGCACAGCGGTGACTTTGCCGTGGTAGTTGATTACGCCCATACCGACGATGCCTTGCTGAACACACTTCGCACGGCTCGGGACCTTACGACCGGTAGAATAATCACCGTCTTTGGATGCGGCGGCGACCGCGACCGCACGAAGCGGGCCCCTATGGGCTCGATCGCCGGTGAATACAGCGATGTCGTGATCATCACATCTGACAACCCGAGAAACGAGGATCCGCTGCGAATTATTTCGGAGATCGAGAACGGAGTGCGAGAGAAGATCGAACAGTACCAAATAATACCCGACCGCCGGGAAGCAATTTACCGGGGCGTCTCTTTGGCCCAGGCGGGCGACGTGGTGATCATCGCGGGCAAGGGCCACGAGAATTATCAGATCATCGGAGGGGATAAATTCCACTTCGACGATCGCGAGGTGGCTCTCGAGGCACTTCGCGACCGCAGCGACGAATCCTAGGCCTGCCCGCTCTGCCTGACTATCGCCATCAGCAGTTCGCGTTGGGCCGAGGCGAGCGGGTCAAATTTCACACCAAATCCGATCTCGAAAACATGGTTCGCGACCGCGCCGCCGAATTCGACCTTCATTCCGTCCGCCAGCGGTATGAATATCCGCACGCGGTCGCCGTCGAGGACATCACCCGACCCAAGAACAAAGCACCCCTCAAGACTGACATCGCTGATACTGCCCGGCGATCGCGTCCCTGACGCTTCCCACTCGATCTCAACGTCGACCTGGTACCGATTTGAAGAGCGGCGCTCAATGCCGCTTCGCCTATCCTGCATTGCTGTCATCCGGGGCTTCGGACTGCGTCCCGCCCCCTTTACTATTCAAGTAGTAATAGACCGGTAATCCCAAAAGTATCAGGCCGATCCCGATAAATGACTGTGTCGGGGCGGTCATCATCGTATTGATCAGAAGCCATCCGGCGACGAAAAGAAAAACGACGGGAACGACCGGATAACCCCACGCCCGATAAGGCCTCGGCGCGTCCGGATATTTTCGGCGAAACACAAAGATCGACGACGTGATCAAAGCATAAAAGATCCACGACCCGAAGATCACGTAGTCGGTAAGCGTATCGAACGAACCCGACAGGGCCAAAACACTAGCCCAGACACCTTGAAAAAGAACGCCGTTAATTGGGACATGATTCACCGAAACCTTGCTAAAGGCCTTGAACATCATTCCATCGTTCGCCATTGCGTATGGAATACGTGACGAACTCAGGATAGAGGTGTGAAGCGTACCCAATGACGAGAGCATCAGCCCAACAGTGAAGATAGCGACCGCGACGCCCGTGCCGAGACTGAGAATGTCGCCGCCGAAAAACTTGCTGACAACGACCTTTGCGACCGAAGAATCCTTCGACACAGAAGCGATCGCCGTCGGATCAAGCACGTAGAAGTATGCCGCACTGGCAAAAACATAAAGGATGATCACCATCACCACACTGCCGATGATCGCGATCGGAATATTCCGGTTGGGGTCCTTGACCTCGCCCGCGACGAACGAGAGATTATCCCATCCGTCGTAACCCCAAAGGGCCGCCAGCATCGCCGCTCCGAAGCCCGCAAGGAATGTATACTCGGCAGAGCCAAACTTGACCGCCTCAGCGACGCCTTCACAGGTTCCGCCGGTATTCATCAGCGAGAAATTGCCAAAGTGTCCGCCGGTAACAAAAGTAAACGCCCCGATACCGACGAAAAGCACCAAACCGACCTTTATCATCGTTAGCCATGTCGCGATCTGGCCGGTAAGGGAAACGGAAAGGCAATTCAGGGTCGTGAATATAGCGATGATCACGACCGCAATGATTTGAAGCGTCGTGACCTCGTATTCGAAGCCGAGAGCGCTCGTCTTGAACAAAGTCTGCTTTAGGCCGCCGTCTAGGTAATCGTTCAACGCGATGGCAAATACTACCGCAACCGACGCCTGCGAACCGGTTCTCGCAATAAAACTCTGCATCCATCCGAAGAGGAAACTCGACAGCCGCCCGTAGGAGTCACGAAGAAATACGTACGGGCCGGCCGCGTCCGGCTTCATGGCGGTCAACTCGGCGTATGTTAGCGCACCGGCGAGCGAGAGCAAGCCTGCCGCGATCCACGCGACCATTACCCACGTCGGACTGCCAACATTACAGGTCATGACCCTTGCCTTTAGAAAGACGCCGGTCCCGATCACATTGCCGATGATGACGGAAATAGCCGCAATTAGGCCCAGGCCGCGAATGAGCGTTTGACGTTCGGAATTATCAGATTGCATATGCTTTTTCGTGGAGAAGGTCGGCAACCATATTACGCTAATCCGCTAAGCAAAAGAAACTCGGGCTCCGTGATAAACTCAGGTGCGTGCACACCATTGAGCTCTCGGCAGACGAGATCGTATCAAGACTGCTGCGGAATTCCGACCAGGCCGGAATATTTATTCTCGATAGCTGCGGCGTCGGGCACCTCGGTTCGCATCTGCTAATTGCGGGCGTTGCCCCAGTCGAAGTGACGGAGCTTTCGTGCGACGATCCCAAAGAGATCCTGGCTACTCTCGACAAGGCGTTTGACCGCGATCTGGCCGCGATATTCACGCTCTCATATGAATTCGGCGAAAAGTTGAACGGTATCGCCGGTCGCGACAGGAATGCAAGTGCAGTCGCCGAACCCGGCCTATTTCTTAGCCTATTCGATTCTTTGGTTGTTCACGATTACGATACCGGGATCACTAAAATTGTCGGGAACCAGAAAAAGTTCGACATTG
Organism: uncultured Chloracidobacterium sp.; assembly: GCA_964545145.1. Classification (GTDB taxonomy): domain Bacteria; phylum Acidobacteriota; class Blastocatellia; order Pyrinomonadales; family Pyrinomonadaceae; genus OLB17. The sequence goes on along the minus strand of CAZJFB010000103.1, from coordinate 8,216 downwards.
TCGAAGAATGTCTCACGATGCCCGCCAATGACGTCGAGTGCGAACGTGCCCCAAAAGCCGGAACGCCGAGTTCAAATTTCTCACGGCCTCAGTACCTCACCGCCATCGAGATCATCAAGGAACGGATCCGCTGCGGCAACACCTACCAGACAAACCTGACCCAACAAATATCTGCAAGACTGTCGGACGGAATGACTCCGCCGCGGATCTTCAGGCGGCTACGCCGTGAGCATCCCGCACCGTTCGCAGCATTTATGAGGCGAAACGGATCGACGGTGATCTCGGCGTCACCCGAACGCTTTTTCAGGATCAGCAGCTCAGTTGACAGATCCAGTCGTCGCATCGAAACATCACCTATCAAAGGAACGCGGCCACGCGGCACCACCGATTGGGACGACAACGCCTTGAAGACCGAACTTCTCGCAAGCGTCAAAGACCGTGCCGAGAACACGATGATAGTCGACCTGCTTCGCAACGACTTGGGCCGCGTGTGCCAGTACGGCAGTGTTCGCGTCGAAAAGCTATGCGATCTCGAAGAACATCCAACGCTTTTCCATCTCGTATCAACGGTTAGCGGCGAGCTTAGCGGGGATGTGAAATTCTCAGAGATCCTGACCGCTCTTTTTCCGTGCGGATCGATAACCGGTGCTCCAAAGATCAGCACGATGCGGATCATTAACGAGATCGAGACCGTGGATCGCGGCCTCTCGATGGGAGCGATCGGCTATCACATTCCAAATGATGTGTTTGGAATGCCGGCGGTGACCGATCTGAGCGTAGCGATCAGAACAATGGTGGTGCGAGATAACGTCGCAACTTTCAACGTCGGCGGCGGCATAGTGATCGACAGCGATCCGGAAAAGGAGTTTGAAGAATCGCTATTGAAGGCGAAGGCTCTTCTTCAGGCCTTGGGAGTTGAGCCGGCAGCTTCCAACGATCTGCCTGGGCCTTTGTGATCTCTACGGAACATTTACCGGCAAACGGTTTCTAATCCACTAGCTGAGGGCTAAGGAGAGGATCGATGTCGAAACCGCAGATCAATGTCACGCCGTTAATAGATATCCTGCTCGTTCTGCTGATCATCTTCATGGTAGTCACGCCGCTGAAGCCGAGTGCCTTCAAGGCACGCGTTCCGGCGGACGAGCGGGTGCAGCCGCCGAATTCCCATACAAACATCAACACGCTCGCCGTCATCATCGGCAAGGACCTCTCTCTGGCCCTGAACAACGAGACGGGACTCGGCACCGTTGACGAAACCGCCTCACTCACCGCGCGACTGAGAATGGTCTTTGAGGACCGCATTGCGAACGGTAATGTTTCCGACTCGTTCGCCGACTCGCCAGACCGGCCCTACAACGATCGCATCGAACGCACGGTGTTCGTGAAAGCCCCGAAAGACCTCGATTATGGCAGCGTCGTACGTGTCGTCGATGCGGTAAAGCTCGCCGGTGCATTCCCGCTCAGCTTGCAGATCGACCGTTTGGATTAAGACCGGCCTTGCCTGATATTCCTGTGTCCGGGCACGTCGAAACGTCCGGACGTAAGTTCTCTCAATTCCACTAAACACAACATTGTGTTATACTTCCGTCGCTCGAGCGTATTCTTCCTCGGGCTCCGGATGTTCGCTTCACAAATTGACTCGCTTCGATGGTGAATTACTACGACATTCTCAAGGTGTCACCAACGGCAACAAGAGCCGAGATCAAGTCGGCCTATCGCCGTTTGGCGCGCAAACTGCACCCTGACTCGGCCCAGGGTTCAGAGGAGACTGCTCTTAAGTTCGCCGCCATCGCCGAAGCCTACGAGGTGCTTGGCAACGCAAAAGAGCGGGCACGCTACGACAAGCGAATGCTCGACGCAACGCCGAGCCTTAACGGCAATTCGTTCGCCGCGGGAAATCCGCACGTGCAGCGTTGGCGTCAAATGGTCTTTGAAAAGCGTTACAGCGACATCATCGACCGCATGGTGGCCGAGGAACGACAGGAATCGCTCGCTCGGCAGAGGTTCTTGTTCCCGCTCGTCGCCCTCATTATCTCGGCACTCTTCTTCAGCATCATTCGCCCTGACCTCTTCCTGCCGGCACCTGAGAATAGGCTTGAGATCATCGGCATGGTCGCCCGGCTCGCGGTCGTTACGCTCTTCATCGTGGGTGTGATCCACCTATTTGGGCGTATGCGAGAGGCGTTTGACCGGTTCGCGTTCGACGATAACGACATTCACGATTCCGTACTCGACGAGACCGTGCTGCCGACCAGGCAATGGTCTCGGTACACGATGTCAACGCTGATCATACTTGGCGTCGCGGCGTCGTTCGGAATCGGTTTCGCGATCGGCTACGGCCTCGATCTCAGGTCGGTCACGATGCCGTATCTGTTCTCGCAATTTCCGCAGGTTGATGTCCTGTTGTATCCGCCGATCTTCGTGCTGCTGGTTGACGTGGTGCACGGCCTGATCCTCGGTGTTGAAGGCTCATGATCGTTGCCGTCAGCACCCATTGCCCCGAGTTGACAAAATCACAGACTCGCATTAGTATCTAAAGTTTGTTTTTATTGTATTGACTGAGTACTTTGTATGGCTAATCATAAATCAGCAGAAAAGCGTGTCAGACAGACCGCTAAACGAAACGAGATCAACCGCAGTAATCGCTCCAAACTGCGCACTTCTATCAAGAAGTTGCGTGCCGCTGTCGCTAGTCACGACAAATCAGGAAGCGTTGAGCTTCTCAATCCAACTGTCTCTTTGATCGACAAAGCGGTCAACAAGGGAATCATTCATAAGAACACAGCCGCGAGATACAAATCGCGTCTAACCAAACATGTAAACGATCTCGCTTAGTTTACTCACTCAGATCAATCGCTTTAATAAAATGCGGGCCGTAAATTACGGCTCGCTTTTTTTGTCTCTTTCGCTTTTGAATTCTGCTAAACTCCTCAACAATGGCCGAGCAGCGACAATACAAATACTTCGACCTGATCATGGCAGCGTTCGTCGCGGTCCTGCTGTGTTCGAACTTGATCGGCGTTCACAAGGTCTCGTCCGTCAACCTGCCGGTCATCGGCGAATATATCTTCGGCACCGGCGTGCTTTTCTTCCCGCTCAGCTATCTTTTCGGCGATATTTTGACCGAGGTTTACGGCTACGCGCGTTCGCGAAAGGTGATCTGGGCAGGTTTCGGAGCATTGATATTCGCGTCTTTCATGTCGTGGATCGTCACTAGTCTGCCGCCGGCCAAGACGATGTCACCGGAATCACAATCGGCTGTTAATCTGATCTTCGGCCAGACCTGGCGGATCGTGCTCGCATCGCTGACGGCATTCTGGGCCGGCGAATTCGTCAATTCGTTCGTGCTCGCAAAAATGAAGCTGTTTACGGCGGGCAAATACCTGTGGATGCGTACAATAGGCTCGACCTTTGCCGGAGAGGCCGTCGACAGCCTGATCTTTTACCCGATCGCGTTCCTCGGCACGTGGCCTACCGAACAGGTCGTTGCGGTGATGATCGGCAACTATTTTCTCAAGGTCCTTTGGGAGGTCGTCGCCACGCCATTGACCTATCAGATCGTGAATTTCCTGAAACGCGCCGAGCATGAAGACTATTATGACCGCGACACGGACTTCAACCCGTTCCACCTGGATACTTGATCGCGGTAAGCCTAGATGGCACTCAAACTCGACACACCGATCGTCGAACTTCATCGACACAGCGTCGCGAAACTCACCTCGGCGATGTCGCGAAAGCTAGCGGCTGCCCTTGCGACCCAAGCCGGCAAGGCGAATGTCGATGCGGTCACGGTCGAGGATCTGCTAAGTTACTTTCCGGCCCGTTACGAGGACCGCTCGAATTTCATGTCGATCGACCAGATCGAGCCGGGTATGGAGGCCGCCGTCGAACTTTACGTCCGAAATTCGGGCGGCGTTCAGGTGGGCAGAAATCGCTCGCCCGGCAAACCGCCCCTCTACATTTTCGAGCTCACCGGCGGCGATGCCGCACGGCGGATGAAGCCTGTCACGGTCAAGTGGTTCGTCTCAGGACGTGGTGCCGGCGACATTGTCAAATGGTACGAGAATCGCTTTCCTCGCGGCACACGCCTCGTCGCCTACGGCCTGTGGGACGAGGACAACCGCGGCAATATCTTCCTCAAGATCGCCAAGCCCGAGGAGATCGAGATACTGCCATCCTCCGGAGCTGATATCGACTCATTCGGTTTGCTCAAGCAAGGTTCCCCTCCTCAAGGAGGGGCGGACAACGCTCTGGGGGAACGGAGTGGTTCTCTGTCTGAAGACGAAGAAGAAAACATCTCCGACCCATCGCTGGCCACGATCCACACCGGCCGCGTTCCGGTTTATCGCAAGCTCGGCCCGTTCCAGACAAAACGTCTTCGTGAGATCATGCACAGCGTTATCGCCGAGTTGGACACCGCGTCGATCGAGGATGATCTGCCGGGCGAGATCCTGACCAGGCACAAACTGCTTAAGCGCTGCGATGCCCTGAAACAACTGCATTTCCCGCCGGAAGGTACTCAGATATCTGACTACGAGTGCTTTCAGAGTCCCGCACAGCGGCGACTGATCTTTGACGAATTCTTCTGGCTGTCGTTCGCCATGCAGCTCCTTCGCGGCGAACGCCAAAAGGAACCGAAAGGCACGGTGATCGAGATCTCGGAAACGACAAAGCACCGGCTCAAGAACATACTTCCGTTCACCCTTACCGGAGCTCAAAAACGCGTGATCGGCGAAATTTTTACCGACATGAAGTCCGACGCACCTATGAACCGCCTTATCCAGGGTGACGTCGGAAGCGGCAAGACGATCGTCGCCTTTCTGGCGATGTTCGCGGCGATGGAAAATGGCTATCAGACAGCGTTGATGGCACCTACCGAGATACTTGCCGACCAGCATTATCGAAACGCTTCGAAACTCTTTGTCGAAACGGGTTATCGCGTCGAGCTTCTGCTCGGGAGCACGAAAGCCGCGGAGAAACGTAGGATCCACGCGGCCCTTGCTGCGGGCGAGATCGACATGATCATCGGTACGCACGCGATCATTCAGGACAAGGTCGCGTTCGAGCGTCTCGGCCTAGTCGTGATCGATGAGCAGCATCGCTTTGGGGTAATGCAGCGTGCACAGCTTAAGGCCGCCGGGCAGAACCCCGACGTGCTGGTAATGACCGCGACGCCGATACCGCGTTCACTGGCGATGACGGTTTACGGCGACCTCGACGTCTCGATTATCGACGAACTGCCGCCCGGCCGGACGCCGGTCAAGACCGTCGTCTGCGGCGAAGACAAACGCGCGGGCGTTTACAAAGGAATCGAACGCGAGGTCAAGCTCGGACGACAGGCATATGTCGTCTATCCGCTGATCGAGGAATCCGAAAAGTCCGACCTCAAGGCCGCAACGCAGATGTACGACGACCTCCGAACGCGCATCTTCCCACACCTAAAGATCGGCCTGCTTCATGGCAAGATGAAGCCCACCGAAAAGGACGCGATAATGCAGGAGTTCATCTCTGGCAAGCTGAATGTGCTTGTCTCAACGACAGTGATCGAGGTCGGTGTCGATGTACCTAACGCCTCGCTGATGGTGATCGAGCACGCCGAGCGATTTGGCCTATCCCAACTTCATCAGCTTCGCGGACGCGTCGGCCGCGGTGCTGACCAGAGCTATTGCGTTCTGCTTGCCGATTACAAACGGACGGCGGTCGCTAAGGAACGCCTAGGTATTATGGAGGAAACGAGCGACGGCTTTAAGATCGCCGAAAAAGACCTCGCGATCCGTGGCCAGGGCGAGATTCTTGGAACGCGCCAGTCCGGCATACAATCATTTCGCCTTGCTAATATCGTTCGCGATCTCGACATTCTCATCGCGGCCCGTCGCGAGGCCGAGGAATACCTCACCAAACGCCGCCTCTCGCCCGAGACCTCGGCGATGGTCAAACGTGCCCGTTCCCACAAAAATGTCGCTTTCGGCAGCATCGGCTAGAACCAACATTGCCCGCCGTAGGTTGTTTGTCTAAACTCAAATGCTATGCGAGTCATTTCGGGCATCTACGGCGGCCGTCAACTAAAGAGCCCGCCCGACGGCAAGACGCGTCCGACCTCTGACCGTTTGCGTGAGACGCTTTTTAACATTCTCGCTCCGCGCATCGATGATGAAACTCGTTTTCTCGACCTCTGTGCCGGGACAGGTGCCATCGGCATCGAGGCATTGTCACGCGGCGCCGGGTTTGTTACCTTTGTTGACCGATCAAAAAGGTCGTGTGCGTTGATAGAGGAAAATCTCGACAAGCTCGCCGTCCCCGAATCACAGACCGACGTTCTCAATCTCGACGCTGAGAATTTTACCGGACGCAAGCACGAAGCCGGCTGGGACATTGTCTTTTACGACCCGCCGTACGATTCGGACTATTCGATCGTGCTGCATGACATCGCGTCGGGCGACGTCCTGAGCGAGGGCGGCACCTTGATCGCCGAACACCATACGAAAAAGCACCTTCCGGACGCAGTCGGCACACTTCGCCGCTGGCGCCTACTCAAACAGGGCGAAACAAGCCTTAGCTTCTACGAAAATGCCTAAGATACTCTCGCTAAAGGTATTGGTCTGGCTCATTCTCGCTCTAATTTGGGGCTCGACGTGGATCTTCATCAAGATCGGCCTTGAGGATCTGCCTCCGATCGCATTCTCGGTTTCGAGGTTTCTCTTGTCGGTCGCAGTTCTTGCCGTACTGATCGCAGTGCAAAAGATCCCGCTCCCGCGAACGGCGTCGCAGTGGAAGCTGATCCTGCTGACGGGCGTGCTCCAGTTTTCGATCAACTATTCGATGGTGTTCTGGAGCGAACAGTACATCACGTCGGGCCTCGCAGCGGTGCTGCAGTCAATGATCACGGTTTTCGGGCTGGTTCTGGCATGGATCTTTTTGCCGGATGAGCGGATCACCCCGCAAAAGGTCGTCGCCGTCTGCATCGGCATCGTAGGTGTCGGCGTCATTTTCGCGGACCAGCTTCGCGTGGAAAACTGGATGGCATTCGCGGGCTGCGTCGCTGTCGTCGTCGGATCGTATGCGGCAGCGCAGTCGTCGATATTGATCAAGGCAAAGGCTGCGTCGATCCATCCGGCGGCCCTTGTGTTCTGCCAGATGCTCTGCGGATTGCCCGCGATCATCGTTTACAGCCTCGTTCGCGAGGGCAACCCTTTAGCATTCCATTGGTCATGGCGGGCTGTGCTTTGCGTTGTATATCTGGCGATCTTTGGCTCGGTCGCGGCATTTTGGCTGTATTACTGGCTGCTAAGCCAGATCGAATCGACCAAGGCGATGATGATCTCGCTCGTCACGCCGCTGCTTGCGGTCGTCATCGGCTGGGTCGTTCTCGGCGAGAAGCTTCCGCCGCAGACCGGCATCGGCGGCTTGCTGATCATCGCAAGCATCGGGCTGATCGTGTTCCGCCGAAAGGCCAGGATAAGGCTCGCCGCGAATGACACAAATATCACGAATGCTCCCGAATAAGAGCTCGTTATTCGTGCAATTCGTGCCATTCGTGGCTAAACTTCTCTCATGTTCTTCAAGTTCACCACTTCGGGCGAATCTCACGGCAAGGCACTCGTTGCCATCGTCGAGGGCCTCCCAGCTGGGCTGCCCATAGATATCGCAGCGATAAACCACGAGCTTTGGCGTCGGCAGCAAGGCTACGGACGCGGCGGCCGCATGAAGATCGAGACCGACACGGTCGAGATCTTGTCCGGCGTGCGTCATGGCAAAACGCTCGGATCGCCGATCGCCTTGATGATCAAGAATGACGATTTCGTCCATTGGACCGAAGTCATGTCGTCCGAACCGCTCGAAACCGAACCGAACAACCCACGGCTTGTCACGCGTCCGCGGCCCGGACATGCGGATCTCGCCGGCGGGCAGAAATACCAGACACGCGACCTTCGCGACATTCTCGAACGAGCCTCGGCACGCGAGACGGCTGCCCGTGTTGCGTGCGGAGCCATCGCAAAACAGCTCCTCGCGGCATTCGGGATCGAGATAAAGAGCCACATCATCAAGGTCGGCCACGTCCAGGCAGTACCGCTCTGGCGTACGTGGGAAGAGATCGCCGCCATTCCCTCCGATTCACCGCTCAACTGCGCTGACGATACGTCACAACGCGAGATGATCAAGCTGATCGACGAGACAAAGACCGCGGGAGATACGCTCGGAGGCATCTTCGAGGTCGT
>CAZJFB010000102.1:0-12771 GCA_964545145.1 uncultured Chloracidobacterium sp. | reverse complement strand
GGTTTGATCGACTGAGCCGTCTTACCCTCAAAAAGCGTCGTGAATTCACCTAACGGATCGTAAGTGCAAACGTCGCCGTCAAATTTTCTCAGGTCGTAGATCAGGTCGCGGGCCGTGTCGATCTCGTGTTCGTTGAAACGGATCAGCGGCAGTATCTTCGAAGCGTTGACGATCGCAGAGTTCATTCCGGCTTCGACGCAATCGTGCAGAAATACCGAATTCAGCACAACTCTCGCGGCAGGTGACAAGCCGAACGAGATATTCGAAACGCCGAGAATGATATTCGCCTCGGGCATTTCGGCCTTGATCTCCCGGATCGCCTTGATGGTTTCGTCGGCGTTCTTGCGGTCTTCCTCGATGCCCGTCGAGATCGGCAATGCGAGCGGATCAAAAAAGATATCATGAGCCTCGATCCCGAATTCCGTCGCCTGTTTGTACGCCCGCCGGGCGATCCTGATCTTGTCCTCAGCAGTTCGAGCCATACCGTCCTCATCGATCAAGCCGATGACGACACTCGCTCCGAATTCCTTCGCAAGACTTAAAACCTTCAGGAATCGCGGCTCGCCGTCCTCGTAGTTCGTGGAATTTAGAATGCACTTACCGCCCGCGTGCTCAAGGCCCGCCTCCATCTTTTCCCACTCTGTCGAGTCGAACATCAGCGGGATCTTGACGCTCGTCGCTAGTCTCGCCGCCAGTGTGTGCATATCGGCAACGCCGTCGCGGCCGACGAAATCGACGTTGACGTCGAGAATGTGAGCTCCCTCTTTTTCCTGCGATTTTGCGAGGTTTACGAGCCCATCCCAATCCTCGGCATCGAGTAGGTCACGCATCTTCTTCGAGCCCGAGGCGTTGACTCGCTCGCCGACGATCAGAAACGAAGCGTCCTGCGTATAAGGCTGTTGGAAATATATCGATGAGGCGGACGGTGCAAGCTTGGCGTGCCGATCCTTCGGCGACATACCGCCGACTCGTTCGATGACCTGCCTCAGATGCTCAGGAGACGTTCCGCAGCATCCGCCGACGATGTTCGCCCCGAAATCCTTTGCAAAATGCTCGACCTGTGCCGCAAAGCTCTCAGGAGTTTCGTCGTAATGCTGCTTGCCGTCCTTCACCTCGGGCAGGCCCGCGTTTGGCAAAACGCTCACGGGTATCGGCGAATTTTCGCACAGATATCGAAAGCTGTCGGTCATGTGCTTCGGCCCCGTTCCGCAGTTCATGCCGATCACATCGATCGGGAACGGCTCGAGTGCCGTCAACGCCGCACCGATCTCGGTGCCGTTGAGCATCGTGCCGAAAACCTCGATCGTCACCTGTGCGATGACCGGAAGCTTGATCTTGTTCTTTTCGAAATGTTCGAATATCGCCGCGAGAGCCGCCTTTGTCTGCAAAAGATCCTGACACGTCTCGACGATAAGCACGTCGCTGCCGCCGTCGATCAGGCCGCGGACCTGTTCGCGATATGCGTCCTTCAACGCCGGATATGTAATGTGCCCGAGCGTCGGCAGCTTCGTTCCCGGGCCGATCGAGCCGGCGACGAATCGCGGCTTGTCGTAGGTCGAATATTCGTTTGCGAGGCGTTTGGCGAGCTCCGCCGCTCTCTTGTTTACGTCGTAGGTCTTGTCAGCGATACCGAATTCCGTAAGGACGACTTCGCTGCCGCCAAAGCTGTTCGTCTCGATCACGTCGCAGCCGACATCCAAAAAGCTGCGGTGCACCGTCTCGATCGCATCGGGCCTCGTATAGAGCAGATTCTCCGAGCAATTCTCAAAGTTCGGCCCGCCCCAATCGTCGATCGTCAGATTCAACGCCTGCAGATTGCTGCCCATCGCACCGTCAAAGACGATGATCTTTTCTTTTAACAGATCGAGAAACTTGCTCATAAATCAAAAAACCCTGTGCCAAACAAGCACAGAGTTTATTCAAAACTATTCGTCAAACTCTTTGCTGTTTAGCCGCTTATTTTACGTGGCCGCAAGTTGCAATAACTCACCACTATTCTAAATTGAAACACCTGGTGTTCAAGGTGTCAACGTCAGCGAATTACCTCAACCGGGCACAGTTTCAGTTTCTTCCAGGATGTGTCCGCGGTAATTGCAGTGGTCTTTTTCAATAGTGCCAGCGCCAGACACGCCCTGTCGCCGAGCGAAAGACCAACGTGTTTCGTTTTGTCGCGCAAGCCCCCAATGATCTCAGCCTGTTCGAAGTCGAGATCGACGATGTCGATCCCGAGCTGCGAAAAATCGTCCACCATCGCATCGGTAAGTAATCCTTTATCAGCAAACTTCGAAAATACCTCAGCAACGTTGACCGCACTTACCATAGAACGGTCGAGTACCGCAGCTACGCGGTCGCTTCCGGCCTCGTCGAAGATCAACGCCAATATGGCAGACGCGTCCAGAACGACCTTATTCACGCTCGCCTTCCTTTCGCCTTTCCGCGAGAAGCTCGTTAACCACAGAATGCGATGAAGTTACTGCGGCTTTCGCTCGCGTCTGCAGTCGCTTGAGAGCGGCTTTGGCGGTTGAAACGCGAAGCTCGCCGCTATCCATCGATAGATTGACTTCTTCGCCAATTACGATGCCGAGCTGACGGCGAAATTCCGCCGGTATTACTATTCGGCCGCCTTCGGTAACTCTGGTCCTTGTCACTTGTGCCATATAGTACATCTGACGTAAAATATGCCAGTTACGTGTATTATGACATATCTACCCTACTATGTCATTTATTTTTGTTTTCAAGTACTGGAATTCTGCTCTGCGCAAATTTTTCTGCAAAAACCAAAACAGCGTACGTTCTCTTGATACAGGACACCGGTGCCCTGATAAGTACAAAACTATCAGGAGAAACAAATGAAGAACTTAGTCTCTAGGAGTGTTATCGCTCTTTCCCTTTTCACGGCACTCGTGTCTTTTGCAAACGCTGCAACTGCAGCACCGCCACCGGCACCCAACCTTGAGGTCCTGCCATGGCAAGGCTCGTCAACGCCCCTCGTCGAATCGCCATATCAATACACGACTCGCGTTAAGAACGTCGGCAATCAGACGGCCCAGAACGTTACTGTAACCGTGGAATTCCCTCTAACAAACACGAGCCCGAACAGGTATATTCTCGGGAAACTCTCAAGTGTTTCCGCGAGCACGGGCACGTGTTCGACCGCCGGAAACAAGATCACCTGCAATATCGGCAACCTTGGCAATAATCAGACAAGATCAGTGACGTTCACTTTCGAGTTTCAGGTCGCGACAACGGCTCCGACTCTTAAGACGACCGCCTCAACACTTAGCCTGAACGAACAAAATGCGGGCAACAATACTCGAGCATTCACACCGGCTCTTCGCTATCCGGACAATATCGTGTCGGGCGGAACGTATCTAGTGACCAGCTGCACGGGTCGAGGACTGACGTCATTCTACGAGTGCGAGATCACGCCAAGCTCGACCCAGTCCTTCGTCATAGAACTTATTTCTGGCGGCACGATCACGATACCGCAGGCACCGGGCTACACCGGCCTTTGGGACCAACTGGCTCTGCCGCTAAACAAGACGCTGCACTTCACTATCGACGGGGGCAGCGGTACCGAGGCCGAATTCAACGGGTTTGCTATAAGCGGATCCTGCTTCGAGGGAATAACGACGTTTCCGGGAAGCACCGGTTTCAATTCCGCATACAAGGTCTGCGAACAATAAACTCGTCGAACGTCAAACAAACGGCGGCCGTCCGACCGGGCGGCCCTTTTAGTTGATCTTTGTGATTGCCAATTTTCACCTTTTTGCCTTACGATTCTGGGTTATGTATGCCTGACGTTCTACTCCGGTTGAAGGTGAATGCACCGCCCTCGCGGGTCTTTAAGGCTTTCACGACACCCGCGGGCCTCGATTCGTGGTGGACGCTGTCTTCATCAGGTGATGCCGAGCTCGGCTCGGAATGGCGGCTGTATTTCGGCCCAGGATATGATTGGCGTGCGCGAGTAACCAGGTGCGTTCCAGGCGAGGCATTTGAGTGGACAGCCGAGACGGCTATGGACGATTGGATCGGAACTCGAGTAGGCGTTACACTTACAGGATCTGACGGCGGGACGGTGATCGATTTTTATCATTGCGGCTGGGCCGAGCCCGATGATCATTACCGCATTTCCGGCTTTTGTTGGGCCAGCTATCTCAGACTGCTCCGGCGAAATATCGAATTCGGCGAATTCGTACCTTACGAACTTCGAAACGACGTTTGATCACATTTCGGGAACAAATCCGATCCCCCGGCGTTTTAGTTATATAAGGCCCGATAATGGGGACACCGGGCCTGATGGCATAATAAAAAGGCGGGCATCATCGGCCCGCCTATTTTTTTGTGATCTGGTAATGCTTACTGCTTGATCGCAGCCTTCAGAGCGGCTTCCTGAGCAGCGATGAACTGCTGTGCTCCCGGATTATCCTTGAATTTTGTCTTCAGCATCTCGATCGCTTCCTGGCCGCGAGGATCGGCGAGCTTTACGATCGCCTGTATGCCGTTGACTATTCCCGGGACATTGCTAGCGTCATAGGCCGCCTTGAACTTCTCAAATATCAACGGATATGCACGCGAATCTCCCTTCCCTGTCGCTCCCACCACGCCAAGAGCAGCGGTGCGAACATTTATCGGAAGCGACTTATCTGTCGCGGCCTTGTAGCCGGCCTCGAAGCCGCGTTTATCGGCGAGTTCGGCCAAACCGTTGAATCCTGCGATAGCAACCCGGCCCTTCCACGATTCTGTCGCAGTCAGTTTCGCCAACCCATCATACGCGCGCGGATCCCTGATCCGCCCAAGGGCAAGCGATGCCTGATCTATGACCTGATAGCTCTTGTCGCCAAGCATCGAGAGCGCGAGGTCTACATGCTTCTTGTCCTGCGTTTCACCTAGAAGTTCGATCGCGTCGCCGCGCATCGCCGATTCCTTGTCCTTTGTCAGGCGGATCACAGCCGCCTCTACGTTGGCGTCGAGTTTTGCAGCAGGACGCTGCTGGCCCGGAGGCGGATCGGGCGAATAGAGATTCGCGATCACGGAAAGTGCCGCTCGGCGAATACGCCAGTAAGTGTCCTTTTCGGCAGAAGTGACCAACGCCGCGATAATTCGCGCCCGATCAGCCTCATTCTTTGCCTTCTGTTCGAGTTCATTCATGGCCCAGCGACGGCCGATGACGTCTTTATCGTTCGCCATCTGGTAAAGAAGGTCGTCGACATTCTTCTCGAATTTCATCTTCTTGAGCAGCGTGCCCTCATAGTCGAAATTCACCAGCTTCGGCTTCGCTGCCAGGTCAAAAGTGAAAACATTCATTTCCTTCGGCTCCAACCAAACACGCTTGATCTGGCCGTCGATCTCAACATCCACATATGATTGGAAGAACTCGGTCTGCGGATATTCGTTTGTGATGTCGATCTTTTGAGTCTGTTTTACGCTAAGGGTCAGCTTCCTGGCGGTTTCGTCGTACGATTGCGTTATCTCGAACTCGGGCCGCCCCATACGGTACAGCCACTGGTCAAAGAACCAGTCCATCGACTGGCCGGTCGTCTCCTCGATCGCGATCCGGAGGTCCTCGGTCGAGACCGGCTGGTGTGCATTCTGCGTCAGGTAATGGTTGAGCGACTTGAAGAACAGCTTGTCGCCCAAATGTTTGCGAAGCATGTGCAGCACGCTGCCGCCGCCGGGATATGCGTACGTGTCGAACATCGCATCCTTGTTGGCGTAATACTTTGTCACGATCGGGCGGCGATTGCCTTGATCCCAGGTTCCCAGCGTATTATTTTGATTGCCGCGTACATCGACATAAAGAAACTCGTCATGGCCCTTCAATTTCTCGGTCCACATCGCTTGCATGTAGGTCGCGAAACTCTCGTTCAACCAGATCTGGCCCCAATCGCGGCACGTAACATAGTCGCCGAACCACTGATGAGCGAGTTCGTGCGATTGCAGCGATTCGCTGTCAGTGTCGAGGAGTTCGCGTTCGTCGTGGATCATCTCTTCGATCTGTGTCGTCGCTGAAATGTTCTCCATTCCTCCGCCGAAATCCTCGACAAACGCTTGTGAATACTTGGGATAAGGGTACTTGACGCCCGTTATCTCAGAAAAGAACTTCATCGTAGCAGGCAAGTTCCTGACCGTTGCCGCGACCTCTTTCGTCTCGTTCGTGTAGCCAAAGTTCATCACGGGAACGCCTTCAAAATCCTGAGTGACCGGAGTCGTTTCGCTGACGACGATCGAGGTCAGGTAGTTCGAGAACGGCTGTTCCATCTTCCAGTGAAATGTACGCGAGCCGTCGGCGTTTTCTTTCGTGTCGACCAGTTTGCCATTCGAGACAACATAGAACGGTTTAGCCACAGTTGCCCTCAGATCCTGAGTCCGAAAATCGTTTGGCGTGTCGTACGACGGAAACCAATAGCGGTTGAATTCCGTTTCGCCCTGCGACCATATCTGCCGTGGCTTGTTAGGGTTGTCAGCGGTCGGTTTGATAAACCTCAATCCACGTCCGAAACTGCCGATAGCTGTGTCGGTATCGTCGACCTTGTTCACGTAATTCGTTGTGTAATCAACCTTTACCCTAATGTCCTCGCCGGCACGGTAAACGCGATCGAGTGTGATCTCGAGATTGTCGTTGTCCTTCTTCGGTTCGTATGTATATTTCAACGCCCCTCCGCCAACTCGCGAAACTCCGCCGATCGTCATCATCGCGGCGTCCAACTCGAACTTGTCCGTATCTGCAAAAGGAGCAAAGGTCACTACGGTCGAGCCTATTGCCTGTTCCTTGTCCCAATCGAATCTCAGGTCGATATCGAGATGCTTGATATCGATCTTTCGGCTGCGGATCCAATTCACGGGCGGCAGCTTCTTTTTGCCGTCCTGCTGAAATACAGACGGCACTTCCAGCGGACGCGCGGTCACGATGCCCGAAAGGGCGAATAACGCGATCATCGAACCCGCAAACAGACGGCGGGCAATACCATTACGGATCATAATTTCCTCAACAAAATGATTTTGGCGAACAGATCAAAAGGCCGGTTCGGTTTCGGTATGGTTACGAACCCAAAACTGCACAAGTTTCAGAAATAAAAATGCCGCAGTCCATCGATCGATGCACTGCGGCGGCAGTTCAGCCTGGCGGCGGCGATCAGCCAGTCTTGAATGGCCCCGGCAGCCTCCGTTTAAGTGCCATATATTGCGCACTGAGAGCGTCGCCCCGGGCAGCGTAAATGTCGGTGATCAGTTGATCATCTGACGGGCGAAATGCCCGTAGCATTATGTCGAGGTTCCTCACTATCCCTTCTGCGTCGATGACGACGACAGCCCGGGTGAGGTTGATCGGATAAAGCCAGTGTTTGCCATAAATCTGCGTAATTCGCCGCTCGGGGTCAGCAAGGAGCGGGATAGGCAGGCTGCGGCTCATCGAGAATTCGCGATGCGCTTCCGGAGTGCCCGGCGAAATCCCGACGATGGTCGCCTTAGTCTCGAGGTACTTTTGCCAGTTGTCCCGCACAGAGCAAAGCTGGCGCGTACAGACTAGAGTCTCGTTCTGAGGGTAAAACAAAAGGACTGTGACGCCATCGCGATGCTCGCTAAGCGTCCAGTCCTCTTTAAGATCCGTCTTGAGCGTAAAATCCGGGGCCGGCGAACCAACGCGCACCCGCTGAGCGTGATCTAACTCGTTCGATCCCGGTCCTGGCACTACTAAACCCTCCAAAATCCTACTGCAACCGGACGGGTTCTAAACGCTCACCGCTTCGACACTCTTCACCGCGTCCCGTATCCGGTCGGAAATGTCAGCCGGCCAGGATGATCCCATTCGCAGTTTGTTAAGGCCGTCCAATGTACGCTCGTCGCGTTGAACCTTCAGCACGTGAAGGAGTGCGTATTTTACTCGCTCGTCCTTGTGCTCGCGGATCGCCTCAAAGATCAGCGACGTTTCGCCCGCCTTGATCAGCAGCGAGACCAGAGCGAATGCCTCGTACGCGATCTTTACGTCCTCATGGACCAACCGCTCGAACGACTTCGTCACGATCCCGGCCTCGATGGCCGCACGCGCCGCGTGACTCATCCTGTAATCGTCGTTGGCCTCGATGATGCGTTTCCACGCGTGAGCACGGTCGAAACCGAGCCTGAACAGTCCGCGAGCGGCTGCTGCACGCACTTCGCGGGTCGGGTCGGCACACGCCAGCAGGATCGTCTCAAAAACGGATTCGTGGTCGAAATCTGCCAGCGTGGTCACGGCCTTTGACCGAAGATTGGACGAAAGGTCGTATAGAGCTATCTGCGAAAGGGCATCGACCGAATTCCTTGTTCGAAATGCGGTCAGGATTCGCACGGCAAGTTCGCGTACAGCCTCGTCCTCTTCGAATTCCTCATTGGCCTGTTCGATGGCGGTCAGCAGAGATGGATCATCAGATAGAGCAAGCGGGGAGTAACTTTTGGCCGGGGCAAGCTGGCTAAATGAATTGATGGGAAGCTGCGTGTACTGCATACGACGCATCTTCTCCTGGAATATCTTCGTATCGAGTGTTGCAGGATCTGCCGCTGCTGCTCTCGGTGGCGGTTCCGGCAAAGGCTCTGGCCGCCGCTGCGTCGAAGCCGGCTTTGATGCCTTTGCGGCAGGCTTTTTAGCCTTTCTCAGCCACTCGAGTTCTTCGCCGTCGAGTTCGTAACTCCCATTCTCGGTATACCCGTCCGAATTTGGAGACTTGTAATTATACTTAGGTGTTCCTGCAGCGGCCTTAGCTCGTTTACGCAGCACATAGGCCGCGACGAGGCTTCCGACCCCAAATAGAAATAGCAGGACAAACCAGAAATTGCTCGGCCCTGCGGACGGATCGCTTCCCTGAGCGGCCGCCTGTAATGAAAGGGACCCAACGGCGAAGCAAAGGCCGATAAACCTTTCAAATGCTATAAAACTGCGCTTCATGAGAAATAAAACAGTACTTAGGAGAAACTAGTGCGATCTGTGTGACCGTTCGGAGAGGGCGAGGGCGACTCTGAGGACTCAGATCACCACTAACTATTATGCACATTCCGATTTCCGTTGTCACGAACTTTTTAGCCAGTTTTTGAAATGTTTAACTGGGTTATACTTCCAGTAAATATCTGAGAATCTTGCTCTATCTTTGCAACAACCTCTGAAAAAGTAATAAAGTTAGGTTTTGACCTATGATAACGGCGGTAAATACTGTATTTGAGTCAGATATTCCGGGCCTGAAGCTGCTCCACAGGGGCAAGGTTCGCGATGTTTATGAGGTCGACGGATCGACCGTACTTCTGGTGGCGACCGACCGGCTTTCGGCATTCGATTGCGTCCTCCCGACACTGATCCCGTATAAGGGTGCGGTCCTGACGCAAATGGCGGCGTTCTGGTTCAAAATGCTCGGCGATATCGTCGATAACCACGTCATCACGACCGATATCGACAAGATGCCCGAGCCGATAAGGAGCATCGACTCGCTTCGCGGACGTTCGACGCTGGTGCGTAAGACCGAGGTATTTCCGGTCGAATGCGTGGTCCGCGGCTATCTTGAAGGCTCCGGGTGGAAAGATTATCAGCAGACCGGCAAGGTCTGCGGCTACGACCTGCCGCCCGGGCTCAAGCAGTGCGATCGTTTGCTCGACCCGATCTTTACTCCCGCGACCAAGGCCGCCTCAGGCCACGACGAGAATATTACAGGGCTGGAATTCAAGAAGGTGGTCGGTTCTGAGGTCGGTGCCCTGCTCAAGACAACCTCGCTCAAGCTCTACAAGACCGCGGCCCAGTACGCGCTCTCAAAGGGCATAATCATCGCGGACACGAAGTTCGAATTCGGGATCGATAAGAATGGCGATATTCTCCTGATCGATGAGGTGTTGACTCCCGACTCCTCGCGGTTTTGGGCCGCCGAGACGTACGAGCCGGGCCACGCTCAGCCGTCGTTCGACAAACAGTTCGTCCGCGAATACCTCGAAACACTCGACTGGGACAAGACCCCTCCGGCACCGCCGCTTCCGCCAGAGGTCGCCGAGGCAACGTCGCGTCGCTATCTCGACGCATTTCGCCTGTTGACAGGGGCCGAATTGGAAGTTTGATCACCCAACGCTTACAGAGTCGCCAACGTGGATCGAAACGCCCGGCGTCTCGGCAACGAGATTCTGCCCAAAAAGCACGGCAGTAGGATTAAGGCCGAGAGCCTCGTACCTGTCGGGCATTACGTCTTGTGCCATGCGAAACGACGCTAGAGTTCGAAGCGGCTCTTTACCGTCAAATACCCCTTTCACCTGGTCGACCGTAGTCATCACACAGCGTGCGCAGGGCTTGGTCCCGCGAAAAACAGCATCGCCAACCTTTATCCTGAGCCAATCGTCCTCGGCAAAGGCCGCCGAGCCGCTAACAACGATGTTCGGCCTGAAGCGGTTCATCGGCAGCGGCCGGAATGCAGGCTGCCTGCCTGCATCTGCTCCTCCGATCCGCCTATTCAACTCCGCGAGCGACGCCTCGCTGATCACCAATAAAGGATAGCCGTCTGCAAAGCTCACGATCTCGCCGCCCTTGTTGAATCTTTCGCTTATCGGGCGGCCGGCGTCGTCAGGCATGTAAAGGAGCTTCACTTCCCGGCCCAGCACGTCCGAGAACCACTCGTTCGTCTCAAGATCGTAGACTATCGCTTCGCTTGTGCTGTCCCAGACTTTTGCCTTGATGCGCTCGCCTATCGTAAGCGGATCGATCGCGAGCGGCGAAAAGCCGCCGGCCCGTGCTTCGATGCCGCTGCCCTTAAAGCCGACCGACACCGCGGCCATATGAGGCAACTCACGCTGTGTCAGGAAGTTGCCGTCCGCGTCAACTATCAGCCAGCGGCGGTCGAGGAGCAGTCCGTGTCGTTCGACCTCAGCCGTTTGCACGCTAATGCCCTTGAGCGATTTGATGGGATAGATATTTATCTCGGAAATATGCATATGACGCTAAAAGAATATCCGAACTTGATAATGTCATTATCAACTTTTCTGCAAATTCAAATTAATACTTGACACAAATCTCAAGTATCCATATACTAGCACTCATAGACCACGAGTGCTAAAAGGTATCTTTCTGCGCCGTGATCTGAAAAGTTATCTTACTAAATTACCAGGAGTAACGACTATGGCTACAAACATCACACCGCTCCACGACCGCGTCATCATCAAGCGGATCGAGGACAACGTTAACCAGACGGCGGGCGGGCTTTTTATCCCTGACACCGCAAAGGAAAAGCCGCAAGAAGGCGAGGTCATCGCAGCCGGTGCTGGCAAGTACAAGGAAGACGGCACGCGTCAGGCTCTTGACGTCAAGGCGGGCGACCGTGTCCTCTTTGGCAAGTACTCGGGCAGCGAGATCAAGCTCGACGGCGAAGAGTTCATCATCATGCGTGAGGACGAGATCCTCGGCATCATCAGCCGCGCGGGAGCAGCTGCGTAAGCATTCGGCAATCAGCGATCAGCACTCGGCCAATCTCTGGCTAAACGCTGACCGCCGACCGCTGACAGCAATTTCGACGAAGGAGAAATACATATCATGGCAAAACAAGTAGTTCACGGAGAAGATTCACGCGCCGCTATCCTGCGTGGTGTTAACCAGCTGGCAGACGCGGTGAAAGTTACGTTGGGCCCGAAAGGCCGCAACGTCGTTATCGACAAGAAGTTCGGTTCGCCGACGATCACCAAGGACGGCGTTACCGTCGCTAAGGAAATTGAATTGAAGGATACGCTCGAGAACATGGGCGCACAGATGGTCCGCGAAGTCGCTTCGAAGACCTCGGACGTCGCCGGTGACGGCACGACGACCGCTACGGTCCTCGCACAGGCGATCTTTAAGGAAGGCGTCCGCACGGTTGCCGCGGGTGCAAACCCGATGGCTCTCAAGCGCGGCATCGAAAAGGCAGTGACCGCGGTCGTTGATGAGGTTCACAAGCAGGCAAAGCCTGTCTCGGGCGACGCTATCGCACAGGTCGGCACCGTTTCGGCAAATGGCGACAAGACGATCGGCACGATCATCGCCGAGGCGATGGACAAGGTCGGCAAGGACGGCGTCATCACCGTCGAAGAGTCAAAGACGATGGACACGATGCTCGAGGTTGTCGAGGGCATGCAGTTCGATCGCGGCTATCTCTCGCCGTATTTCGTCACCGATGCTGACAGAATGGAGGCCGTTCTCGACGAGCCCTTCATCCTGATCAACGAGAAGAAGATCTCGAATATGCGTGATCTGCTGCCGATCCTGGAGCAGGTCGCAAAAATGGGCCGTCCGATGCTCATCATCGCCGAGGACGTCGAGGGCGAGGCTCTGGCCACGCTCGTCGTCAACAAGCTCCGCGGCACGCTGAATGTCGCAGCCGTTAAGGCACCTGGCTTTGGCGACCGCCGCAAGGCAATGCTCGAAGACATCGCGGTCCTCACGGGCGGCAAGGTCATCAGCGAAGACCTCGGCATCAAGCTCGAAGCCATCACTCTCGAAGACCTCGGCCGTGCGAAAAAGGTCACGATCGACAAGGACAACACGACCATCGTCGAGGGCGCAGGAGCAGGCGAGGCCATTGACGGCCGCGTCAAGACCATCCGCAACCAGATCGAGGAAACCTCGAGCGACTATGACCGCGAGAAGCTCCAAGAGCGTCTTGCCAAGTTGGTCGGCGGCGTTGCCGTGATCAAGGTCGGTGCCGCAACCGAGACCGAGATGAAGGAAAAGAAAGCCCGCGTCGAAGATGCGATGCACGCCACGCGTGCCGCTGTCGAAGAAGGCATCGTCGCCGGCGGCGGCGT
>CAZJFB010000101.1:0-12898 GCA_964545145.1 uncultured Chloracidobacterium sp. | reverse complement strand
TTGCCGACGGAATTGCCTTTCCCGATGGCCGGCGGCCGGGCCTCCTATTCGCCCGACGGCACAAAGATAGCTTACATGCCGCTCGCACCGGCCTTTGATCAGTGGAAGAAATATCGCGGCGGACGAACGACCAAGATCTGGATCGGCAGCCTTGCCGATTCGAGCGTGACCGAGATACCACGACAGAATTCAAATGATTACACGCCGATGTGGGTCGACGACCGCATCTTTTTCCTTTCGGACCGCAGCGGCAAGAACACGACGCTTTATTCATTCAACACCAAGACCAATCGCGTGACCGAGGCGGTCGCGAATACCGGCCTCGATATCAAATCGGCCTCAAGCGGGCCGGGCGGCATCGTCTATGACCAATTCGGTTCGATCTGGATCTACGATACGGGCTCCAACAAAACGAATGAGGTCAAGATCACGTTGAACGGAGATCTGCCGCAGGTGCGTCCGCGTTATGAGCGCGTGGCGAGCCGCATTCAGAGCGGTGCCCTCTCGCCGACCGGTGCCCGAGTCGTCTTTGAAGCCCGCGGCGAGATCATCAGCGTACCGGCAGAAAAGGGAAATGCTCGCAATCTGACGAATTCTCCGGGCGTTGCCGAACGCGATCCGGCTTGGTCGCCTGACGGCAAATGGATCGCTTACTTTTCTGACGAGTCGGGCGAATACGCGCTTCACATGCGTGATCAGTCCGGGATGGGCGAGGTCAAGAAGGTCAGCCTCGGTGCATCGCCATCGTACTTCTATTCGCCAAAATTCTCTCCCGACAGCAAAAAGATCCTGTTTACGGACAAACGCCTTAACGTCTGGTATCTCGATATCGAGAAGGGAGCGATCACCAAGGTCGATACCAACCGCTTTGAGAATCCGGTTGATGTGCTCGACCCGGAATGGTCGCCAGACAGCAAGTGGATCGTCTATACGAAACAGTTGAAAAACCGACTTTGCGCGGTGCACGCATATTCGCTCGAGACGGCGAAGTCGACGCAGTTGACGGACGGCCTGAGCGATGCCCGCTGGCCCGTATTTGACCGGAACGGCAAATACATATATTTCACGGCGAGCACGGACACGGGGCCGACGACAGGCTGGCTCGACATGTCCAGTTTTCCGTTTCAGACGACGCGCGGCGTTTATGCGATCGTCCTGAAAAAAGATGATAAGTCGCCGCTCTCGCCCGAAAGCGACGAAGAAAAGGTGGTTGAGCCGACGCCTACGCCGGCCGCTAGCCCGCGACCGCCGGCACCGAAGCCGGAGGTTGCGGTGACGATCGATTTTGACCGCATCGGCCAACGTATCGTCACGATGCCGCTGCCGACACGTAACTATGTGGGCATCGTCGCCGGACGTGCGAACAATTTCTATTTGCTTGAGGCAATTCCGGCGTCGGGTACGACGCCCGCACCCGCGGCGACCGCTGTACACAAGTTTGACGTCGAAAAACGCAGGGCCGAAAAGGTGCTCGACAACATAACTATGTTCGCCGTCTCGGCAAACGGTGAAAAGATGATCTTTGGCCAGCCGGGCAATCGCTTCACGATAGCCTCAACCGTTGCGCCGATGCGTCCGGGCGAAGGCGTCGTCAACGTCGGCGAGATGGAGATGTTTGTCGATCCGCGTGCGGAATGGAAACAGATCTACAACGAGGTCTGGCGTATCCAGCGTGACTTCTTTTACGATCCGGGCCTTCACGGCCTCAACCTCGCAGCCACGAAAGCAAAATACGAGCCCTATCTCGCAGGCCTTGCCAGCCGCTCGGACCTGAACTATCTCTTCCAGGAAATGCTTGGCAATATGGCCGTCGGCCATCACAATGCCGGCGGCGGCGATATACCTCAGCCGACACGCTACAACGTCGGGCTGCTCGGTGCCGACTACACGATCGAGAACGGCCGTTACCGTTTCGCAAAGATCTACGACGGTGAAAATTGGAATCCGGGACTCGTCGCCCCGCTCACTCAGCCCGGCGTCGACGTTCGACAGGGCGAATATCTCCTGGGGGTGAATGGCCGCGACCTTCGCTCGACAGATAATATCTACGCGTTCTTCGAATCAACCGCAGGCCGCCAGGTGGTTTTACGCGTCGGTGCCGATCCGAGCGGTACGGGCTCGCGTCAGGTCACGGTTGTCCCTGTCGCCAACGACAGCGGGCTCAGGAACCTTGCGTGGATCGAGGGCAACCGGCGCAAGGTCGATGAACTCAGCGGCGGCAAGCTTGCTTATGTTTATCTGCCGAATACCGGCGGTGCGGGCTACACTAACTTCAACCGGTATTACTTTGCACAGATCGACAAGGAAGGAGCCGTGATCGACGAACGCTTTAACGGCGGCGGTTCGGCTGCGGATTACATCATCAGCTATATGCAGCGGCCGTTGATGAACTATTGGTCGACACGCGAAGGCGAGGATTTCACCACGCCGATCGGCTCGATCTACGGTCCAAAGACAATGATGATCAACGAGTATTCGAGCTCTGGCGGCGACCTGATGCCGTGGCTTTTCCGCCAGGCGAAGGTTGGGCAGTTGGTCGGTAAACGCACATGGGGCGGCCTTGTCGGCATCTACAGCTACCCGACGCTGATCGACGGCGGCCAGGTCACCGCACCGCGAGTGGCGTTTCGCAACCTGCAAGGTGAACTCGATGTTGAGAACAAAGGCGTCGCTCCGGACGTCGATGTCGATCTCGACCCAAAGCTATGGCGTGCCGGCCGCGATGTTCAACTGGAACGGGCAGTGGAAGTGACCTTGGAATCGGTTCGCCGAAATCCGATGCGGAAGCCTACTAACGGGCCATTCCCCAACTACAGCAACGAAAGGAAGCCCTAAGCGATAAGCAAATGGCACATGGCTCGCGGATCTCTTCCGCGAGCTTTTTTTTCGACCGTTCACTAATCTTCACTAAGGACGATCACGAGATCCTTCTCGTCAAACTTGACCCTCTTTGATTTGTTCGGGTTGAGGCGGACACCGTATTTGAGTTCGCTGTGTCGGCTTTCGGCGCTAACGCGATAACCGATGGCCGATTCGCCTAGTTCTGCAGCTGAGGCGACAATCGTGTAGAAGTCGACCTCGGTGCCTGGTTTTACGTAGCGGCTGACGGGTTTTAGATATATCTCCGAGCCCTCGGCCTGGAACAAAACATCATAAACCTTCTTCAGTTCGCGGTTCTCGCTGAGTTGGCTAAGCATCAGGCTGATCAGGTTGTCGCTAACGACGAAATCGTCGGCCTTGGCGACGACGCCGAGTTCGCGGTTTCGCATGTCGAGCATCTCTGTCACGATGCTGTAATCGACGCCCTCGCTTTCACTGATGCCGCGGAGGTGGAGCAGCGTGATCAGCGTTTTTGCGTCGCTCTCCTGCAGGTCGATCTCGCGGTTCGACAGGACTATGATGTGGTCAAAGCTCCGAGTATTGACATCGAGAAGCGTCTTTTTCTCGGCAGTGTCGCCCTCGACAAAGGCTATGAGCTGATTCTTTACTTCGCCCTGCAGTTTTGTGACCGCGGCATCGACCTCGGGGTCAGCGGCCACGACCAGCACCTTTGAGCCTTCCTTAACATAATTGTCGACCTCGGCGACGATCCGCGGGGCGATCTCGTTCCAGCCCAGAATGAGGGTGTGTTCCTGGATCGGGCCGCCCTCGTCGCTATGGTTGAATTGCGAGGCATCTATCTGAACGTCGCTGCGGCCGTTTGCGATCACGGTGTCGTCGTCCTCGGAGATCGCAATGACGCTCTCGCCGTCGTTGTAAACGCGGTCCATGGGCGGATTTATCTCCACCTCACCATCCGCGGTAAACACGCCTATGATCGACGAGGTTTCGTAAGCAAATAGAGAATCTTTGTAGGTTTTGCCGACCAGGTTTTCAGGAAGCTTTTCGAAATAGATCTCGTCACCCTCGAACTCGAGCAGATCGCTGTAGACCACGCTTAGCCCCGACTGGCGGCATGTCTGGGCGATCACGCGTGAGATCAGGTCCTCGGACAGTACATAAACCGCCTCGTTGTTGCCGACCAACTCGGCGGCCTCGAGGTTTCGCTCGTCGCGGATCTCTGCGACGATGTGATACGGTTCCTCGCGGCGGTGACGGCCGTTGGTGATGCCGAGGACGGTCTTGATGACGTAGGTGTCGGGATTTTCGACCTCGGGCGATAGCACGATTATGGAGCGAGCTTCGTTGATATTGACCATCTCGGCCGCGGAAGATTCGAGGGTCGAGCCGCTGCGGACGACTATCTTTGTGTTACGTGTCGAGGGAACGCGGGACTTGATCTCTTCCTCAGCCTCTACCTTGTCCTTTTCGGAAAGAATGACTATGCACGGACGCCTTTGATTTGCGTTCGCCTCGACCAGTTCCTTGATGATCGTAAAGATCTTTTCGGACCAACCGAGAATGAGCGTGTGGTTGCCGTCGATCACACGTGAGCGGCCGCGTTTGAGTTCTTCGATCTTTTGGTCAATGCCGGAGGCGATCGAACCGATAAGTATTGAGATCAGAAATATACCGATCAGCGTCGCGATAAACCGAACGATACGAAAATCCCAGCCTTCGTCGCCGCCCATCGTTCCGGGATCGAGGGTGGCCATCAAGCTTTTCCAGGTGCCCTCGATAAAACCGAGTGGTTCTGCGTCCGGCTCGGCAGAACCAGTTATACCTAACAGCAAAATGATGCCGCCGAGGATGACGACCGAGACTACCGAGACGATCGCCAACCAGCGAATGACGGCAACCGGGCCGCCTGACATCGTGTTTTCAAAGTGATAGCGAAACTTCTCGCGAAGAGTGTATTTGGGCATAGGTTGAATTACAGATCCAGCGAGTGAGTTTAGCGAAGATAACGATAATTGTTCAACCTGCGGGTGTGGAGAGGTCGCGAGGTTGTGATCGATATTGGACGAGTGTATGTACGACGACGGTCGCGATGATTATCACGCCGCCGAGAACGGCCCAGTTCGAGGGGCGTTCGCCGACAAACAAAAACACCCAGACCGGATTGAGCAGCGGTTCGATAAAGCCGATTATCGATGCGTCAAGCGGACGGGTACCACCGGTAACTCCCTTGATAAAAAGGATATAGGAAATGCCGATCTGGAAAATGCCGAGAAATGCGACGGCTCCGAAGTCGAGCCACGTTATCGTCGAGAAGGACGCGATGCCGGACGGAAGTGTAAGCAAAGCGAGCAGAAAATTGCCGTAAATGACGGTAATGACCGAGTTCATGCCGGCGGCCCGCGGGTGCTTGAGCAGCATGATGTAGAGGCCGAGGAAAATGCCCGAGCCGAGTGCCGCGATATTGCCCTGATAATCACCGATCGTCAGATCGCCGACAAAAAAGAGCGACATTCCAGCAATACAGAAAATCACGGTCGCCAGATCACGCAGGTGAAACTTCTCACCGATAATGAACGGAGCGAGTATTAGAATATAGACTGGAGCCGTGTACTGAAGAAAGATCGCGTTGGCGGCCGTCGTGTGCTTGGTCGCCCAGACGAAAAGAAACAGCAGTATCGCGTAGATGAACGAGCACATCACGCCGAACGCGTTGATCCTCAATCCGTTTCGCCGCGTGATGATGAGCACCGTGATCCCCGCGAGCAGCGAGCGAAAGAACGTGACCTGATACGCGTCGAGATTTGTGGCGAGCTTGATGAACATGCCGCCTGTGCTCCAGAGAAGCACGGCGATCAGCACGAGCACGACCGGCGGAAGCGATCGTGATCTTCTGTTTTCAGGAAGAGAATTTGCCACGAATTATACGAATAACACGAATGTCAAAAGAATAGACCAATTCGTGTTATTCGTGTAATTCGTGGCCAGAAAATCTACTTATTCGCCGGAGACGGCGGACTGGATCGTTTCGCGCAATGCCTTAGCGGATGTCGTGACCGGTTCGAGGTCGACTTCCTCGACGTTTCCGTAAACCTTTTTGCCGAAGACGGCGTTCCAGGGTGGAATGACGATCGTTACGTTGCCCTCGGCACGTGCCTGGCATGCAAGGCGAATGAATGGAGTTTCTTCTTCGGGTTGATTGTAGCCAAAGACCTTCATCTGACGGCGTTCGCGGCGATCGACGGGTGTGAGTTTTTCCTGGCCGCCGAGCACGCCGACCCAGCACGTCCCGCAACTTGCAGAGGTGCATTCGATCGGGACCGGCCCTTCCCAGCAACGGGAATCGAGTTCCTGCCAGTTCTTCGAATGGTCTTTCTGTGAGGCTGAAGCGATCTCTTCGTCACAATAGAGTCTGAACTTGCCCTCGAAGTCGGCTGCCTTGAATGCCACCGAAAACCGCTTATCGACTGTACGCAGGAATCCAAAAATGCCCTGAGAATCGTCGGTCTTCCGCTCGGCGACTATCGCGTCGGGCGATTTGGTCATCACGCCTGACGGCTTGGCAACGTCGCCGCTCGCTGCCTTGAACGCTTCGAGCCCGACCTGATTAAGGGTTGCGAGGCCAACGGCCGAGATCGCGTTGGTGAGGCTGCGGTCGGCCTTGACCTTCTCAGCGACGTGCATTGCGACGTCCTTGATAATCTCAACCAGACCGGCCGGCTCGCCCTTGAACTCCTCGGCCATTTTTTCGACCACACACTTCACCTTTGGCCAATAGCGGTGGCCGTAAAGGAAGTCGTGCGAGGTCGCGATGCGGTTCTTAAGTTCGAAGTCGCCCTGCAGAGCGATGCCGCGAAGCGTCTCTTCGCGGTTTTCGCTTGCTTCGATATACCGCTGCAAGCTCAGCGGATAGAACCTGAACCAGATCTGAACGGCGTTGCGGTCGACCTCGTGGATAGAGGGCACCAGTTCTTCGACGGCAGCAAGCCAGTCGCTTTCGGAAAATGTCGCGAGATGATCTATCAATGCGTTACTCATAAGCAAAAAACCAAACCAATGAGTAAATCAAAAATAAGGGAAAGTATCAACTGTGGCTCTGCCCTTGGCAATATGACCGCTCTTCAATTAGGAGGAATACGTGTGGGATAATTCAGTGTTCATTCTCGCGACCGATATGCGAATCTCGATCTTGCTGATTGGAATGCTGATACCTCTGGCCGAGCTATGTCTTGGGCAAGTTCCGCCGGAAGAGGTTATCAAGATCGAGTCAAACATCGTCTCGGTCCCGGTGTCGGTCCTCGACCGCTCCGGTAAATACATTTCCACGCTGAGCCGCAAAGACTTTAGGATCTTCGAAGACAATGTCGAGCAGCAGATCGAACTATTTGAGGCCGTCGATCAGCCGGTGACGGTGCTTATACTGCTCGAACGTACCGGCTCGAAGCAGTTTCAGCTTCCGGTACTTGTCAACGCCGCCAACGCGTTCGTCAGGCAGATGAGGCCGGACGATTCGCTTATTGCGATGTCATTCGGTTACGGTACGGACACGATCATTAAGGAAACAAAGATCAAGAACGCTCCGAAAGGAGTGAAGGTCGGCAGATATGCCAACGACCGCTACACACTGCTGTACGAGGCGGTCTCGAACGGCCTTAAACGCATTGCAAAGGTCCAGGGGCGAAAGGCGGTCGTCGTTTTTTCGGCAGGGAATGACCCGGAGATGTTCTCGTCGGCTACTTATCGGAGCACGCTTAAAGACGCAGAGGAAAGCGACGCGACCATCTACACGATCAAGGTTGATTCGCCGTCGCTGCCCCCGGGGTTCATTCGTAATATGAAAGCATACAAAGAGGCGATCGCCCGGGCTGAAAACTATATGAGCGAACTGGCATCGAAGACAGGCGGCCGGGCGTTCAAGGTCGCTCAGATCGAGAACCTCGATGCAACATTTGGCGAGGTCGCGGGCGAACTTGTCCGTCAATACGTGCTCGGCTACTCACCATCCAAACCAGGCAAGAATGGCGAGCGGCGGAAGATAACTGTTCAGGTGACCACACGCGACGCCGTAGTGCGGGCGAGGAAAGAAGTGGTTTACAAAACGCAAAAGTAGGATATTATTGGTGGAATAATGCTCCCGTCAATCTCGCCATTTCGAATCTCTTTTATTTTCCTTGCGATACTAGTCTGTGTACCGTCGGCATTAGCCCAAAAACCTACGCCGACGCCCGAACGCAATCGAGAGATCGTTGCGTTGCTGAATGATGCGCGGCTCGCCGCTCCAGAGCTTGCGGTCGATACATTCCTCAAGGTTGTCGAATCAAAAAAGGTTACCGATCCCGTCTGGCGAAAGGAGATCATCGAGGAAGCCTTACGGATGATCGATGATGTGCAGTACCCGATGCCGATGCATGCGGCTTTTGGGGGTGATCGTGATGGCACACTAAGGTCTCTCAATGATACTGAGGCCTACATCCTAATCAGCGCTTATTCTGCCAAGCTGGATAAGCTTTCGTTCAAGGGACGCGCGATCATGCTTCTGCTTGAGACTGACCGCGAAAGAGCGAAGCGATTGATCTTTCAAATGGGTGGACAGCTTGGACTAAAACCTCGAACGTGCGAAGACGTGCTCTCCTATACACCCGATGATATATACCTAGTTGTTGGGAAGGTCGCAAAGGCACTGTTTACGGATCAACAGGTCGCTGAGGGGCAGCGGGCGTTGTTTGTCTCGCCCTGGATCGAAAATGTCGAGTCGCCGAGGCAGATCTATCCGGCGCTTGGCCTGCTGAATGAAATGCAGGGTTCGGCTGCCGAACGTCAAATTCTCTTTAACGCCGCATCCCGGGCCATCAATCGTAATTTCAAAGACGACCGGTCATTTACATATGCTTGGGGGCCGATCACCGCAAGAACCGTGAAGGTTGTTGCGGGCGAAGCCGATCCGTTCAAAGGTGACCTTAAGAATAGTTTTCGCGGGATGCTGCTCAAGAATCTAACCGGTACCCGCTGCAAGGATAATGAGATCAAAAAGGACGAGCCACTGCCCGCTTATATTGAGGCTGCAAATAAGCTGTTTGGCGATAAACCGCTCACGTTTGACGATGTGATGGCGTCGGAACTCAAAGGCACGGTCAAGATCGAGCACATGCTCACCAAATATCCCAATCTTAAAAAACTGTGGGAAGAAGGCGTCGAGACCAAGGGCATGACCATCGTCGACAACATAGCGGTTAAGCACGACCAAACAGACGCCGAGTGGATATCTCGAGTGAACGGTTTTATGGACAAGCTATTGGCTTATGATGGCACCGATGGAGAATCCGAGGCGGTCCTTCTTTCTTTTAAGAGTTCGTTTCTGTCGGCCTTCGTCATTGATGCAGTAGGTCCGGGAGAGCTTCGCAAGTCGATGGTGCGCAAATACTTGCGGCTGCTTGTTGGATCGCCGCTGCAAAAAACGAGCTTTATCGAATGGCTGTTTTGGATCAATATGATGGAGAGGGCGGATCCGGAGGATGTTGCCGAGATCGCGGAAGAGTTTCCTAATCCCAATTTGAAGGTCCTGGCGGCGGCGAAGAAATTGTTAGAGGAGCCGAAGAAGGAAACGGCGAAACCCGCACAAACCCCGACCCCAAAACCCTAGTAGAAAAGCTCCTAGTTGGGCTTGACATTATAGACCCAAATTCATAGTATCTAAAGTTTCGGACTTTACGGTCTGTAGTGTCTTTATAGGTGAAAGCCAATAAAGACGGGATTTTTGAGAATTTGAGTACAGGAATTGTTGCGTAATAGGCGTCAATCTCATGACGCTGGCGAATAAAAAGCTCCACCCGCTTCGGTGGGTGGTACTGACCTAGATGCCACGCTACAGCAAAGTCTCGATTTCTTAAGAGTTAGATAATTTAATTAATTCATTCAGCGAGAGCTGCTTGAGCTAACTGCCGGACATGGTCCGGAAAGAGTCAGGTAAGACGGTAGTTTTGCCTATTGGTATTTAGAGATATGCCGACAATTAACCAATTAGTTCGCAAGGGACGCCAGCGTGTCAAATACAAGACCGCGAGCCCCGCTCTGCAGTCAAACCCGCAGAAACGCGGCGTTTGCACTCGTGTTTACACATCGACCCCTAAGAAGCCGAATTCGGCTCTCCGTAAGGTCGCCCGCGTGCGTTTGACGAACCAGATAGAGGTTACGACCTACATTCCGGGTATCGGCCACAACCTGCAGGAGCACTCGATCGTGCTCATCCGCGGCGGCCGTGTAAAGGACCTTCCGGGTGTGCGTTATCACGTTATCCGCGGAACGCTGGATGCCTCTGGCGTCGCGAACCGCAATCAGGCCCGTTCGAAATACGGTGCCAAACGTCCGAAAGGAGCTAAGTAAGAGTTATGCCGAGACGTAGAGTTGCAGGAAAAAGAGAAGTCCTTCCGGATCCGATCTATAACAGCGTCGCCGTGACGAAATTCATCAACGGCTTGATGTGGGAAGGTAAGAAGTCGGTTGCAGAACAGATCTTTTACAACGCGATGAATAAGTTGGCTGAAAAGACCGGCGAAGAGCCGCTTAAGGTCTTTAAGCGAGCCCTCGATAGCGTTGCTCCTACCCTTGAGGTCAAGTCACGCCGTATTGGCGGTGCGACCTACCAGGTGCCGCTTGAGGTCAGCCGTGACCGCCGCAATACGCTGGCGATCCGCTGGATCGTAACAAACGCGCGCAACCGCAGCGAAAAGACGATGGAAGACAGGCTCGTCGGCGAACTTCTCGATTCAACGTCGGGACGCGGCGGAGCGGTCAAGAAGAAGGACGACGTCCACCGTATGGCAGAGGCGAACAAGGCGTTCGCACATTATAGGTTTTAGTAATGGCTAATATTACATTAGACAAGTTTAGAAATATCGGCATTATGGCCCATATCGACGCGGGTAAGACCACGGCGACTGAGCGCATTCTGTATTACACCGGTGTTTCGCACAAGATCGGCGAAGTTCACGAGGGAACGGCGACGATGGACTGGATGGAACAGGAACAGGAGCGCGGCATTACGATCACGTCGGCGGCGACTACATGTTTCTGGACGCGCAATGGCGTTGAGCACCGCATCAATATTATCGACACTCCGGGACACGTTGACTTCACGATGGAAGTTGAGCGGTCTCTTCGAGTTTTGGATGGTGCGGTTGCGGTTTTTGACGGTGTTGCCGGCGTGGAGCCTCAGTCCGAGACAGTTTGGCGTCAGGCCGACAAGTACGGCGTTCCGCGAATCTGCTTTATCAATAAGCTTGATCGTGCAGGAGCTTCGTTCGAGAGAAGTTTCAAGTCGATTCTTGACCGTCTTGGTGCCAACGCCGTCGCGATGCAGATCCCGATCGGCCTTGAAGAGCACTTCACTGGCGTTGTTGACCTCATCACGATGAAAGCTTTCATCTGGAGCAACGAGGCAAAGGGTGCCAATTACGACATTGTTGATATTCCTGCTGATCTCGTCGAACAGGCCAAAGAGCAAAGAGATAAGCTCGTCGAGGCGGTTTCCGCTATCGATGACGACTTAATGATGAAGTACCTCGAAGGCGAGGAGATCTCAGAGGACGAGATCCGTACCGCTCTTCGTAGGGGAACTCTCGCGATGAAGATCGTTCCGGTGTTCACCGGATCCGCGTTCAAGAATAAAGGTGTTCAGACACTGCTTGACGGTGTCGTCGATTACCTTCCCAGCCCGCTGGACGTTCCTGCTATCGAGGGTGAGAATCCCAAGACCGGCGAGGTTGAGACTCGTGAGCCGGATGCTAAAGCGCCGTTTTCGGGCCTAGTCTTCAAGTTGATGGCGGATAAGCACTTAGGGCAGCTCGCTTTTGTCCGCATTTATTCCGGAACGGTCACTTCGGGCTCCTACGTCTATAACACGATCAAGAATTCAAAGGAACGCGTCGGCCGCCTGATGATGATGCACGCCAACAAGCGTGAGGATGTCGAAAAGGCGTCGGCAGGCGAGATCGTTGCGATCGGCGGCATGAAGAATGTCACCACAGGCGACACGATCTCGGCAGAGGACAAGCACATTATCCTTGAGTCGATGGAATTCCCGGATCCGGTGGTCCGCGTGGCTGTTGAGCCGAAGACGCGTGCCGACCAGGACAAGATGGGCATCGCCCTTAACCGCCTTGCTCAGGAAGATCCTTCGTTCCAGGTCTCGACCGACCATGAGACGGGCCAGACGATCATCGCCGGTATGGGCGAACTTCACCTCGAGATCATCGTTGACCGTATGAAGCGTGAATTCGGTGTAGAGGCGAACGTAGGTAAGCCGCAGGTTGCGTATCGCGAGACCATCACCATGGGCGCACCGGGCAAAGAGATCTTCAAGAAGCAGTCAGGCGGCCGGGGCCAGTTTGGCCACGTCGAGCTCGAGATCGAGCCGGCGCCGGGCGAGGGCTTCGTTTTCGAGGACAAGATCACGGGCGGAGCTATTCCGCGTCAGTTCATCAAGCCTGTTTCCGAAGGCATCAGGGACGCAATGCGTCGCGGATTCCTTGCGGGATACGAGCTGGTTGATATCAAGGCCAGTCTGATCTTCGGTTCGTATCACGAGGTCGACTCGGACGAGCGTTCATTCCACATCGCAGGTTCGCTGGCTTTTCAGGACGCTGTCAAGAAGGCAAAGCCTGTACTGCTTGAGCCGATCATGCGTGTTGAGGTAGTGACCCCCGAGGAGTACATGGGTTCGGTGAACGGCGACCTCAATCGCCGCCGCGGCCAGATCGAAAAGATGGAGCCGCGTCCGGGAAACGTATCAGTTGTTACGGCTTTCGTTCCGTTGTCTGAGATGTTCGGCTATACGACCGATCTTCGTTCTTCAACCCAGGGACGTGCAACGAGCTCGATGCACTTCGAAAGGTATGCCGAGGCACCGCGTAACGTGGCCGAAGAGATTATCGCAAAGGTCAAAGGAGCGAGTAACTAAATTCTAGATCTTGGATCTAAGGTCTTAGATTTGAAATATCAGGAGAAGATATGAGCAAAGAGAAATTCGACCGCAGTAAGCCGCACGTGAACATCGGGACGATCG
>CAZJFB010000100.1:0-13280 GCA_964545145.1 uncultured Chloracidobacterium sp. | reverse complement strand
TCGCCGTACTTTCTGGACGCCGTCGCATACGCAAAAAAGGTCGGGTTTTACCGCATTCTGGCGGCTACCAACGGCATTCGTTACGCCGAGGACATCGAGTTTTGCAAAGCTGCGAAAGCGGCCGGGCAACACGGCGTTTACCTGCAGTTTGACGGCACGAATGAAGAGGACAATCAACATCGCGGCGTCGGCAATCTCTTCGATGTAAAACTGAAAGCAATAGAGAATCTCGCCTCTGTCGGCATCAAGGTCACGCTTGTTACCACGATCGTCAATTCCTGGAATAACAAGGGTATTGGCTCGATCGTCAAATTTGCGGCCGAAAATATCGACAAGGTCCAGACCATTGCGTTTCAGCCGGTGAGCTTTACCGGACGCGACGAGGACGTTTCGGACAAGGACCGAAAAGAACAGCGATACACGCTCGCCGGCATGACCCACGACCTAAAGGATCAGCTCGGCGGCGTTCTCGAACCGCTCCGTGACTGGTTCCCGTTATCGAGCTATTCGGCGTTTACGTCCGTGATGGATATGCTGCAGGGAGCCGATGCTCCGTGGGGCTGGTCTTCATGCAATTGCCATCCGAACTGCGGCATTTTCACGCTCATTGTCGTTAACAACAAAACCAATGAGATGCGTTCGCTGTTTGAGTTCTTCAACTACGAGCAGTTCATGAAGGACGTCGCCAAGATCACCGACACTGCTCGCGGCAAGAAGCTGACGATGGCACAACTCGCTATGGCGATCATGCGAAACTATGACGCTTCGCGTGCTCCGGAAGGATTCCCGATCTCGCAGATCCTGAATCTTTTCAAGCCAAGCTCGACGACGTCGAACTCCGACCGCAACGACCGAATGCAGGTCGAGCGCAAAGAGGACGACGTCTGGCGTGTGCTGTGCGTCGAGGGAATGTGGTTCCAGGACCTTTTCACCTACGATTTTCGCCGCACTGAGATGTGCGTCATTCCGTACGGAACGCAAGAAGGCGAGATCTCGTTTTGTGCATACAACACCGGCGTCGGTTGGCGTCAGATCATCGAGGAAATGCACAAGACCGCATCTCTCGCCGACTGGTACAAGGAACACGGACGCCACGATGTGTACGCAAAGGGTAAGGCTGTTCCCGGTATCGGCAAGACGCGGTCATTGTCGCTTCCCGTAATTGCGAAGGTGCTCGAAGAGGATATCGACAAGCCTGCTGTGACACCTTATCTGGTTGAGGAAGATGAGCTGGTAGGCGTTTGACCGCAGACGGGTCTTGCCGTCATTGGGCTTAGGCCCGAAGGTATTTTTTAGTCTCGGCCCCTGGTTTAAGCCGGGGGCAATTTATTGATGAACAGTCTCGTTTTGACAAACATGCTCCATCGCCCGGCCCGGACCTCGGTCAGTGTTGTCGGTATCGGTGTGGGCATTTTGCTGATCGTTTTCACGATCGGCCTGGCAAATGGCAGTCTTCGCGAGCGGGCTCAAAGAGAATCAAATGTCGGTGCCGAGATCATGTTCCGTCCGTCGGGAAGCATTGGCCTCAGCGGTACCGACGCACTCCGGATGCCCGCATCGATGGGAGTTGAACTCCTCAAGGTCGACGGCGTCGCCGCGGCCGTGCCCGTGGCGCAGAATAGCGTGCCCGCGACCGACGGCCTGACGGGCAGCCGTTTCATCGACGGGGTCGATTTCGACACCTACTCCGCGGTCGCGGGGCTCAAGGTCGTTCAGGGAAGGAAGTTTGTCGACGGTCGCGACGAGATAATGTCCGACGTTGCGTGGCTCGAGCGGCGCAAAATGAAGATCGGTGACAAATTCAGCCTCTACGAACGCGATTTTGTGGTAGTGGGTACCTACGAACCCAGCGCCGGGGCCCGGATCAAGATACCGCTTGCGACGATGCAGGCCCAACTCGGTTCTGAGGGCAAGGTTTCGGGATTTTTGGTAAAGATCAAGGATGGAGCTTCTGCAAAGGCGGTGGGCGATGCTCTGAATGCCCGTTTCCCCGATAGCCAGATCATTCTGACGAGCGAGCTCGAGGAACTCTACATGCAGGGCTTACCGGCACTGAATGTGTTTCTCAATGTGGTCATCGGAGTCGCTGCCGTGATCAGCGGACTGATCATTCTGCTTACGATGTACACTACAGTAACCGAACGGACCCGTCAGATCGGCGTGCTGAAATCACTCGGGATGTCTAACCTCAAGATCGCATGGACAATTGTTAAGGAGGCAATGTTGATAACTGTCGGCGGCATTGTCTTTGGGGTCGTGGGGACCTATCTGTTGAAGCTGGCCTTGGGCAAGTGGACGACGCTTACCGTTGCGATCGACGCTCCAGTGGTGGCGATGATCGTGGTGGTCGGACTGCTCAGCGGCATTGTCGGGGCGCTGTATCCGGGAGTTCGTGCGGCCCGACTCGATGCGGTCGAGGCACTAAATTACGATTGAGCTACTTAGGCGACTTAATGCCTGCGGCTGCGGCCGCGTCAAGTTTGTAGATCAGAGCAGAGACCGTGTCGCCCGCTTTTATCTCCTTTGGCCCAAGGCCCGTGGAACCGAGAAACGCGAGTTGTTTCGAGTTGCTGAAATACCGCCGGCCCTTTGCCGCAACGACATAATCACCCTCGCCAAGCATGCCGATCTTGGCAGCGTCCGAAAGCGATATCATCTGAAGGTCAGGCCGGCCGACCACTTTCGCGTAGTATTCGAAAAGCGCGGGCGTTTCGCAGGCGACCACAGCATTATGCCGGGCGTCCTTTGCGATCTCAGTTATGATCTCGCGGGTTGAAAGGTCATAGAATTCGTCATGCGGGAAATAGGAGCCGGCGGATGAGTTCCCGCCGCCCAGCGAGTTGGTGAATAGGCGAAAGTGCGGAGTTGAGGAGACCGAATTCGCCAGCGGTACCGCGATAGCAGCCGTCAGCAGTATCCACTGGGCCGCTGCAGACACGGCGGTTGACTTGCCGAGGAAAATGCCGATCTGCTTTGCGATGAAATAGAAGCCGATCGCGGCGCAGATCATTATCACAGGGGCGAATGTGGTGAAATACCGCGTAAATTTACCGCCAATAAATGTGTAAGAGATCAGCCAGAAGCAGGCCCAAAAAAAGATCAGGAATCGGCCGTCGCCGAGACGGCGAAGAAAGATCAGCGGCAGGCCAATAGCGAACAGCACAAGTGTCGGGAGCGACGTCTTGACCGCGGCAAAGACAAAGAAGAATGTCCACGGAACGCCACTGAGGAACGCCGACATCTGATTGCGGTAAAGTTCGCCCATGAACTCGTAGCTGTCATGGCCGATGCGGTTCTCGCTCGAGAATTTAAGCATTTCCCGCCACGTATCAGGCAGCACGATGGTTGGGTTGAGCAACAGAAACGAGACACCCATTACGGCGAAAAAGGTGATCCAACGGGCCTTTCCCATGTCCCAGTGCCTATTGGGAACACTCTTGAAGATTATGTAATAAGCGCCGAGCACCGCGAGGAGGAAGGGATAGTATTTCGACGCCATCAGGGCGGCAAACCCTGCGGCCGCTGCCCAAGCCCAACGGGTCCACTTAGGGTCTCCTGTTTCCGCGGCGGTCTGCCCGCGTACCCAAAAGTAATTGGTCAGCAGGAAAAAAAACAGCACGAGGCTGTCCTCCTTCGCAATACGGTCGAAACCGATCGCCAACGGTTCGACAGCCCAGAGAGCCGCGGAAACGATGCCGATACTTCGGCCGAAGAGTTCCGAAACGAGAAGAAACAGAATGAGGACGGTAAATGAACCAAATAAGGCTATCGGAAACCGGAGTGCCGCCTCGGCCGGGATCGCATTTTCCGCCGGCAATATCGAACTCACACGTTCTGCCGCGACGATGCTCACCGTCTGGAGGCCCTTCATTAAAAATGGGTGTTCGCCGTTCTTGCCCGAAAGACCGTTCGTCCGGTATTCCTCGACGGTTTGGAGTTTGTTGAGTTCGTCCTCGCCCAGGCTCTCCGAACCAAGGCCGGTAACCCTCAGGCCGAATGCGATCAAGATGAGGGCAAGCAATAAGGCTGTTACCACTCGCGGGTCGCGGGCAAACGCCAAGTGACCCGAAAAGTTTTCGGGGCAGATACCGGCGGTGGTCGGCGGAACGATATTGGTTGACAATAGCAAATCTCCTGAAGTCGTACGTCTTTTGATCGTCGTTGCGCCAAAAATCGGCGAAACGCAGGGTTCGTTTCTAATTTATCACGTGCTAGAATCTCGTTTTAGCGGCGGTTGCAGGAATTTTGAAAAGGGATGCTTAGATTCATCACTTTAGCTTTATTTGTCGGCTGGATAGGCTTAGTTCTGATCGGAAAAAGCGGTTACGTCCACCTAATGTTACTTGGAGCCACTGCGCTGGCGGCGACCGAGGCGGCTACATTCTACAGAGGACGAATGACGCAACGAAATTCTGCGAACCTCTGATGGGAACTCAGCATCCAAGTCGTTCAGCAGCCGTACCTTACTAAAATTACTAGACGATAGTGGTTACAAAGTTTGAGACCCTCTTTGCCTCAAAAACATTTGGATCCAATGAGGATTAGACACGCGAGAGTACATTCGGTTATCCCCAGGGCTATTGTGCTCTTGGCGATGGTGTGCTTCTTCGCGGGCTCGATCCCGGTTTCGGCCCAAGTTTGGGCAGGAGCCGGAGCTGCCGATGTGCATGTCAGGCGGACGGCCCTCGAGACCGGATTTCGGTCTGAGGTCGTACCGGTACCCGGCGGTTCAGAGATCGTCACGATATTCGCTCGCCGGCCGGCGGACGACCATGTGGCCGGTCCCGTTTCTGACCTCCCGCTGATCAGCGTGTTGCGAGACACCCTGGGGGATGACCGGTTAGAGAACGACCGCCTTCGCTACTTGTGGCTGCACAGCTATACCGAGCCGACTGTCCGGCAGAAACTTGCAGGGCTCGTTCCGTTCCTTTATACCCGAACTCGTAACAAGGGGGTGGTCGGCTCAGAGCCGCCTCCGCCGATCATTGATCTCAGCAGCGGGGATAAAAAGGTCTGGAATGACGCATTGTGGATGGTCCTTAAGAAGCTGGCTCTAAGTGAAATAGGTGTTGGCGTGAGGGCCTCGACACTCCAATATCGTCAAAATGCGGGCGACTACCGCCGGACGGCGATAGCCTCGGCACTCGCCGTACTCTCGATCTATCAAGAATCAACGGGCGAGTCGGTCCTGACTGACGGTGAGATGCAGGACATTCAGGCCAGGCTTTCGCTTACGGACAAAACATTTGGCTGGCGGCTTCAGCCCGAGAATCTTGGCCGCGTGTATTCAAAAGAGACCGCCAAGATCCGCGACTATCGTGGCCACAATTGGGAATTGCTCCGTCAGTACACAGAAGCTCAGGGACTTTACTTCGACCCGATTGAGATGCCCGACGGCTCGGCCCGTCACGCGGTCGTCTGGGTCGCGGCCTCGGACCTGCAGGCTAATCGCGGAAAGAAGTTTGACCGCAGGTTCCTAAATATCAAGAGTCCATGGGATGACAACTCGCTGCTCAATTGGAAGGGCTATGCCCAGGTTCGCTGGTACGATAGTGACGATCGTGAGGTGGAGAGCGACACACCCGGGGCACACCCGAGGACACTGATACCGCTGGCCCTTTACGGGTTGGATCATCCAAAAGTGCCTGCGATCTTGATCGATTTTCGGGACAATGGCAACCCGAAGTTCCGTGAGATCTCAAAGCGTGTTCTCAACGACCTGACCGGCAACGTCCTCTCGCTCTCGCAATTCAGCGGGCTGCCATTCTTTGTCGGGCGTTTTGTGTACGATTTTGTGACGGGCCGGCGTGGGCTGGACATTAACCAGATCTCGCGTATGCGTTCGTACGCTCAGCTAAAACTGCTCCTGGCTCTCGATGCCTCGCTCGACGACGACTTTAAGGACACGCTGACACGGCGGGTTGAATCCGCGACGCTCAATCCGCTTCAGAATGACGCGGACATCGAAGAGCGGATCGCCCAAAAGCAATACGACAACCTGATCGAGTGGGCAAAGCGGCCTGATGGGCTACCAAAGAAGATCGATTCTGACCGTCGCGAGGAAATGGCACGGCTAAAACATTCGTCAACGGTCCGTGCATTTCAGACACTTGGGCACGTACTTTCTTTCGGGCTTTACACCCATCGCGAAACGAGCACACCTGATCTGGTGGCGGCTATGGATCTGCGTCGCCAGCTGGATTTCCATGAGCGGTTCCTGAGACAGGTAGCGTTTGCGTCAGCCGAGCCGCGGATCGACAGCGATATTGAGCAACTGCGTCGGTCGCTGGCATTCGTCGCACGCAGCGGTGACGATGCCGGTGAAAAGACGACGCGTGCGTTGGCAAAGGTATTTGCGATCGCTAACGATGCAGGGCTCCAGGAACTCGCCCTTTCTGGACTCTATCGGATCAACAATTCCGCGGCGAAGAAAGAACTTCTGGCGATCTATAAGAGTGACAAGGTGCCTGACCGCTGGCGCGACGTTTGTGCCGAATATCTTAGGCTTGCCCTTCAGGAAGGACAACGGATCTCCAAGCAGGATGCCCGGGCCATTTCATCTATCGCTGCCAACTGACAGAACTGCCCCAAGATCGACAATAATGAAACTTCTCCGATTTGCATTTCGATCATTAGTTTTCGCTTGTCTTTTAGGCCTGGCAGCTTCCGATGCGGCTGCACAAGGCGTAAAGAGGATCGTCATTATCAAGATCGACGGGTTGCCTGCATACTACGTTGACCGGTTCGTCAATCAGAGTGACCCCAAAACGGGGAAGTCTTTGTTGCCCTGGATCGAAGAGGTCTTTTACAAGAATGGGTCTCGTGTGCCAAATTTCTACACACGAGGGATGAGCCTTTCGGGGCCGTCATGGGGACAGTTGGACACGGGACAGCGGCTTCAGATCAAAGGTAATGTCGAGTACGATCGCTATACGCTGCATGCCTACGATTACCTCAATTTCTTTCCGTATTACCTACAATATGGTCTGACCCGCGCAAAGGCGGACATGCCGGCGGTCGAGGTGATGGATCAACTCGGCATTCCACTTTTCAGCGATGCATTCGATTATCCAAAACGATACACGAGCCAGCAGTTGTACCAGCGGGGTAATAATTGGGAGGTTATTGCGAGCGGTTTCATCAACCTTTATCCGGGCAGTGTCTCAGACATGCTTGACGAATGGACACTCGGACTGGATTTCAGGAAGATGACGATAAATCAGGCCGAGAGGGACATTGTCGGCAAGCTGGTCAAGAGACCCGCGATCGACTATTACGACTATTACGACGTTTCATTCGATCATGTCTCCCATCACAACAACGACCGCGAGTCACGGGTCGCCGCCCTCAAAGACCTGGACAAGCTGATCGGTAGGATCTGGACCGCTATCAGGTCATCGTCACGAGCGGAAGAGACCGCTCTCGTCCTCGTTTCGGACCATGGCTTTAATTCTGATGAACGTGTATACAGCCAGGGCTATAACCTGGTCAAGATGCTGGCAAGTGCTGCCGGCGGCGGCCACCATGTGATAACAAAACGCCGGTTGATGCTCGACTATTCGATCAAGGGCGTCTATCCGCTCGTTCCGCTTATCACTACGACGTCCAATGAATCGTATTATCTGAAGGGCCAGTCAACCGCGTACCCGACGGCTCTCGTAGATTTTGACGGCAATGAGCGCTCGTCTATCCATTTGCGAAACAGCGACCTGAATATTCTGCACATCCTGCTGCAGCTACTGAAGCACGAGAAACTGTCGCCCGAGGTAAAGGCCGCAGTGCGGGATGCTTTCTTCGATGTGATCGACCGACATCGTGACGATTGGAAAAGGAAGGTCGAAGAACTCGGGGCGGAAAGCAGCGCGCTCGGGCGGTGGGCCGACGCCCAGCAGAAGGTGGTCGCTTCACAGCCGAAGAAGTTCACTCCCGAAGAGAGAGCGGCAGGGATCGATAAAGAGGCTCGCCGAGAGGCGGCACTTCAGCAACTTGCCGCCGAAGCCTCATCAGACTACAAGAAGTACATCGCCTCGCTGGAGCGCCTGATCGGCCTAAAGCGCGAGGACTTTGACCCTCGGAAATTACGTATCGAAGACCTCATCGCTCCAGGGGCGATGGGCGATCCGAACAGCACGTATCAACTGCAGAACTACGTCGTCGCAATTTCGAAGAATGGCCTTGTCGTTAGACCCGAAAAAGATCTGGACATCGAGAAGAGCTTTCAGCGGGTCAACTATTTGGACCTGCTGCATCAACAGAGGGTCAAGAACAATGTCCAGCCGGGCATCAGCAACAGGCCCGTCGATTTTGTTGCGGTCAGGCTTGACCGGCAGGCGATACTAACAGCCCTCGGTGACCCGGCTGAGCCGGGAGATGCTCCGATCTGGCTTTACGGAGGCCCCGATCGGCAATCGCTGATCCTGTCGCGTGATACTGCGGACGGCGGCACAAGCTTCAGATACATTCCTGTGGCTAACCTGGAGCAGCGTCCGGACGGATCGTACACATTCCAGATCAAGGAACCGGGGCCCGGGTTTCCGCTTCGCTATTTTGAGGACCCTGAATTGGCAGTGTCTCCGGCGGATCGACTCGCTTGGTTTGGCGAGTGGCACTCCGAGACAGAATGGCTGAAAGCGATCCACAGAACCACATATTCGAATGCCCTGATCGGCATCAACGAACAACTTGACCGACACCCTGTATTCGACTCGCAGGAAGGCAGGAGCGATAGTGACGAAGCGCTTATCCGACGATTGCGCCAGCGGCAGCGTGCTTTGACTGAGGCGGATCTGCTGATCGTGGCGAACGATCACTGGAATTTTGATGTTCGCGGATTTAATCCGGGTGGCAATCACGGGTCGTTCTTTCGTGTCTCGACAAATTCGACGTTCATGATCGCAGGGGGCTCCGATACGGGGATTCCACGTGGGCTGGCGGTCGAACAGCCCTATGACAGTCTGAGTTTTGTTCCGACCTTGTTCAGGCTAATGGGGAAGATCGATGATCAGAATCGTCCCGTTGGCGACCTGGCAAAGCGAGGTTTTAGAAGGTTTCCGGGCCGCGTGATATCGGAGATCACGTCCGGGCAGGCCTCGGTGGGAAGCCGATAAGCTTAGGCATCGTCTTCGCTGACGGCGGCGATCCGCCTTGCCCCGCGGGCCGCTCCGCGCCATAGCAGTACAATGAGTCCGATCGACGTCGAAAAGAGTATCGCTCCTCGACGTACAAGTGCCAGGGCGACACCGACGGCGGTCGTGTATCCCAGAGTGCGAAGTATCAATCCATTGCCGCCCTCGTAAACACCGATGGTTCCCGGAATGAAGCTGAATACGGCATTGATCACTTTCGTAAGGCTCTCGATTATGAACGCCGTCGAAACGAAGGGTTCGTGGCCGAGAAACCGCAGAGCAGCAAAGACCTCGGCAACGCTTACCGTATGGACACCTAGACTGATCGCAAAAACAATGAAGAAATCCCGCCGACGGTCATGATAGAACTGAAAAACGTTCTTCTCGACATCGAGCAGCCCTGCTTGCCTTTTGATGATGAAGTGCGGGGCGATATCCCGCTTATGTAAAAAGCTGATCAAGCGGGAGAACGGCGTGACCCGCTTCATGATCGCTATCCCCAATCCGACAAACATCAGCAACGCCACTATCACGATAGCGAACAGGACCCTCGACATAGTCGAGCCGCTGCTTCCGTAGTTGTATAGAAGCACAGCCACACCGCCGAGAACGACTAGGATCACGGTCACGTAATAGAGGATGTTGTCGATAATGACGGCGGATGCGCTCTGCGTAAGCGAGACATTACGCTTGAGCAGCATAGCCTTGGTCGCGTCGCCAAGGAATGGCCCGGCAAAACTAAAGAAGTTGACAGCTTCGCCACCAAAGCGGGCGGCGACAGCGGCCATATATCTAAAAGTACGGTGATCGGGCGCTACAGCCCAATACATGCTGGCTGCCCGAAGAAAATGGCGAGCGAGGTTGAGGGCCAGTATCAGAGCGAAGCCCCAGCCGACGGTCGTGAGCGAATCGAGAAGGCTCTGATAACCGATCCGGTATATGACAAATACCAGCAGTGCCAAGCCGATCAGGAATGTGATCGCATGTACGGAGATCAGAATGTGAGTCTTCTTAGACCCTCGGCCT
Organism: uncultured Chloracidobacterium sp.; assembly: GCA_964545145.1. Taxonomy (GTDB): domain Bacteria; phylum Acidobacteriota; class Blastocatellia; order Pyrinomonadales; family Pyrinomonadaceae; genus OLB17. Next base: position 3,129 of record CAZJFB010000100.1, on the reverse strand, counting down.
TTTGTGGGCTTTGCCACGGGCCGAACTTCTGTCTCAAGGGAGTTTTCGCTCTGCATAATACTAGATCCTGACCTTAGACCAACCCCTAGTATAGACGGTTTGAAATTCCAAACATAATGTAATGCCCGACCTTGCAGTGGCCATCGCCCCGTCAAATTGATGGAATACAAGCCGTTTTTGCCATTTATTCCGTGCAGCCGTGAGGCATCGGAAAAAATGAGAACGAGTCTGCTGAGTATCACAAAATACGCAGCCGTGGGCCTTATGCTTGCGGCCGTTCTTGCTATTTCGGTGTCCGGACAGCGGAGGTTTTACATCGCACCCGACGATCACACGGACTACATGTGGATTGCGGATGATGTCGCCTACCGGCAAGCATTTCTCAACATGATCGACTTCTATCTGAACAAGATCGATCAGACCCAAAACAATCCGTCCGACCAGCAAATGCGCTGGAATTGCGACGGCAGCCTCTGGATGTGGGAATACGAAAAGAACCGCACACCTCAGCAGTTCGAGCGGATGATGTCGCGTCTCAGAAGCGGCCATATGAGCGTTGCGATGAATGCACTTGTACTTTCGCAGGGCGGTTCGCCGACCGAGGCGGTGCTTCGCGGAATGTACTATCCCGGCCTCATCGAGCGGCGACACAATGTGCAGTTTCCTCTCGCCATCGCAATGGAGAATCAAACGCTCTCCTACGGACTGCCATCGCTTTGGGCAGGCTCGGGGGCCAAGTACAGTTGGAAGGGCGTCTGCAACTGTGCCACATGGGTGAACGGACTCAATAACCGTGACCGTGAGATCTACTACTGCGGCGGTCGTGATGGCAGCAAGGTGCTGATGAAATGGAACTCGCAGTTCACGACCAATCAGAGTTTCGGCGGTTACGCCGAGGCGTTTGACCCTGTGAAATCGATCAATTTTGCCGAGACTAGCTCGGCCTTTCAGTCCAAGTACCCCTTTCCGATAATCGGAGCTTTTGGCCGGGGCTGGGATGACGTCGAATACACGAGCGATGAATTCGTGACCGTCGCCCAGCAGCTCTCGAATCAAAACCGCCGCGTTATCGTCTCTAACCAGGAAGATTTCTTCCGCGATTTTGAGGCGAATTATGGTGCCGGGCTTGAAACGCACGCCGCGGCTTATGGCAACGAGTGGGACGCTCTTACCGCGTCGCTCGCCGAGGTTTCCGCCGGCGTCAAACGCAGCACCGAGCGGCTTCGCAGCGCCGATGCATTGGCGACTCTGGTCTCGCTGAATTCGCCTTCCTTCATGTCCTCGAGGATCGCCGCTCGTGACAAGGCCATGCTCGATCTCGGTCTTTACTTCGAGCACGATTGGACTGCGGACGGTGCCATTTCGCGAACCGCCCGTGCCAACTGGAGCCGGTCGGTCGAGCGCGAGATCACAACATACGTTGACCGCCTCTATGACGACGCCCGAGAGGAACTTGGCCGTCAGATCTCGCGGACGGGCAGTGCCCCGAGGTTTTACGTTTTTAACCCGCTTGGATGGGAGCGGACCGACATCGCCGAGATCCCGCTGAAGCTCAACTACAAAGCGAGCGTGTTTGATCTCTCGACCGGCCAGGAAGTGCCATCGCAGGTCGTGCGGTTTGGTACGAGACAACTGCTTAGGATACTCGCGTCGAACGTTCCTTCCGCCGGTTACAAGGTTTACGAGATCCGCCCGGGAACGACCCAGTCTTTCAGCCAGGCTGCGACGGTCGCGGGTACGACCATCGAGAATTCGCTCTACCGTCTTACGGTCGCTGCTGACGGCGCGATCACCAGTCTTATCGACAAAACGCGAGGCAATCGCGAGACCGTACGAAACATTGGCGGCCGCGTTCTCAACGATCTCGGCGGCAATCGGTCGGGCACCGTGACGGTCGAGAACGCCGGCCCCGTAAGTGTAACGCTGCGAGCGATCTCGAGTAGTCCGCTTGCGCACACGACCCGCGTTACTCTCTATCGCGACAGCGACCGAGTCGACATCAGCAACGAGATCACGCAGAATTTCGGCGACATCAAGACATGGAGTTTTTCGTTTGACCTCAACTCGCCCGACATGTGGCACGAAGAGGTTGGTGCTGTCATTCGCGGCAAACTGCTTGCCGACGGCGGTCATTACTCGCCGAAAAACGCCCGTTACGATTGGCTGACGATGAATCATTTCGCGGACATGACAAACAGCTCGGGTAACTTTGGGATAACGGTCTCGAATTGGGACAACCAGTTCATGCGGATGGGCGACAGCGAACGCAACCTTCTAGATACTGCCACTCCACAGATCAATGTGCTTGCCGGCGGCCAGATCGACGGGCCGACGCTCGGTATCCCGAACCAGGGAGGCGACAGCTACTTTCTGCAACGGTTCGCGTTGTGGACGCACGGTGCATTTGACCAGACGGCGTCGATGAAATTTGCACTGCAGCATCAGAACCCATTTGTAACCTCAATGATCGAGGGCAGCGGTTCGTTAAACCGGCCGTACCCCGCAGGCAGCTTCTCATTCCTGAATATCTCAAATCCAAATGTGCTCCTATGGGCACTCAAGCCGGCCGAAGATGGCATCGACCGTGGGATCGTGGCCCGCGTGTGGAATCAGGGGAATGCCGCAAGCTATACACTCTCGCTTGCACAGCCGATAACCACCGCTGAAAGGCTCACGCACATCGAGACAACGATCTCACAGGCGACGGTTACGGGCGGCCAGTTGACCGCCCCGATCAATCAACAGCAGATCCAAACACACCTCCTCAAGATCACGAACTCACGCCCGTCAAACAAGATCCGCTAGCTTAGTCAGACTGGTGGTTACGTCAGTGCCGATATGGACTCGCAGGGCCCGCCGGCCTCGGTCGAGCAGTACCTGAAAGTCTCCGCGTGCCTGGGCAGCCTTCACGACACCGAAGGTGTATTTCTGGCCGGGCACCGGCAGGTCTATCGCGTCGTCGGCTGTGATCTGTAAGAAGACGCCGTTGTTCGCTCCGCCCTTGTATGCCTGGCCGGTCGAGTGAAGGAATCGCGGGCCGAAGCCGAGGCACGTAGCGACCTTATACCGTTCGAGTACCTTGTCGCGGAACGATTGCAGAATGGCCTCGTGTTCGGCGTTCATCTCGAT
>CAZJFB010000099.1:0-13344 GCA_964545145.1 uncultured Chloracidobacterium sp. | reverse complement strand
AGCGGAAAGATGCCGAAATAAAGTATGTACTTTATCGCGTCCAGCAGGGTCGCAATGGTCTCGGTCATAGGCATCTTGGTGCAGCTGCCGGCAAGATAACAAGGCGCAAAAAGGCCGATGATAGAATTAAAGATCATCAGGCAGAGGCCGGTCGCGGCGAGACACGCTATCGCAAGCAGAGCTATCCTAAGAACAGAATTCACCCGATAATACTAGCAAAATCATAAGCGAATGAAACTGTTTGAATTAACAAAGGCGCTGATGGAGATACCGTCGGTCTCAGGCGACGAGTTGGCGGTGGGCTTTTGGCTGCGTGACTACCTCGAAAGCCTGGGTTGGAAGGTCGAACTACAGGCGGTCGCGGAAGGCCAAAACAACGTGATCGCAACGCTGAACGACACCCCGCGTGTTTGGCTCTCGACCCACATGGACACCGTGCCGCCCTTCATCCCGCCCACCGAGGATGACGAAAAGATCTACGGCCGCGGTTCGTGCGACGCCAAGGGTATCATTGCGGCACAGATAATTGCCGCCGAGCAGTTGCGGCGAGAGGGCGTAACCGACATCGGTTTGCTCTACACGGTCGAGGAGGAGCGTTCATCGACGGGAGCCAAGATCGCAAATCATCATCCGCTCGCGGCGAAGTGTGAATATCTGATCAACGGCGAGCCTACCGACAATGACCTCGCGATCGGTTCGAAAGGAACCTTTCGGCTGAACATCAAGACACACGGAAAGGCAGCTCACTCCGCATATCCCGAGGAAGGCGAATCGGCGATCGAAAAGCTGCTCGATATCCTCGAGGACATTCGTCACACGCGATTTCCCAACGACGATTTCTTTGGCGAGACGACCGTAAATGTTGGCACCATAGAAGGCGGGCTCGCACTCAACGTCATTCCGCCCAAGGCAGAGGCCGGCCTTGCGATTCGCCTGACCACAAGGAAACAGCCGATCGAGGACGCACTTCGCAGCGTCGTTCGCGATCGCGGCGAGATCGAGATATTGTCTTTCAGCGAGCCGGTGAGGATGCTTGAGGTGGATGGATTTAACCAAAAGGTCGTGCGTTTCACCACCGATATTCCACATCTGCCGAATTGGGGCACGCCGTTGCTGCTCGGCCCGGGCTCGATCCTGGTCGCCCACACCAAGGACGAATTTGTCCTAAAAAAGGACCTCGAAGCGGCGGTGGGGTTATACGTTGAACTGGTTAAGAAATTATTAGCCACGAATTGACACGATTAACACGAATTAAATTCGTGCCTTTCGTGGCGAAAACCCTTATGAAAATTGCACTTATTGGCTATGGAGCGATGGGCAGGCTTATACATCGGCTTGCCGAGGAAAACGGCCATGAGGTCGCCGTTACGATCGACGCAGCCGACGCCGGCCTATCGGCAGAGGAACTCGCTGCAAAGCTCGGTGGTTCGGACGTCGCGATCGATTTCACCATTGCCGCTGCAGTTCGGCGAAATGTCGAGGCGTGCGTCGCAGCAGGCGTGCCCTTGGTTCTTGGCACGACAGGCTGGCAGGCGCAGCGTCAAGAGGTCGAGAATATAGTCGCCCGGGGGAAGGGTGCGCTTGTGTTCGGAGCCAATTTCTCGATCGGCGTCAATCTCTTCTATCGTATCGCCGAGTTCGCGGCCGACCTTTTCTCGAGATTTCCTGAGTATGAGGCGTTTATCGAAGAGCAGCACCATTCACGAAAGAAGGACGCTCCGAGCGGTACGGCACTTAAGATACAGGAAATAGTCGAGCGCACACTATCAGCTGATTCGGAACAGGATGTCCGCGTTACGGTCGCGGCGACGCGTGCCGGCAACATTCCCGGGACTCACCGGGTCGGCTTCGACGGCCCGGCGGACCAGATCTTGCTTGAACACACCGCTCGATCACGCGAAGGATTTGCTCTCGGAGCCATAGCGGCCGCGGTATGGATCCGGGGTAAGGCCGGATTTTTTGAGTTTACTGATGTATTAGGTGAGATCGTTGGAAAATGATACCAAGAGCTAAGATCTGCTGCATAGCCAACGAGCAAGAGGCCGCCGATGCTATTTCTTTCGGTGCATCGGCAGTTGGCCTTGTCGGCGAGATGCCATCCGGGCCCGGGCCGATACCGGACGAGGACATACGACGGATCGCTGCACGCGTGCCGCCGCCGATCGCTACGTTTCTGTTGACCAGCCGGCAAACCGCGCACGGTATCGTCGAGCATCACCACCGTACAAAGACGAACACAATTCAGATCGTCGACGAGCTCATCGGCCGTGAATACGCTGCGATACGGGCCGCTTTGCCGCACATAAAGCTGGTTCAGGTGATCCACGTTGTCGGCGAAAGATCGGTTGATGAGGCCGCGGAGCTTGCTGAATACATAGACGCGATCTTGCTCGACAGCGGAAATCCCGCTCTGGCGGTCAAGGAACTCGGCGGTACCGGACGACGCCATGATTGGAGCTTGAGCCGGAAGATCGTTGAGACATGCGGCAAGCCTGTGTTTCTTGCAGGCGGCCTGAATGCGGCGAATGTTCGAGAGGCGATCGAAACGGTGCAGCCGTTCGGACTCGATATTTGTTCGGGCGTGAGGACCGATGGAAGGCTTGATCTGAGAAAACTCAACGCTTTTTTTGAAGCAGCTTTTAGCAGTTAACGGAGTTGAGCGACACACTCCCTACCGGTCGTGTTTCCGCCCTTCTTTCTGTGTTAATCTGTGTTCACCTGTGGTTGAGAATTGTTTATGACGATGAAAGTTGACTGGATGCGAGGCTGTGCGACAGCGCTCGTTACTCCGTTTCGCAAGGATGGCTCGATCGACGACGATTGCTTCGTCAAGCTGGTTGAACGCCAGATAAAGGGCGGTGTGAAATTGCTCGTTCCTTGCGGTACGACCGGCGAGAACGTAACGATGTCGAGCGACGAACAGGCATATCTGATCCATCTTACGGTCGAGGTCGCCAGAAAACACAAGGCACATGTTATCGCGGGCACGGGGACCAATAACACAGCTGCGGCGATCGAGCACACGCGAAAGGCCCGCGAGGCCGGGGCAAACGCGGCGCTGATCGTCGCTCCGTACTATAACAAGCCGACCCAGGACGGGATGTTTGCCCATTACTCCGAGATCGCAAAAAGCGTCAAGGGCTTCCCGATCATGCTATATAACGTGCCGTCGCGAACCTCATCAAACATCTCTGCAGAGACCACTCTGCAGCTCGCTGAGAAACACGAGAACATCGTCGCGATCAAGGAAGCATCGGGAAATTACTCGCAGATAATGCAGATACTCGCCAACCGGCCGCGAGAATTCAAGGTCTTTTCGGGCGACGATGCCTCGACGATCCCGATGTGCGTACTCGGCGCTGACGGACTGGTTTCGGTCTGTGCTAACGAAATGCCGCGTGAAACGGCCCGCATGGTCGTGCATTCGCTGAATGGCTCGTTCCACTTTGCCCGGAAGCTGCATTACCGGCTGCTCCCGCTGATGGAGGCGAATTTCGTTGAGTCTTCGCCGGCCCCGTGCAAGTTCGTAATGAAGGAAATGGGACTTTGCGAGGAGAACCTGCGATTGCCGCTGGTGCCGGTCTCACCCGCGACCCGAACGCTGTTAAAGTCTGTGATCAAAGAGGTTATCAGATGAAAGGAAAAACTAACTTCTCCCTGCTGATCGCTTTGGTACTCATGTTTGCCGGTGCAGCTCTGGGTCAGGACCGCGATCGGTCAACGCCCGCAAAGCCGCGAAGCGTCGAGCAGGAGGTTCGGGCCGTGATCAACCGCTGGGCAGACGCAGTCAAGCGGCGAGACGTTCAGGTGCTGGACAGGCTCTACGCGAATGACCTATTCATCACCGATCAGAGCGGTGCGACACGCGGAAAGAAAGAGGAACTCGTTATTCTCAGTCCGTCACCGACCACGCGGACGATGTCGGTGACCAACGAGAATATCGTTGTTCGAGCCTATCCAAAGTCGAACGCGGCAGTGGTAACGGCCATCGTGCGGATGGTATTTCGTACGAACGGCCGCGACAGCTCGACCGCCATGCGGTACACGAGCGTGTGGGAAAAGCGTTCGGGAAGGTGGCAGTTGACCGTTTTGCAGACAACACGCATCAGCCCGAGATAGCTCGACAGCCGTTTTTTGCCGAGCAGAAAAGTTCTGTATGGACCTTGGAGACCTGAAAAATGTCGGCGGAACGCCCGGCGGTATTGTCGAATTCGTCGTCGGGCTTGCGATGACGATCTCGGGCGGATATTTGTTGATCAGCCGTGTGATCGTCACGAGCGGGTTTTGGTATTGGGGCGGTTACAACACATTCGGTCTGACACTGATCCCGCTCGTCATTGGCATCGCACTGGTCTTCTTTAACGGGCGGTCCATCATCGGCTGGCTCCTGGTTTTCGCCAGCGTTGTTATCATCGCTTCGGGCATCTTGATGAACCTACAGATATATTTTCAGCCGACAAGCCTGTTCAACACGGTGATCATGTTGGTGCTCTTTGCCGGCGGTATTGGGCTGATCGGTAGGGCGGTCGTCGCTCATAGATAGACTTCAGTCTTGTAAGGTCATGGAAAAGCCCGTGATAACCCGGATCTGGCATGGAATGACGTCGGCTAAAGACGCGGACAAGTACCTGCAGTATGGGATCGAAACCGGTGTTGCCGATTACAAAAGAACAAAGGGGAACCTTGGCGTCGAGATACTTCGACGGGTCGAAGGTGAAGTTTGTCATTTTTGGACGGTTACCAAATGGGAAAGTCTAGATAGTATCAAGGATTTTGCGGGCGAAGACCTCGCTAAAGCTAAATACTATTCCGCGGATTCGAAATACTTGTTGGAGTTTGAAGAAGAGGTCATTCATTGCGAGACCTTCATATTTTAAGAATGCCGTTAAAGTCAGAGATCGAAGAGCTTTTAATAAAGTCCGAATTCGATTCGGCCGATCGGGAAATATACGAAAAATTCAAGACCGCACTCCGTCGGGGCGAGATCCGTTCCGCCGAGAAGGGGGAAGATGGCGTTTGGCGGGCTAATTCGTGGGTCAAGCAGGGAATTTTGCTCGGTTTTCGAATGGGCAAGATGGTCGAGATGTCCAAACCGACCGAGACGCTGCAGTTTTTTGACAAAGATACTTTTCCGCTGCGGCCGATGACGCTCGATGACGGCGTACGTATCGTGATGGGCGGCTCGGCGATCCGTGACGGCAGCTACGTTGCGCCGAGCGTTGTCGTTGTGCCGCCGGCGTACATTAATGTTGGTTCGTATGTCGACGAAGGCACGATGGTCGACAGCCACGCGCTTGTCGGCAGCTGCGCTCAGATCGGGAAACGCGTGCATCTGTCGGCCGCGGCACAGATCGGAGGCGTGCTTGAGCCCGTGAATGCGACTCCGGTGATCATTGAGGACGACGTTCTGGTCGGCGGCAACACCGGCGTATATGAGGGAACTATCGTTCACGAAAGAGCCGTTCTTGCGAGCGGCGTGATTTTGACGCGTTCGACGCCCGTTTTTGACCTGCCAAATCAGCGCGTCATCAAGTCCGAGGACGGCAGATCGCTCGAAATTCCCGCCGGAGCAGTCGTCGTGCAAGGCTCACGTGCGGTCTCGAATGAATTCGGACGTGAGAACGGTCTCTCTGTTTATTGCCCGATAATCGTCAAATACCGCGACGAGAGGACAGACGCTGCGACAAAGCTCGAAGATTACCTCCGGTAGATCAACACTTATTCTTGCTCTTTAGGGCCGCTCGCTTAGCAAGAGGTCTCTATTTCACAGGTCGATGCACAGATAAAACATATTGCGATCTATGCATGAATATGTTATGTTCATTTTTGTCAGTTTTACAAAAATGCTGAGTAAAATTGCGATCTTATGCGAAAAAACAATTGAACATGAACACAAAGGCTGGAACGCGCGACACGCGGGATGACCTGTAGAATCTCTGTGAATTTCCTATTCCGGACCAATAGAATAAGATAAAGACTGATGAATAACTCACCAGAACATGACAAAGGCGGGCTGAAAGACAAGATCACTGGCCTTGGTCAAAAGATCATCGGCGAGATCGAGGAAATTGGCGGTGTTTTGACCGGTGACCCGGTCACGGTCGCCGAGGGCGAACTGAACGTCGAGGTCGGGGACATACGCGAGGACCTCGAAGAGTCAGGTATCGACGAAGAGAAATAATGAAGCCCGTTACGAGTATGGACAGCTTTGTATTGCCGCGCCGGATGCAGGGCCTGCAGCCGACGCTCATTCGCCAATTCTTTGAGCGGGCACTACCTGATTCGATCAATTTCGGCCTCGGCGAGCCCGATCTGCCTACGCCGCAATTCCTTCGTGACGAGGCGGCCCGTATCGCCCGTGACGAGCAGAACGGCTATACGTCTCATCCCGGCATTCCGGCTCTTCGCGACAAGATCGCCGAGCAATATCCGCATCTCGATCTGCCGCGAACCGGCGTGGTCGTTACCTGCGGCTCGCAGGAGGCGATGACCGACGCGTTTATGTGCGTCATCGATCAGGGTGACGAGGTGCTTTTGCCGAATCCGAGCTTTCCCGCTTACGACGCATGCACGCGTATCGCACAAGGCGTACCTGTTTATTATCGAATGCCCGCGAGCGATGATTTTGCGTTTGATATTGATGAATTCAAGTCGAAGATCACCCCGAAAACCAAACTTGCAGTGGTGATCTCGCCGTCAAATCCGACCGGAAAGTTACTCACCGAACAGAATTTGCGTGACATGGCCGCGGCTCTTGCGGGCACCGGTATCTGGCTGATCTCAGACGAGATCTACAGTGATCTTTATTTCGGCGAACGGCCGCATTCGGCGAGCGAGTTTTACGAGAGGACGATCATTGTCAGCGGTTTATCGAAATCGCTTTCAATGACAGGATGGCGCCTAGGCTGGGCCGCCTGCAGCGACCCGGAACTTATTAATGCGATACAGGTACTTCACGGATTTACGACCGTTTGTACGTCGACGATTACGCAAAAGGCCGCTCTGCTCGGCTGGTCGCCCGATGCAGAGGCGGCAAAGCAGCACGCCCGCGAAGTGTACAAGCGGCGCGGCGAATTCCTCGTTGATCTCTTCGAAAAAGAGATGGGCCTGCACGCTACGTCGCCAGAGGGAGCGTTTTACACGATGCTCGATGTCCGGTCGCTTGGCGACGATATTGAGGTTGCGGAAAGGTGCTTGCAGAATCGGGTTGTCACGGTGCCGGGTGTTGCGTTTGGCGATGAAGCCAAAGGTTTTTTGCGGATCTCGTTTTGTAATACTGAAGAGAGGATGGCTGCGGGTGTTAGGCGGATGAAAGAAGCACTGATCGTATGAGCCTCATGCGAGTCGGTGTTCGCTTGTGCCGCGGTTGGTACTGCAAGCCGGGGCAGGCATTCTGAGTTAGGAGTTGATCTTAGCTGATACCCTTGGCCAACTGCGTTTGTGACTGGAGTTTTCCGAGTTCGAGCCTGACCTCTTCAAGATAGTGGGCATTGAGTTTGCTGAGTTTTCCTGCGGTGTTTAAGTCGTTGAGTATCTGGTGGCTTTTCCCGAGCAACTCGCTAGCTTCCGTCCTGACCGCGGGGCCGCCGGCCGCAACGGCTAATTTTGCGATTATTCTTCCGCCCTCAAGATAGAAGATGGCAAGTCGGGTTTGCCGTTTTACGTTCATAGGTGATTTGAGGGCAGTTTTTTCAGCCAACGGCAACGCCTTGCGAACGGTCTCTGCGGCCTCGGCGAGTTTGCCGACAGAAGCTAAGCATTTGCCCATTCCGGAATAGACGGCAGAAAGGTCTTCGCCCGCAGAAGGCCCGTATGCCTCCAGCGCTTTGCGATAGTATTCGAGAGCAGCCGCGCAATCGCCCTTTTTCGCTTGAGCCTCGGCCGCAAATTCGCGGCTCATAGCTAGGTCACGTTGGTTTTCGCCATTCTGCGGGTCAGCCGCAAATAACTCCTCGGCGATTCGGAGCGCCTTGGCGTGATTCTCGCCGGCTGCAGCCCCGTTGCCCATATCGGTTTGGATCCGGCCGAGCGCGTTGTACGAGACGCCGAGACTTCGCTTGAAGAAGGCATTTTTGGGGTCGGCCGCATACTGCTTTTCCATGGTCTGGATAACGCGATGGGCATTCGAGATAGCCTCGTCAAAGAGTTTTTCATCGACGAGCGGATAACGCATGAAAACGAGCGCGGCCATCAGATGTGTTTCATATTTTGCGTTGTTGGGATTCGAGGCGATAAGCGATTCAAAGATGGCGACCGCTCGGCGGCCATTCTCGATCGCACCAATATTGTCGCCGGATGTTGATTGCAGCATTCCATAAAAATGCAGCATAGTGGCATACCCCGACGTATATTTTTCCGAATTTGGCGAGACCTTCAGGATCTCTTCATAGATAGCAAGGCCGCGTCGGTAGCTCTCCAGTGCCCGCGGAAGGTCGCCGAGATTCGGAAAACCCTCCATGCCGCTGATGTCACCGCGCTTGCCCAACACACCTGCCAAGGAGTACTTGTAATCCAGATTCTCGGGATCATCAAGGATAAGCCGTTCGCGGATCGCCACTGCCCGCTCATAAGACTCAAGGCCCTTTTCAAGATCGTTAACGGTGTAGTGCATATCACCGATGCCTTCGAGGCTGTCCGCGAGTTCATGTCGAAGTTCGGGGTTAGAAGGATCGGCGTTTGAGAGGCGTTGACGTATTTCAAGAGAGCGCAGATAGCTGGTCATCGCCCCGTCCGTATCGCCGAGATTCGAGTAATAAGAGTTACCCTGTATCTGGCCGATCTTGTAATACGCCGTGGCCAACTCGCGACTGAGCGTGGCATCGCCTTCCGATTCCTGCGAAAGCTGGTTGAGGTATTCGAGTGCCCGTTTTACGACTAGCTCGCGGGCCGGCGTCGAGCCGGGGAGATCTTCGATCGAGTCATGAAACTCAAAAAGAAAAGAATTGGCCATCTGCCGGACGTCGTTAAATCTTCTCTGGGCCTTGTTGGCCTGATAGGCCGTCGCGCTCAGACCCGCCGTCAGCGAGATCACCAAGAGCCCGGCCGCGCCAACCGCGATACGATTTCGGCGGACGAATTTTGCTGCTCGATAAGACCATGTGTCCGGCGTTGCTGCTACGGGCAGGCCTCGAAGATGATAGCGGATGTCAGCAGATAACTGCTCGACCGATGAATATCGGCGTTCAGGCTCTTTGCGAAGAGCTTTGAGAACAATATTGTCTAGGTCGCCGCGGAGGTCTCTTGCAGTTCCGATATCCGGACGCGGACTTGAGCTAGACGCAATTCCGATCACGGATGATGGACGTACCGGTACCACCTCGCAGACCGTTCGCACGATCTCGCTAATGTTCCGGCTCGCGGTCTGATAAGGCCGCTTCCCGGTCAACAATTCATAGAGGATTATCCCGAGACTATAGACGTCCGTCGACGTCGACAACTGCTCGCCGCGAACCTGTTCCGGAGACGCGTACTCGGGAGTAAAAGCGAAGTGCTGGGTTGCCGTGACCGCTTCGTCCGATTCTGATTTCAGGATCTTTGCGATACCGAAATCGAGTAATTTTGGATTTCCGTCTTTTCCAACGAGGATATTTGATGGTTTAAGGTCACGGTGGACAACAAGGTTTGAATGGGCGAAGGAGACGGCCGAGCAGACCTTCCTGAAGAGGTCGAGCCGTTCATTGATCGTGAGGTTACTTTTCGCTGCATAACCGAGGATCGTCTCACCATCGATATACTCCATCACAATGAATGGGAGACCGTCTTCGGTAGTCCCGCCATCGATCAGACGGGCGATGTTCGGGTGGTCAAGCGACGCTAGGATCTGGCGCTCATTGAAAAAACGTCTGAGGATCGCCGTCGAATCCATTCCCCGTTTGATAAGTTTCAATGCGACTCGCTGTTCGAACGCTCCGTCAGCCCGCTCGGCAAGGTAAACTATGCCCATTCCCCCGGCACCGATCTCACCGACGATCTTGTATTGGCCGATCCGTTCGCCGACCCTGCCAAGAGCCTCACTATTACCAAAAATATCACTTGCCAGGTCCCGTTCGAGCAGATCGGCACTTGTGTTATCAGAAACGAGTAGAGATTCTATCTCCAGCCGCATTTCGTCGTCTCCCTGGCATTTATCGGCGACAAAAGCCGACCGCTCGTCGGGATCGAGTTCCATTGCGGCTTCGAGAATGACCTTGATCTGTTTCCAATCCTCAGGCGTCATTTAGTTTTGGGGCCGAGCATTTTCGAAAGCAATAGTTTCGCCGTGGTCCATTCGCGCTTGACTGTGGCGGGCGAAATGTTGAGGACCTCACCGATCTCCTCAATGGTCATACCAGCAAAGAACTTCATTTCAACGATCTTGCCCTGACGTTCGTCCAGTGACTCGAGTTTTGAGAGTGCTTCATCGACAGCGACGGCATCGATCTCTTTGCGTATGTCCAGGCTGATTGCCGCGTCCAGTTCTATCTGGGTTTGGTATTCTCCGCCACGCTTCAGGCGGTTTTTCGCGCGCGCATATTCGACGAGGATCTCTCGCATCAACCGTGCCGAAACACCAAAGAAATGGGCCCGGTTTTGAAAATCGATCTGCCCCTGGCCCATCAGTCGCATGTAAGCCTCGTGAACGAGCGCCGTCGGCTGCAGCGTGTGGTTGCTGCGTTCACGCCGCATATAACTGCGCGCAAGTTTACGCAGCTCGTCATAGACCAGCGGCAGGAGCTCGTTCATAGCACTCTCACCACCGGACCGCACTTCCTGCAGCAGCTGCGTGATCGGTTTTTCGCTCATTTCTGATTATTGAAAGTAAGAATAAAGCATATCTGCATAAATTCGGAAGCAATTTTTGAAAAAAGTTTGACCCAGTTTCTTAAGATCCGTCGCATTAGGATGCAAACGGCTACCTTGCCGGTTTTTTACAAGACACAAAAAGGTGGGTGTGCCCATAACCCGTCCCCAAATTGCCTCCGCATGGGCGCTGGCGGAGTGAAACACAGGAGTTGTAAGATGATGTTACAGAGAATCTTTGTTATGGCCTTTGTGGCTGTCGCATTCGTCGTCGGTGCTTCGTCGACCGCGAGAGCACAGGACACCGCGATCGTTACATACAACAACAATTGCCTGATTCCCGACGCAAATCGCGTGGTCAGGGTCTTTAAGTGCACGGATGGAGGTATTCGCTACACGATACGAAACGGGGTGATAAAAACTCCCGACAATTACTGTTTTGACCACAGTATTCCTCGCGGACAGAATGGAGGTGACCGTAGCGTCAAGCTAGTTAGGTGTCACGGCGGCCAAAGCCAGGTTTGGTATGTGATCAAGTCGGGGCCCGGCACCGGCCTTATCCAAAGTGCGGCGAATGCAGACGTCTGTCTTAACATAAAATCGGGAAATGACGCTCCCGGCGGCGAACTGATCGTATGGCCGTGTGGTTTTAACCGTCCGGCGAATAACGAATACTTCTTTATTGGCGGAAAAATGGACTGGAAACAATTTGGTGGACTCGACGCCAGTGCGCGTAACGCTCTAAACTCTGGAAAAGGTATAACTTACAATAACGGCGTTCGAATGGTTGCGGCCGGTGCTGGGAACATGGTCGCGGCAGGGGCTGGCAACATGGTCGCTGCCGGAGCGGGAAATCTGGTCGGCAACGATGGAGCCTCGATAGCTTTGAAACTCATTGGTACGGATAGCGCGGGTCTTCGTGGCGTAACATTCCGGATCAATTGATCAGACTTGTAGGAGGTTGTGCTCCGATTGTTGGGGCGGCACCTCCTCCTGTTGACTTAGGCATTGCTTTCGCCTAGCGTTATTTTCTTATGAAGAGATATCGCGTAGGCATACTTGGTGCGACTGGAACAGTAGGACAGCGGTTCGCTCAATTGCTTGAGAACCACCCGCAGTTTGAAATAACTGCTCTTGCAGCGTCGGATCGTTCGGCGGGCAAAGTTTATTCGGAGGCGTGCGCATGGAAGTTGCCGGGCAGCATCCCGGCAAATGTTCGCGACATCGTCGTCACGCCGATCGAACCGCCGATCGATTGCGACATCGTTTTTTCGAGTCTCCCTTCTAATGTTGCTCGCGAAACTGAGGAGGCCTTCGCACGTGCGGGATATCCGGTGATATCTAATTCGTCGAGCTACCGAATGGACGAGGATGTTCCTCTGCTGATTGCCGAGATCAACCACGACCATGTTGGGCTGATCGAGAAACAGCGTGATAAGCGCGGCTTCGGTAAGGGCTTCATTGTTACTAACCCGAATTGTGCCGTCGTGTCGTTCGCGCCGCCTTTGGCCGCTCTACATCGGAGGTTTGGTGTCGAAGAGGTCATCGTGACCACGATGCAGGCGATCTCGGGGGCCGGTTATCCAGGCGTCGCATCGATGGATATCACTGACAACGTTTTTCCGTACATTGCAGGCGAAGAGCCAAAGGTCGAGATCGAAGCTCAAAAGATACTCGGTGAATTTGCCGGCGGCGGTATTCGCAAGGCAGATTTTACCGTCTCTGCACAGTGTTTTCGCGTGAATGTGGTTGACGGCCACACGGCCGCCATTCGCGTCAACCTGAAAGAAAAGGCCACTCTCGAAGAAGTTGTCGATGCAATGAAGACATTCCCGTCGCTCGATCTACACTCGTCGCCTGAGCATTTCATCGAGGTCACCGAAGAGCCCTCACGCCCCCAACCGAAACTTGATCGCGATAACGGCAAAGGCATGACCGTGACGGTCGGGCGCATCTTCCCGGATAACGTCTTTGACTACCGCTTTGTCGCCCTAAGCCACAACACTGTGCGAGGAGCTGCAGGCTCGGCCGTCCTAAATGCCGAACTTCTGGTGTCAAAGGGCTATATCTGATCGATAATTAAATAGCAGCGGCGGACGCTGCAAAGGGAATCCGGACCGAATGGTTGCAGAAAGCGGCTCAATATTTGTTGAGCCGTTTTTCCGTTGTTTGTCGCATGTGTCAAAAGAGGCGGTAATCCGGTTGCTATTCGCATTGAAATCATGTAACGTGCGAACGAAATACTCACAAGCAGGGTTTCTCGTTGGTTTATCGGCTCAGATCGGAGGGTAGACCATTACCAGTTATTTCCCCCAAAAACAGGAGGCTGATAGAAATGATCCTCAAAGTGAATCACCGCTCATTACTTATTTTGTTGCTTATGGGTCTATTCCTTGCGGCTCGGGTTGATGCCCAGGTTCCTACGTCGCCATCAACGGACCCGCCCGTAGAAAAACCGCCTGCAACCCCTGAACCCGCACCAGCGGCGCCGGTTGTGCAGGGTACTGCGTACCGTGAACCGAACTATCCGCAGCCAAGTGTCTCAAAGGCTGAACTGTACGCTCA
>CAZJFB010000098.1:0-13415 GCA_964545145.1 uncultured Chloracidobacterium sp. | reverse complement strand
GAAAAGATGCGCGATGAAAAGATCGAGCCGCAAATGCTTTCGCGTTCCAATACGAAGGACCTTTACTGGACCGTCGGCCAGATGCTGACGCACCACGCGTCGAACGGCTGCAACCTGCAGACGGGCGATCTGATCGCTTCGGGAACCGTCAGCGGCAAAGAGAAGAGCGAGCGCGGCTGCCTGCTCGAAATGACCTGGCGCGGCACCGAACCGCTCGAACTCCCGTCGGGCGAAACCCGCCGCTTTCTCGAAGACGGCGACGAGATCATCATGAAAGGATATTGCGAACGCGAGGGCTTTCGCCGCATCGGCTTCGGCGAATGCCGCGGCCGGATCCTCCCCGCAGACTAAGTAGATCTGCCACGAATGAACACGAATTAAACGAATGAGGGAAGTTCTTAATTTGTGTGATTCGTGTTCATTCGTGGCTAATTCTCCTCATCTGTTAAAATTCAGCCGTGAAGCCCGCACCAGCCCAATCGCAGTCGACGGTTAGCAAAGTGGTCGCGACGTCCGACGCCGTGGAATTTACTGACCTACTTGCGGTCGAAGAACCGCTCGAGATACGACTGCAGCTGCCGGGAATGCCACATCGGCCGATCTCGATCACGATGCGGACGCCGGGCCATGACCTCGAACTCGCCGCCGGATTCCTGTTTACCGAAGGAATCGTCAAACGCCGTGCAGACATCCGCGACATTCGCCACTGCGGCCCAAAAGGCAGAAACACGAGCGGTAGCGAGTGTGCCCCGGAACAAGAAGCCGCATCCAAAAGTAACACGGTAGTCGTCGAGCTTGCCGACGGCGTCGAGGTCGATCTCAAACGGCTCAAACGAAATTTCTACACCACGTCGAGCTGCGGAGTTTGTGGTAAATCGTCGATCGAGGCTCTGCAGACCGGGGTCAAGTCTCTGCCTGCCAACGGCGTGAGAGTAGCGAACGATCTGATCCACAGACTTCCCACGCTGCTGCGAAATTCGCAGTCAGTCTTTGAATGCACCGGCGGCCTGCATGCGTCTGCACTATTCGATATTGAGGGCACTCTCGACATTGTCCGCGAGGACGTCGGCCGCCACAACGCACTCGACAAGGTCATCGGGGCGAAGTTTCTCGCGAACGACGTGCCGCTAGCAACAAGCATCCTTCTGGTCAGTGGCCGTGCGAGCTTTGAGTTGGTTCAAAAGGCCCTGATGGCCGGCATTCCGGTGATGGCCGCGGTCGGCGCACCATCCAGCCTCGCTGTCGAGCTTGCCGCAGAATATGGAATGACGCTCATCGGATTCGTCCGCGACGGGCGGTTCAATATTTACTCTGGCCGGCAACGTGCTAGCTTCCCAATGACTGAAGTTAATTAATAATTTGGTAATTAGTAATTATTAATTAGACGGAAATGAACGACGACGCCTCGAAATTAAAGATCACACCGCCTCCGGAGACGTCCGCCGGTATTCACGCCGTGACGAATGCACTCAGGCACGTCTTCGGCAAGATGGGGGTTGTTCGCGGCACGCGCGGGCTGCTCAAGCTCAATCAGAAAGGCGGTGTCGATTGCCAGTCGTGTGCGTGGCCTGATCCCGACCGACGGACGTTGAACGAGTTCTGCGAAAACGGCGCCAAGGCTCTCGCGGACGAAGGCACGACGAAACACATCGGCCGCGAGTTTTTTGCCGAACATTCGGTCAAACAACTCTCTGAGCAGACTGATTTCTGGCTCGGAAATCAGGGCCGCCTGACGGAGCCGCTCGTGCTTCTAGAGGGAAGCGAGCACTATGAGCCGATCTGTTGGGAAGATGCGTTCGAGTTGATCGCGGACAAGCTCAATTCGCTTGATTCGCCTGACGAGGCGGTGTTTTACACCTCAGGACGAACTTCGAACGAAGCGGCGTTTCTCTATCAGCTTTTCGTGCGGCAGTTCGGTACCAACAATCTGCCCGATTGCTCGAATATGTGCCACGAATCGACCAGCGTTGCCCTTGCCGAGTCGATCGGCCTGGGAAAGGCGACGATCCGTTTGGAAGACTTCACGAAAACCGATCTCGTTATCGTCATTGGCCAAAATCCCGGCACCAATGCGCCGCGAATGCTCTCGAGCCTGCGGGCCGCCAAACTCGCAGGAGCGAAAATGCTCGCGATCAATCCGCTCAAAGAGGTCGGGCTGACTGCGTTCGTCGATCCCAATCCGCAGCATTACGGCAACCTGCTCGCGGGCCCAGTTACGCTGGTTGCTAACAAAGCGACGCCGCTCGCCGACATGCATATGCCGGTGCGGATCGGCGGCGACATGGCGGTTCTAAAGGGCCTGATGAAAACGCTTCTTGAACGCGAGCGGGCAGAACCGGGGACTATATTCGACCTCGACTTCATCCGCTCAAAGACCGTAGGATACGATGCGCTGATTGCCGAGATCGACGCGACTTCATGGGATGACATTATCGAGTCGAGCGGTCTTTCACGTGAGCAGATAGATGCGGCAGCAGAAATGGTCGCGGCCTCAAAGTCCTTCATCACTTGCTGGGCGATGGGCGTGACGCAGCATGAGGATGCCGTCGCTACGATCCAGGACATCGTCAATCTGCATTTGCTCCGCGGAGCGATCGGCCGCCCCGGCGCCGGTCTTTGTCCGGTCCGCGGTCATTCCAACGTCCAAGGCGATAGAACGATGGGCATTTGGGAGAAGATGAACCCGATCTTCCGCGAGAATCTCGAACGCGAATTCGATCTCAAAACGCCCGAACGCGACGGGCTTAACACCGTTGAGTCGATCGCCGCGATGCGTGATGGCCAGGCAAAGGTCTTTTTCGCGATGGGCGGTAATTTCGTCGCGGCGTCGCCCGATACCGAGAGTGTGTCTGCCGCACTCCGTAACTGCGATCTCACCGTTCAGGTCATCACGAAGCTCAACCGCACCGCACTCACTCCGGGCAGAACGTCGCTTATCCTACCGTGCCTTGGACGGACGGAGATCGACCGTCAGGCGGGCGGCGAGCAATTCGTTTCGACCGAGAGCACGATGCTCAATGTGCAGATGTCCAAGGGCATCTTCGAGCCCGGATCCGAGCACCTTCGCAGCGAGCCGTGGATCGTCTGCCAACTCGCAAAGGCGACGCTCGGGGACCGGACAACCGTCGATTGGGAAGCGATGGCTGCTGATTACGATCGGATCCGCGACGCAATTTCGCGGGTCGTGCCCGGATGTGAGAATTACAACGAGCGCATCCGCGTCATGGGCGGCTTTTACATGCCGAATCCTCCGAACGAAAGGCAGTTTCCGACCGCGTCAGGGAAGGCTGTCTTCACAGCGTCAAAGTTGAAGAATTTGGACGTTCCGCCGGGCCGGTTGCTGCTGACGACGATACGTTCGCACGATCAATTTAACACAACGATCTACGGCCTCGACGACCGCTATCGCGGTATCGACGGCGACCGGCACGTTATATTCATGAATGAGTCGGACATTGACACACATGGCCTCGCGGACCGGCAAAGCGTTGATATCACGAGCTATTTTGATGACGGCGAACGGCATGTGTATGGATTTACCGTCGTAAAATACGAGATTCCGCGAGGTTGTGCGGCAGCGTATTTCCCCGAGGCAAATCCATTGATTCCACTGAAAAGTGTTGCAAAACGCAGCTTTACGCCGACGTCAAAATGCGTTGTCGTCTCGGTGAGGGGATCAGAGAATTAGCTACGAATGACACGAATAACACGAACAAAGAGCGGTCATTCATTCATGACATTCGTGTAATTCGTGGCTAATTTCTTTTTGTGGCAAAATAGAGATTAAATGGATCTCGACCTCGACAAACTCCACGAAGAGTGCGGCATCTTCGGAATCTTCGGCCATGAAGAGGCATCGACGCTGACGCAGCTCGGCCTTTTTGCCCTGCAGCACCGCGGCCAGGAGGCGTGCGGTATTGTTTCGGCCGAGGGCGATGACCTTCACCAGTATCGTGAGATCGGGCTCGTTGCCGACGTGCTAAATCTGGAGGTCCTGCAGAAACTGACGGGCACAAGCGCGATCGGCCACACGCGTTACTCGACCGCCGGGAAGAACACGATCAAGGAGGTACAGCCGTTTTCCGTTACGTGTCAGCACGGACAGATCGCGGTTTGTCATAACGGCAACCTGCCTTTTGCCGAGGCACGCCGACGCGAGCTCGAACGCGACGGCGCCATCTTTTCTTCAACATCGGACACTGAGACGATCCTTCACGGCATTGCCCGAACGCCTGCAAAAAGTGCGATCGAGGCGATCACCAAGGTGCTCAAAGAAACGGACGGGGCATTTTCTCTGCTATTTCTTACGCCTAAAGCGCTGATAGCGGTACGTGATCCGCGAGGATTTCGGCCGCTGGTATTGGGCAAGTACAAGGACGCATGGTGCGTGGCGAGCGAGACCTGTGCCTTCGACCTGATCGACGCCGAATACGTGCGCGAGGTCGAGCCGGGCGAGATGCTGTTGATAAATGAGAATGGAATGACTTCGTCATTCCCGTTCGAGAAAAAGCCTGTGTCGGTCTGCACGTTCGAGCACGTCTACTTCTCGCGGCCCGATTCGATCATATTTGGCAGGTCTGTCAACGAATCTCGCCATAAGATGGGCAAGCGGCTAGCCGAGGAACATCCGGTCGAGGCAGATCTGGTCGTACCGGTGCCCGATTCCGGCGTCGCGGCGGCTATCGGTTTTGCTCGATGGTCGGGCATCAATTTTCGCCAGGCGATCATCCGCAACCATTACGTCGGACGCACTTTCATTGAGCCGACGCAGTCGATCCGTTCGTTTGGAGTTCGCCTCAAACTCAACCCGATCAAGGACCTGATAAAGGGCCGCCGAATCGTGCTGGTCGATGATTCGATCGTTCGCGGCACGACATCGAAAAAGATCGTGCAGATGGTGCGCGATGCAGGTGCGACCGAGGTCCATATGCGCATCTCGTGTCCGCCGACAGCACATTCGTGCTACTACGGCGTCGATACGCCGCATCGCCGAGACCTGATCGCGTCGAGAATGTCCGTCCAAGAAACCTGCGAGTATATCGGTGCTGACAGCCTCGGCTATCTCTCACTCGAAGGCATGTTGGAGTGCGTCGGCCTCGACGCGTCCATGACCTGTTCCGCATGCTGGAGTGGTAACTATCCCACGCTTATTGCTAACAGCCAATCTGCCTGATCACATTGGTCTCGCGGCCGGCGCTTGAACGTATGCTTCTTGCACCATAAACTTGCATCCATGGGCTTAAAGGAACAGATAATTTCAGACCTTACTGCCGCGATGAAGGCAAAGGATGCCGACCGTCTCGGCACTCTGCGTATGGTCAAGGCGAATCTGATGAACCGTCAGATCGAAAAGGGTGCCGAACTCACCGATGAAGAAGTGGCGAAGGCTTTGCAGTCTCTCGTTAAGCAACGTCGGGATTCTATTGAGCAATACGAGAACGCCGGCCGTTCGGAGCTTGCCGCTAAAGAGGCCACCGAGATCGCCGTGATCGAGGTCTATTTGCCGAAGGCTGCAACGGATGAGGAAATTGCCGCCGCCGTTGAGGCCGCAGTCGCGGAAACCGGGGCTTCGTCCATGAAAGAAATGGGAACCGTCATGAAAGCAGCCCTCGCAAATCTTGCCGGCAAAACGGCAGACGGGAAAGCCGTAAGTGAGGCCGTGAAGGCACGGCTGCAGTAGCGAGACCGACGTTTGAAATGGGTTTGTGCGCGTTGCCCACAGTCTAGTGACTCGGCGAGTATCTCCGCTCAAAAAATGGAATCCAAGCTAAGAGCAGAGCAATGGCTTTTCCTCTTGTTCGTGGCCAGTCTGCCTTTCCCGACGGTCATCGATATTCGCATAGCTGCCTTTTCGCTCCAGCTATCTGATCTTTGCTTCCTCGCCGCGACGGCAGCTTGGGCGGTCCGCTTTCTCCTTCGTCGCGATCGTCTAAACTGGAATTCTGTTTACTTCTGCTTGGCGGCGTATTTCGCCGCGGCGGTGATGTCGACCATCGGGTCAGCAAATCCGGCTTTTAGCGCGGCCAAACTTGTCGGGAAGTTTTATCTGATCGGAATTGCAGTATTAACGCTGAATTCGATCGATTCGATGTTTGCATTCCGTCGGGTCTTGCAGGCATGGGTGTTTGGGGCCGCGATAGCGATCTTGGCAGGCCTGATCGGGATCGCGGCATTTTATCTGGGCTTTCGAGACCCTTCGGTCAACCTCGTCCTACACCCGAATTTCGGCAGCCTGATGCCCGGCAACTATCCGCGTATCGAGGGGTTTTTTCTCTATCCGGCAATGCTCTCTAACTTCCTGGGTATCTCGTGGATATTCCTGCTTGTGCTTGGAACTGCAGGTTGGGTGAGGAACAGTCGGTCAGCGATCATTGCCGTCGGTATGCTCATCGTTAACGCATTTACGCTCACGCCCGGCCTCGGCGGGATATTCCTCACTTCAGGCTTTTGGATCAGGCACCGGCTCGTTCAACGCGGAAAACGAGGTGTCGGTACAGCAGTACTTGGCGTCGGAATTCTCGTCGCGGCATTATTCCTTTTTGTTGCGGCGTTTACTTTCATGGCGTACGGGCCCGCGGGTGCGCGTTTGCCGATCTTGTCAGGTGAACTTACGCCTTCGCACCGTGCCGTAGCATGGCGTACGGCATTTGCGACCTTTGCCAGTCATCCGATCCTCGGCTACGGAGTCGGGATGCCGGTCGCGAGTGTGGAATTTATCGACCCGTCGGGTGACCGCCAATATCTGACTGATGCGCACAACACCTACTTGAGCGTTCTCGGCGAGACCGGGATCTTCGGCTTCGCAGCGTTCTTCGGAATGATTTCATTTGTGGTCGTTGGCTTGATTAGAAGCTTGAGCGATGGCCTTAACGGAATGCTGCGGCTGGGCATGCTCCTGGCGATATGCGATGCCTTGCTTTACCAGGGGATAACAGGCTCCTATGAGGACAGCCGGCACGTTTGGGTGCTATTGGGCATTGCCGCGGCGGCTCCGTCGGTATTCCAGTACCAACAGCGTAGATCCGATCGGGATCTGCCGAATAACCGATTGCAGTAGCAGTTCAAACATACTTTTGTAGGGGATAAATGTTGACAGTGGACACGTTTGCGCCTATACTTCCGACAATCTTTAGTTCTGCATTATGGAATTTTCAAAGCTTGCTGACCCTAAGTTTGTGAGCAATTTCACCTGAGATCCAGGATCGGCCGTACCAGTTTCTTGGGCCGAACTAAGGTTTGTTTGCGATCATTTGTAGAAACATCTAGAGGAGTGTTGGAGATCATCATGAGAAAATCCGCGGGAAATAATGGATCGGGAAACAGTGCACGCACAAGCGTGTTTCTTTGTTTGATAGTACTTGGCTTGATCACTGCTATCATTGCTTTGCCCTATCAGTTCAGGTCCAGTGCGGCCGGACCGAAGGCCGACAATGGAAAGGACGAAACAAAAGGGCTGTTCGAGAGAACCAGCAGCCACGATCCTGATCTGCCGAATTACGATATTCGTGAGCAAAAGAGCGAAGCTATCAACGACTATCTTGTCAGTGCTCGTGCGAACACGAACAAGAGTGCTTCCGATATTGCGGATATTAGGGACGGCTTTGTCCGGGGCGAGAATAGCCTGAGGGCAACCAAGCCCGATATCAAGGTCGAATACAACACCGACATCCGGATCCCGGAGGTGATCTCTCCTGATGTGTGGAAAGCCAACTTTGAGCCTCTGACGGGTCGCTCAAGCGGAAGCCGGGTTGAAATGCTTAGGGGCTTCCTCAAGCAGAACCCTGAGCTTGTCGGTATTTCCGCTCCGCAGGCTGACGGTCTAAAGGTGAGAGCTGACTATACAAATCCTGATGGGAACCTCTCGTATGTTCATCTAGAGCAGCGAATCAACGGGCTTCCCGTTTTTCGCGGTGAGGTCAAGGCCGGATTCGCCCGCGATGGCCAGATGATCCGTGTGATCAACAACCTTGCTCCCGGTCTCGACGGAGCTGCTATATCACAAGATTTTGGCGATGCCACGGCTGCGGTAGTTGCTGCTGCAAGATACGCAAAATATGAGGCTGAGATCGGGCGGCAGAGGTATGATGCGTCGAAGTCCACACCCGAAAAGGCCGTATTCGGTGATGGGTCGGATGCGACCACTGCAGAAAAAATGTACTTCCCGACTGAGCCGGGCGTTGTCGTGCCGGCCTGGCGCGTTCTTGTCTGGAAGCCGGTCAACGCCTACTACGTGATCGTGGATGCCCACACGGGTACGATGCTTTGGCGTAAGAATATCGCCGCCGACCAAACCCAGTCAGCGACATATCAGGTTTATCGAAATGCTACCGGTTACGTCGATGTGGCGGACAATCCGGCGCCTTTTTCGCCCGGGCCGCTCGATCCCACACTTGGGCAGCAGGGAGCGATCATCGCCCGCCAAAACGTGACCACGATCAAGGGCACAGGCGGAGCGTTCAATGACAACGGCTGGATCATAGATGGCGGCAATACGACTGATGGAAACGCCGTCGAGGCCGGGCTGGACCTGGTTGCTCCCAACGGCATTGATGCAGGTACTCAGGCGACAGGTGCTCCGAGTCGCGTATTTGACTCGACGTGGAACCCGCCTCCGGGCAGCCCTGCGCCTGGTGATGCTCCTAGTGCTGCTGCGGCGCGGCGCGGTGCGGTTATCCAGATGTTTTACGCGATGAACCGTTATCACGACGAGCTTTATCTGCGAGGGTTCACGGAATCTGCTTTCAACTTTCAGGACAATAATTTTGGACGTGGCGGAGTTGGTGCTGACAGGGTTATGGCTGAGGGCCAGGATAATGGCGGTACCAATAACGCGAACTTTGCCACTCCGGCTGACGGAAGCCGTCCGAGGATGCAGATGTACGTATGGACCGGCCCTACGCCCGACTATGACGGAACTGCTGATGCCGAGGTGATATATCACGAGGCAACTCATGGCACCTCAAACCGCCTTCATGGCAATGCGGCAGGCCTGGCAACCAACATGAGCGGGGGCATGGGCGAAGGCTGGTCGGACTTCTATGCTGAGGCAATGCTTTCGGATGCTTCAGATCCGGTGAACGCGGTCTACACGACGGGCGGCTACGCAACCTATCAGTTGGGCGGCATGACATCGAATTACTATTATGGTATTCGACGTTTTCCCCGTGCTCCGATCACATTTCTTGGAGTTAACGGTAAACCACACAATCCTTTCACGTTCCAGTATGTAAACTCAAATTGCGACACGCTGATCGGCACCACCGCGACAAATCCCAACAGCGCGTTTCCGCGCAACCCAGTTATCTCGACAAGTTCGGCGACTCAGGCTTGCGATCAGGTACATAATCTCGGTGAGATCTGGAGCAGCATGCTTTGGGAAGTTCGCAACCGCATGGTGACGCGCCTCGGTCATACGGCCGGAACCGCTAAGGTTCTGCAGGCTGTGACCGACGGAATGAAGCTTTCGCCGATCAGCCCGACGATGCTGCAAGGTCGCGACGCCATCATTGCCGCGGCACAGGCCCTTGCCCTCTCGTCACACTCGCCCGAGGCGGCAGCGGACGTTTCGGACGTACGCGAAGGATTCCGCGTTCGCGGAATGGGCTTCTCGGCCAGTATTCAGAATACCGGCACCGGGAATAACAACACGGCGGTTACCGAGGCATTTGACGTTCCGAACGTTAGGTTTACGACCCCGATCACGGTGAGTGACTCGTCCGGCGACAATGACGGATTCCCGGAACCCGGTGAGAACGTCCTTGTCAGCGTGCCCATCATAAACGATACCGGGGCGACCGTGAATACCGTCAGTGCGACAGTAACGGGTGGCGGCACAGTGCCCTACGGCAATTTGGCTGATGGGACTACGACCACTAATCAGATCCCTTATACGATCCCGGGTGGAACCGCGTGCGGAAGCCAGTTGACGATCAACATCACCGGTTCGAGCGCTTTGGGAGCTATCAACCCGACGTCGGTGACGATCACCGTCGGCGTACCCGTTGGCGGAGCTCCTGTTACAGTTAACGGAGCCGCCATGAATATTCCGGGTACCGGGACTTCGGGCGTCGCAAGCCCGTATCCCGGTACGGTCAACGTTGCCGGCCTGAGCGGCAACAAGAAGATCAAACTTGAGTTGACCAACCTTAATGCTACGTTCCCGGGCGACATGGACTTGTTGCTGGTCGGACCCGGCGGTCAGAAATTCATCGTAATGTCCGACGTCGTGAGTTCATTTGCGACGCAGACCAATGCGACCGTCGTTTTGAAGGATGATGCTGCGAGTTCTCTTCCAGCAACGGGGGCGGCGGTCAATATGGCCGGTGAGTGGAAACCCACCGATCACACTGCCGGGGACACCTTCGCGGCTCCGGCTCCAGCTGGGCCGTACAATTCACCGGCCCCTGTGGGAGCGGCCACATTTGCTTCTGTATTTGGTACGGATGGAACCGCGATGAACGGGACTTGGAGCCTGTATGGAGTAGACGACGTCTCAGGTGACGTTGCATCGATAACCGGGTGGAAGCTCACATTTGAGGCAAATGACTACACTTGTTCGGTAGGTACACCGACGCCGACACCTAGTACAACGCCGACACCGAGTACTACACCGACACCGAGTACAACGCCGACTCCTTCACCGACGCCTTCGTGTACACCGATTGTGGTTAGCAACGGTTCATTGATCACTCACCCGGGTGGTGGATCGGGTGGCGCTGATGCTAGCCGGTTACAGAATTCGTCGTTGACTATGTCGACATTGGGATTCACGGCTTCGACAGCAGGAGCTTTCCGGCTCGCGGATGATTTTTCCGTGCCTGCTGGAGGAGGCACGATCAATACGATGACCTTCTACGGGTATCAAACCGGCTCGACGACCACAAGTACGTTTAATGACGTTCGCGTACAGATTTGGAATGGTCCGCCGAACGGCGGAGGCTCGATCGTCTATGGTGACACCGTAACGAATCGTTTCGCATCGACCTCATTCACCAACATTTATCGTGACACCGAGACAACGGTTGGGAATAATCAGCGGCCCATAATGGCGGTGGTTGCGACGATCGGGACAACTCTTCCGGCGGGCAACTATTGGCTTGATGTCCAACTGGGGGGTACCCTCGCATCGGGACCATTCCTTCCGCCAGTGACAATATTGGGTTCCGGTCAGAAACCTGGTTCCAACGCGATCCAGTGGAACGGAAGTGCATGGGCCGCAGCTAACGATACTGGAAACGCACTTCAGCAGGATATTCCGTTCCTGGTTAATTTGACACCTTCGGCTTGCGGAACGCCTACGCCGACGCCGAGCCCGACAGCGTCACCTACGGCGAGCCCGACAGCAAGCCCGACAGCAAGTCCGACAGCATCGCCGACGCCTCCTGGCGGCCCGTGTGTGCCGGTCGTAAGCAGCTTCACTCAGACTACCCCGACGGCCATCCCAACGGGGCCGGCGGTAGTGACCTCGACTATCAATGTTTCAGGGGCAGGTACTTACCTGACAGATGTCAACCTTACGACGTTCCTGACTCACACCTTTACGGCGGACCTTGATGTAACAATACAATCGCCGTCGGGCACTGTGGTTACACTTACATCGGATAATGGAGCAGGTAACGATAACGTATTCAACGGTACCGTTTGGGATGATGACGCGAATCCGGGCGGGACAGTGCCTTACACAACTAATAATGGCTTAGTGACCGACCACGCCTATGTGAACCTGACGTTGGCCTCGCCATTGGCTCCCGAGGAACCGCTTGGTGCGTTCATTGGCGAAGATCCAAATGGAACGTGGACGATCACGGTGTCGGATGACCTGGCGGGTGACGGCGGATCTCTTGATAGCTGGACCCTGGGCCTCTCGACCCTTTCGGCCCCTCCGACGATCGCGTCGGTTCCGACGGTTAGTAACAATACGCCCACTGCGATCCCGACCGGACCTGCTGTTGTCACTTCTACAGTAGTTGTGTCCGGAGCGGGAACATCTATTCGCGACGTCGATCTGACGACGTTTTTGACTCATTCATTTGCGGCTGATCTCGATATCACATTGACTTCTCCTGCCGGGACCGTTGTTACGTTGACTACGGATAACGGTGCAGGTAATGACAATGTATTTAATGGTACGTTGTGGGATGATGATGCAAATCCGCTGGGCCAGGTCCCGTACGTTAATAATAACGGGCTTGTCACAGATCATACCTATGCAAATTTGACTCTCGCTTCGCCGTTAGCACCGGAGGAACCGTTGTCGGCTTTTTATGGTGAAGATCCGAATGGCACATGGACGATTACCATTTCTGACGATCTTGCAGGGGACGGAGGAAGCCTGGATAGCTGGTCGCTCGACATCGATACCTTTACGTGCGGACCGCCTCCTCCTCTTCAGGCTGATCTTCAGATCACGAAGACGAGTAATGTCTCTACAGTGAATGCGGGCAGCCCGATCACGTACACCATAGTTGCCACTAACGCCGGCCCGAACGGTGTTGTTGGAGCTACCGTGACCGACGTTTTCCCGGGTGTCCTCACAGGGGCAACATGGACATGCGTCGGTGCCGGCGGAGGTACCTGCCCAGCCAACGGCGTTGGCAATATCAATGCCCTGGTTAATTTGCCGGTCGGCGGTACTGTGACCTTTACAGTTACCGGAACGATCGCTCCGGGCGGTGCAGGCGGCGTGACGAACACTGCCTCGATCACACCTCCGGCGGGTTATTCTGATCCGACCCCTGCTAATGCTACTTCAACAAGGGCGGTGAATGTCATTCCGCAGGCGGATCTCGCGATCACTAAGACGGACAATCGGACGAATGTTACGGCACCGGGCCAGACGACTTACACGATCGTTGTGACCAATAACGGATTCCATCCGGCGGTCAATGCTATCGTGACCGATATCTTCCCAGCGGGCGTGACCGTGGACAACTGGAACTGTATCGCACAGAATCAGGCACAGTGTACCGCCGACGGTGCCGGCAATATTCAGGATACGGTTTACGTTCCTGTGGGCGGCATTCTGACGTACACGGCTGTAGTCACGATCCAGGCGAATCAGGTCGGCCAGTTGGTCAATACGGCGACCGTAACGCCGCCGCCGACTGTGTTCGATCCGAACATGGCGAACAATACTTCGACGGATACAGATAACTTCGTTATCTCGATCTCCGGCAACGTGAAGCAATTCGTCTCGGGCGGGCCGAACACAAACCTTGCGGGCGTAACAATGACGCTTGCTGGGACGAACGCCGGGACGGTGAATACTGACGCGTCGGGCAACTACACGTTCGCCAACCTAACGGCCGGCGGAACGTGGACCGTGACACCGTCGATGACGGGCAAGGTGTTCGATCCTACGAGCCGGACGGTCAGCAATGCTACGGGGAACGTGACGGGCGTCAACTTCATTGCCT
>CAZJFB010000097.1:0-13546 GCA_964545145.1 uncultured Chloracidobacterium sp. | reverse complement strand
CGCTACCGCCCTTATCCCCACCCCGCTCGCGGATGCCGCGGCGGGGGCCCCGGTACGCGCAGGCTTCGGCAACCTAGTGTTGCCGCACGGTCGGGGATACTAGCAGAACTTGAGGTTCGATGAAATACCAAAGTTCCGATAATGTAGCAGAATGCCGAGTTTGCCGATGGTTTTGAGGATGCGCTCAACAAAATAGACAAAAAGCTGTCCCGCATCCTTGGATCGGGACAGCTTTTTCAGGTTCGATCTCGTTTACGCTTTACAGTCGTTTTCTCGTGATCACCACGACCTCTTTGCCGCCAAAGGCGGTTTCGGCGACGGTTACGCCGACGAATTTATGAGCCGGTTCCGTCATTGTGTTCAGCTCTTTCTCCATGGTCGAGGTCCTGTTCGTGGCAAAGAGCTTGTACTCGTATTTGGGGATATCAGTGATCGAGAGGTCCTTTTCGAGGATCGTCACGACCTCTTTGCCGCCAAATGTCGTTTCAAACACGGCCTGGCCCTTGTATTCGTAGCCGTTATTGCCATATTCCTGCAGCTCTTTCTGCATCGTCGAGGTCTTGTTCGTAGCCAGAAGCTTGTATCTAAATCTCGGCTTTGACTCACCTGTGAACGACATAATAGCGACGGTCTCCTTACCGCCAAACATCGTCTCACCGCCGTTAAAACCCTCGAAGTGGTAACCGAGTTCGGCAGCCTGATTCAACTCTTTCTCCATCGTCGAGGTCTTGTTGGTCGCGAGTAATTTGAACCTTGCCTGTGCGACCGCCGTCATTTGGATCGCACACACCAATCCGAGACAAAACAACACTTTTATAAACATTTTCATACGAGCGATATCATCCTTTATTTATCGTAAAATGTAGACCTCGGACCGCAGGCCAAAGGAGGGTGTGCGGTCCGGGGAAGGCACGAACGCAGTCAGACTGCCGTACAGCTTCGATGTGTAAAGCCGTCAGGCGGTTGCGCGAAATTTGAAATAGAGATATTTCAGGCCGCCGATCAGTTGATCGCTGTGGATATCACGTGTCGCTCGTCAAGCTCGACGATCAGGCTGCCATCGGACGGGCCTACGATCGGTGCGAAATCCTCGGTAGTCGGCTTTGGCTGTGACTGGCCGACGTTGTGGGTCAGGGCAAACTTCTTGCGGCTCTGTTTGCGTGCATACATTATCTTGTCGGCCGCCACGACCATTTCGTCAAAGGTCTCACCGTGGGTCGGGTATCCGGCAGCACCGAGGCTGACGCCGACCGACGCGGTCTTTCCGTTTCCGACCGGCAGTTTGTAGGCACAAACCGCATCCTCGATGCGGTTGCATAGATCGGCCACATCGCCCGGAGCTGCCTCTGGCACGAGTGCGACAAATTCGTCGCCGCCATAACGGGCGAGGAAATCGTAATCGCGGAGCTGTTCGCGGATCACACGGCTGATCTCGCGAAGCATAGCGTCGCCTGCCTTATGGCCGTGGCCGTCATTGACCGCCTTGAATCCGTCAAGGTCGAGCATCAGAAGCTGGAAGCTGCTGCCGCCGCGGCTCGAGCGAGCGACTTCTTTTTCAAACTGTATCTGCAGACTTCGGGCATTCGGCAATCCGGTCATCGGATCGGTCATCGCGTGAGCCGTGGCCTCGTCGTGCTTGAGCGATTTGCCGATCGCCTCGGCGGCGATATTCGCGATCGTGTCGAGCAGACGGATATTCTCATCGCCGTAACGAACGAGCGAGTGAGAATAGATGGACATCGCCCCGAGCAGTTCGCCGTCAACTATCAGCGGCACAGACGCCATGGTGATGTAGCGGCCGGTCAATTCAACGCTCGCGTATGCAAAATCGAGATCAGGATCGACATTCTTCACCGGCTCGCGTGACTTCAGCGTATAACCGGTCGCTCCCTGGCCCACCTTGATATGCAGAGACGAGAGGAGTTCGCGGTCCTCGCCTTCGACGTGGACGGCAGCGGCGTGCTGACGCGAGTCGCCGAGAAGATAAACGGCGCATGCGTCAAACGGCACAAATTCGGCAACCTTCTCGGCGAACAGTCTGAGCGTTTCCTGCAGATTGTCTGCCGAGCCGAATTCGCGGGCGAGTTCGTACAGGCTGATGACCTCTCGATTGGCGAGCTTGATCTGCTCGACATATGCATGATGCTCAACCTGCGTTGGATTCTCTGAGTCTGAGTAACCGAGCCCGGCCGCGTCCAGCTCGGCTTCGAGCGTTGCCAGGTTGCGCATCAGCACTGAGACGATCGACGGATCCAGTCGAATGCCTGCCCATGTTTGAATGATCTGACGAGCCTTTTCGCGAGGATGCGCGGGCCGGTAGGGACGCGCCGAACGAAGGGTGTCGTAGCTGTCGGCGACAGCGAGCACTCGTGCCGTCAGCGGAATATCGTCGCCGGCAAGGCCGTCCGGGTAGCCGCTGCCATCCCACCTTTCTCGATGGTATTTGACCGTGGGAACGACGGGATTGGTAAAGCCCACCTTGTCGAGTATCGACGCGGCGACGCGAACGTGTACCTTGGTCTTTTCGATCTCTGCCGGCGTAAGCCTCTCGGGCTTGTTCAGGATGTGGTCGGGTATGGCGAGTTTGCCGATATCGTGCAGCAGGGCGGCTGTACGAAGGGCCTCGATCTCGTTCTCAGGCAGGCCGAGGAGACGGCCGATCCCGACAGCGTATATCTGGGTGCGGCGAACGTGGCCCGAGGCCGTCTGGTCGCGGGCATCGATCGCGGTCGCGAGGGCCTCGACCGTCGCGAGATGTACCCGACTCGCCTCCGAGATCTCGAGGGTCTTTTCGGCCAGGCGCTTCAGATGAATTCGGTATGCCGCGACGGCGAAGAGGACCGCAGGCACAAGTACAAATCCGAACTGTGGGCCAAACTGGTAAAATGCCCACGCAGTGATCGGCCCGCCGACAAAAATAGCCAGGGCAATAGCTATATTTGCCGACACTGATAACTGCTTTGGTCGAAACAGATCCATTGTTTTTTGGAATAACGGCCGTACGGACGAGAGGGAGATGCGGCCGAAATTCCGGCACTCCTGTACGGGATATAATCAACTTTCGTGCCGAAGGCTAATGATAGGAAAACGCCCTGATTTCGGGGTTAACGGCACTCTAAGTAGGAAAGTCCGGTCGAAGTGACCTGTCAAATTGAACGGTCGCGGTCAGGATGACCACAGACAGGATAGCATTTTTGAGGCGGGCGACGCATCAAAAAAATCGTGCCGCCGCTCGCAGCACCTCACCGGTATCAATACCGGTCGTCGTCAAAATCGTAACTGCCGAAATCGTCGTTATCGGAGTAATCGTCTTCCTCAGCCTCGTCCTTGAGGTCGAGTTCTATCGGATCGAGGCCGACGACGACAAGGCGTGATCCGCAATCATCGCAAGATACCTGGTCGCCCTGTTCACACTCGGCGTCAACATAAACTTCTTCGCTGCATTCAGGACAGATCGATGTAGGCATTAGTGGAGGTCTCCGTAAACTATGGCTGATGAGCCCGATTTATCCCGCTGCGGGCGAGATGTTAAGCTGATAACCAATCTAACTTGAAGATCAGGGATTTGGCAAGACCATCTGGTGATGTTTTGCCGCAGCGGCAGGCCGATCATGAGATTTCCATTTGAACTTAAGCTCGAGAGCGAATTTGATGCGGTCGGATTTGGCACCAACGCGGTCGATCACCTGATACGCGTCGCCGAATATCCGGCCCACAATTCGAAGGTTGGGCTCACCGGCTACTCGTTTGCCGCCGGCGGCGAGGTCGCCTCGACCATGGCGGGCCTGCGGCGTCTGGGCATGAGAACGGCGTACGCGGGACGCTTTGGCGGCGACCGTGAGGGCGAACTCGGCATCGAATCGCTCGTTGACGAAGGGGTCGATACGACATACTGCGATGTGGTTGCCGACGCCCGGACGCAGATCGCCTTTATCCTCATCGACGACGCCACGGGTGAGCGGACCGTCATTTGGGATCGCGACCGACGGCTTGCATACTCCGCCGAAGATGCTCCTCTCGATCTCGCGGGCCGAGGCCGGGTCCTGCACATCACGCCGCATGACGGCTCCGCGTGCATTGAGATGGCCAAACGGGCACGGGCCGAGGGAACGCGTGTCTCGGTCGATATCGATAATGTCTTTGACGGTGTCGAGGAACTACTGCCGCTTGTCGATATCTGCATCGCGGGAGCCGAGTTTCCCGAGATCTTGAGCGGCATTCGAGACAAGCGCGATTCGCTTAGTGCGATCGCCTTAAGATACGGCTGCCCGATCGTCGGCGTGACCAGCGGCGCGCAGGGCTCGCTGATCTATTGCGGGGGCGAGTTCATTAACACGCCCGGC
This sequence comes from uncultured Chloracidobacterium sp., assembly GCA_964545145.1. Lineage (GTDB taxonomy): Bacteria > Acidobacteriota > Blastocatellia > Pyrinomonadales > Pyrinomonadaceae > OLB17. Next base: position 9,203 of record CAZJFB010000097.1, on the reverse strand, counting down.
TTTCCCGTACCGGGCGGCTGCGTGGACACGACAGGGGCAGGCGACGCCTTTCGCACCGGATTTCTCTTTGGGCTTCTGACGGGCCGATCGGTCGAGGACAGTGCGGTCGCCGCAAACGCCGTCGCGTCATTGAAATGCCGAGCTTCCGGGGCCCGAACTGCCCTTCCGCAGCTGCACGAACTCGACGGCCTGATAAAAAACTCTTGAATTAAACATTGTTAATCGTTTAGACTTAGAGAGTGGCTCCCACCACTTTTATCCGATCTGCAGCGCTCACCCACGTGCTCTCGACATAAAAGCCGGTAAATTTCGCCTCGACCTCATGGAATCGAAGATAGGCCTTATTATCCAATTGGCGGGGGTTTCCCTGATCACTCTGTTGACGCTCTTTCTGAGGCGATCGATAAACGTGGTCGCGCTTAAGCATTGGACGAACGCTTGGCTTTTCCTTTCGTTCGCTCTATTTTGCCTGCGGCTCGCTTTCAGCTACGAGCAGTATTCGGTGCAGTTGTTCAGTCTGTATTTTCTCACCGAGTACGTATTCGGTTTCCTCATCGTCGCCGGCTGCCGCAGCCTGACTGCCAACAATGAGATGAAGGTAAGGCAGGAACTTTTCGTGCTGCCGTTCATACTCGTTGCGTTCGGGCTTCCTTTCCTCGGGAACGATTTCAATCTGATCTTCAACGTCCACTCGCTGATCCTTTCAGGCTTTTTTGCCGTTGCCTTCCTGGCCCTTTGGAGGACAAGATTGAAGACGTTCGGCTGGAAGGTGATGCTCGTCGCCCTCGGGCTGCTGTTCCTTGACTTTGTACAGTACTTTGCCGTATTCACGGCTCGCCAATATCTGATCATCGATTTCGACTACCTTCAGTACAATTCGGTCATTGACCTGGTCCTGCAGATCTTACTCGGGTTCGGAATGGTGATCGTCCTGCTCGAACTCGTCCTCGCCGACGCTAAGAGCGCCAACGAGAAGCTAAAGCGAGCACACGAAAAGCTGGAGGAACTTGCACACGTCGATCCGCTGACCACCGCCCTGAATCGGCACGCCTTCCACGGCTACGTAAGACGCCAGGGCGAAGCGGACCGGCCGATCTCGGGCTGCCTCGGCTTTTTTGATGTTGATAATCTCAAGACGATCAATGACGTTTACGGGCATGATGTAGGCGATGTCGTTATCCGTGCCGTGGTCAAGGCGATCCGCGAGATCATTCGTGCAGAAGACCTCATCTTCAGGTGGGGCGGCGACGAATTCTTCGTGATAATGATCGGGCTTGATTCGCGTTCAGCAAACGCAAGAATGTCACGGCTCGAAAAACTGCTCTCGAACGTTCGCGTCGAGGGGCTCAATCATCCGATCGAGATCGGCGTGTCTCACGCATTCGAGGATTTCGACAATTTGAATTTTATTGAAAGCACCATCAAAGCGGCCGACGCTGGTATGTATCGCCAAAAACAGATCAGGAAAGGGATCGCGAAAGCGGGCATTTCACATCCAATGAACGCTGCCGCGAATGTAGACGTTCTCGTTGAAAAGTAGACAAGAAGATAGGTTTGAAGGAAAGGCCGGAGCCATCGTCGCTCCGGCCTTTTGTGTTTCTTAAAGCTTGTCTTTGAAAAACCCGGTGACCAGGGCCCACGCGTCGCGTGCCGCCGTCGCATCATAGACCTCGGGCCTTGTGTTGTTAAAGAATGCGTGGTCGGCGTCGTACTTGACCGAGTGTACCGGCAGTTCAAATCGCTCAGCCGCATCCTCGAGCCCCGCGACCTTTTCGGGCGTGATCCATCCGTCGCGCGTGCCCGAGATAAAGATGGTAGGCACCTTAAGCTGCTGAAGCACATCGTCGTCAGGAATGTCGCCGTAAAACGGTGCCGCGGCACTCAAACCGTCAAGCTTGCAGGCAGCGAGTAGAGCAAAAGTGCCGCCCATGCAGTAGCCTGTTATCCCAAAATGAGAAAGGTCATAGGCTGTGGCCGCCGCGTCGATCGCACACTTGATGGTATCGAGCCCGTCATCGAGTGCCAGGCCGTGCATCATCTCGGACGCCTCGCCAGGGTCCTTTGCGATACGCCCGCGGTAGAGATCGGGGGCGACGCATACAAATCCTTCATTTGCGTATCGCCCTGCAATGTCCTTAATGTGATCGTTCAAACCCCACCATTCCTGGATGAGGAGAACGGCACGGGTCGCGTCACCGTCTGGCATCGCAACATACGCCGAGGACGGGCCGTTCGCGGTATCAAAAGACAGAGTTTCACTTCGCATAATTTCAGCTCCTGGTAGTTGTTATGCAGAGATTATACTGTGAGTTGGGCTCGATAGCATCAGCCGGCCGATTCAACGAATCCCGATAGTTTATGGCGGATCTCATCGCGCACCCGGCAAAATACAGCAAGCTGCTCATCCTCAGTACCCTTCGCCTCCGCGGGATCGTCGAAACTCCAGTGAATGCGCTTTGCCGGGCCGGGAAATACCGGGCACGTTTCGTTCGCGTTGTCGCATACGGTGATTACGTAGTCGAACGGTGTGTCTAGGAATTCGTCGAGGCATTTTGAGCGGTGGCCCGAAATATCGATGCCGATCTCGGCCAAAGCAGCGATCGCCTGCGGGCGGACAAAACTCGCGATCGTGCCGGCACTTTCAACCTCGAACTTGTCACCGGCAATGTGCCTTAACAGGCCTTCCGCCATCTGGCTGCGGGCGGAATTCCCTGTGCAGAGTATCAGAACCTTTTTCTTTTCTCTCATACGATCTTTTGTCAGCGATCTGCCGCCCGCTTACGCAGATGGCCCTGACCTAGACTGCGAAGTACTTTCGTTGAAAATAGAGAGCAACATTTACCAGCCCGATCAGTACGGGAACCTCGACCAGTGGTCCGATCACCGCCGCGAACGCAGCACCCGAATTGATGCCGAAGACCGCGACGGCGACGGCTATTGCGAGTTCGAAATTGTTGCTGGCCGCCGTGAATGAGAGCGTTGCGGTCTTGGAATAATCAGCACCTACCTTGCGGCCCATATAAAAGCTCACAAGGAACATCACGACGAAATAGATCAGCAGCGGGATCGCGATCCGAACAACATCGAACGGCAGTTGTACGATCAGATTCCCTTTCAGGCTGAACATCACGAATATCGTGAAAAGCAGAGCGATGAGTGTCAGCGGGCTGATCCGCGGGATGAACTCGCTGTGATACCAATCTTTGCCCTTTGCTTTTACAAGCACGAGCCGCGTCAGCATACCGGCGATGAACGGGATCCCGAGATAAATGAAGACGCTCTCGGCGATCTGCCTGATGCTGACGTCGACGGCAATTCCTTTGAGCCCGAAATACGGCGGCAGCACAGTGATAAAGACCCACGCATACACGCTATAAAACAGAACCTGAAAGACGCTGTTGAACGCGACGAGTCCAGCGGCGTATTCGCTGTCGCCTTTGGCAAGCTCGTTCCAGACGATGACCATCGCGATGCAGCGGGCCAGACCGATCATGATCAGGCCGACCATGTATTCCGGCTGGTCGCGAAGAAAGACAATAGCCAAAGCAAACATCAGTACCGGACCGATCAGCCAGTTCTGAACGAGCGAAAGGCCGAGCACCTTGGTATTTCTAAAGACCTGTCCCAACTCTTCATATCGGACCTTCGCCAGCGGCGGATACATCATCAATATCAGGCCGACGGCGATCGGGATATTCGTCGTGCCGACGTTAAAGCGGTTGATCACGCCCTCGACGCCCGGATAGATATATCCGGTCACTACGCCGGCAAACATCGCCAGAAAGATCCAAAGCGTAAGAAAGCGGTCGAGAAACGACAGCCGTGTCACAGGGTTACATGTCGGTGCGGACATAAGCGTCTCCTATTCAGCAGCAGGCGGCAGCCGCGTCGAGTGTTATGGGTGCGGCATCGCAGCAGAGCGTTTGTGATCGGTATGTGCCCGTTGCTGGGTCGCGCTTGATAACGAACACCTCCCAATCACGCTCGAAAAGCAACTTGTTCGCGGCGGCGTCGATCTCTTGTCTGCATACGCTCCGCAAATAGCACTTTGCGGAAATGAACTTCTCTCTAAAACTCATTGTAGGATCTCCTATTGAAACCGCGGGCCCTGATTTACCCTCATTTATGATTGGCGACGGGCCCGCGGTCAAGACACTAGCAGCACGCGGTTGCGACCTCCTGCTTTTTGCCGTCGATCGTTGTAAATGTCGGCACGCAGCAGGTGGCGTCGTCGCTCTTTGCCTCGGCTAGGTTGTCCTGCAGGACAACGAAAACTTCCCATTCGTTGCCGTCAGGATCGTTGACCCACGCTTTGTCCTGAAGGGCGTAGCAGCAAGTCGTCTGCATCTCTTCGCGAGGCGTAAGGCCGCTCTCTTTCCAGCGATCGCGCAGGGCGACCACGTCCTCGGTCGTCGCTACCTGAATGCCGAGGTGCGACAACGCTCCTTTGCCGCTAAAGGGAACCTGATTGAGCGTCAGATTGAGCGGCGGATTTACAACATCGAATTTTGCGTACCCGGTGCGGACCTTGCTCGGCTCGATGCCGAGCATACGTTTGTAAAAATCGATGCTTGCATCGACGTTGCTAACATTTATCGCCAAATGGGCTTTTATTGTATTGATTGCGGTCATATTGTCAGTCTCTCCTACTGATTATCAATTACGCTTATCCGTAATTGTATTTCGAAGATAACGCCGTCTAACAATTATGTCAAGCCATAATTATAATATGATACAATTTTTTTGTGAAAGAGAAGTTATTCGATAAAGAGTTGTTCTTTTCGGCTCTTGCCGACAAAACTCGGCTTCGCCTGCTGAATCTAATGAGCGGTGGCGAGGTGTGTGTTTGCTTTTTTGCTGAAACGCTTGGGACGAATAATCCAAAGATATCCCGTCATCTCGCGTACCTGAAGCGGGCAGGCCTCGTTGCGGGGCGTCGCGACGGGAAATGGATGCACTATCGCATTACTGAGCCGACGGACAAAAATGCGGCAAAAGTCTTTGATGCGACCATGAAAATGATCGCGGCCGACCCAGATATGGCGGCCGACCGCGTTAAGTTAAATGATGTTTGCTGTTCGCCGTCCGCTCCGGTATCGATCCGCGGCCGTTCCCGTGCCGTCTAAAAGAATCTAACAGTATAGGTGAACCGCACCCCACGTCCGATCTCAGGCGAGATGTCCTTGATGAAGGATACGTGGTTGTAATACAGCTTGTTATTAAGATTGTAAGCACTAACCGAGAATATATTCGCCGTATGCTGGCCTGCGAGAATGTACGATGCGGTCAAGTTTGCCGTGCCATAGCCCGCGGTCGGCGTCTCGTTAGTAAAGATCCTATCCTGGCGGCCGACAGCGACAAACTCTGGTTTGACCGTCAGGTTCTGGTAATGAAAGTCGAGCCCGACTCGGCCGCGCATCGGCGATATCCGCGGGAGCGGCAGGCCGGATTTAAGCTCGGCGTTGACGTAGTCAACGCCTGCATAAATATTAAAGTATTTGTTCGCCGTGACATCCAGGCTTAATTCCGTTCCTGTGAAGCGGCTGTCGCCTTGAAGGTAGTTTGCGATCTCAAATCCGCTATCCGGGTCAAAGGTCCCGCTAGGGGCAAGAAATACAAAGTCTTTGAATGCGTAGTAATAATAATTTGCCTCGGCCTTGAAGCGGCCGTTCTGATGCCGAAGCGAAATGTCGATACCGTTATTGACCTCGGGTCTGAGGTTTGGGTTGCCTACCTCAAACAGAAGCGAACCGTCGTGTGGCCCGTTATTGTAGAGTTCCTCGAGGGCCGCCGCACGGTAACCGTGCGAATAATTGGCGACAAAGAGGCCGCCCTGCCATAGATTCACCTTTCCACCGACGGCACCCGAAAAGCCGGTAAAGGTCCGGTCATTCAGCAGAGAATTCACTGGGTCGTAGTTATTCCGTTCAACGCGTCCGCCGAATTGAAGCGTGACTCGCTCGAGGCTTAACTCCTGCAATCCAAAGAACGAAAATGAGGTTTGCCGCACGGGGCCGTCAACGAGCGTTTCGTCTCCGATCGTGGAGAAATCGCGAACGTAGCCTTCAAATCCGAATCGCCCGGTCAGGTTCTTGTATTTCTTCTGCTCGAACATCCCACGGTACGAATTGACCTTATTGCGAAACGTCGTGCCTACCACTTCGTCTGCCAACTCCTGATGCCTGTAGTTGCTCAGATCGACGGTAAACTTCATGCTTGTGATCGCAAGGTTAGGGTCGTTGTAGCCGGCACTCACCTTCAGATCGCCACGCCAAACTCGAAGGGCACGTTGCTCGGGATCGGTCTCATTAAAATCAAGTGGAATGCCGTACTTATTCGCGTAATAACTGTAATTTGTGGTCAGATACGCCTTCTTGGCAAAGTACCCCATGCCGAGAGCACCTGTATAGTTCTTCGTGAAAGTGTTTTCTACGGTCCCGAAATCGCCGCCAGCTTTGTAATCGCCTGTTCGCTGCGTTCCGGCATTGCCCCAGAACATCCAGTTCTTCGTTCCGTATTCGAGTCCTCCGTTGGCCGCGCCTTGAGTATTATTGGTGCCTCCGACCGCCGAGAAGAATCCGCGCAGCCCGGGATGGGCGCCTTCGTCGTGACCGCTGATGGCGTTCACCACGCCGCCGATCGCGTTACTGCCGTAGAGGAGCGTTGCAGGGCCCTTTACGACCTCAATACGCTCGACCGACATTGTATCGACAGGCTCCGAATGGTCGCCGGATTGCGATGCCAGTGAACCAACGCCGATGCCGTCAGCCGCGACCTTCACGCGGTCGCCGTCAAAGCCACGGATGATCGGGCGGCTCGTACCCGGCCCCGAAGAACGCTTTGCAACGCCGGCCTCATTGTCGAGCACATCACCCAAACCGACTGCTGCTCGCGTCGTCAATTGTGTCGAGTCCATGACGTTGACCGATGCTATCGACTCAAAGGTCGATTGTTCCGTACCGCTGGCTGTTACCGTTACGCTTTCTTTGACGCCGGCAAGCTGGAGTTGAAAATCCGCGGTCACGGAGCCGCCGGCAACCACGGTCATTTTTTTGGTAACATCGCGAAAGCCTTCCTGATGCGTGACGATCGTATAACTGCCGGCCGGTACGTCCGTGAACTCGTAATATCCATTCTTATCCGTAGCCATCGTCCGTTTTAATTCGGTGATCGTGACAGCGACCTGGTGCATCACGGTGTCCTCACTGGCGAGCCTAACCGTGCCGCTGATCTTGCCGCCCGCCTGTGCGAGAGCCGCGGCTGAACATACGAGTAAGAGGAGAGATGTAACGACGATCTTGTTCATAGGAAACTGATACGCAAAACAAACTTGTACAGTTTAGAGCATAGTCGAAAACCGCGGCTGAGCGACGGTTTTTCAATGAATGGTCGAAATGTACGGATGACCGGTTTTGATACGGCCGGGCCGAGGTCAGGCTGTTCCGATGGACCGATAAATATCGGCATCGACCTCGGCGAAGATATTGTCCCTGCTTTCGATCTCGGCGAGGATTTCGTTGTCGACTTCACCGGAGTCGAGCATTTTGGCCAGCAGGTCAAAGCGGTGAATATGCGACTGGAATCGCCGCGAGGAATACTGCACGGTCGTGCCCTGATAGATCTGGAACGCCCAGTCGGAGGATTGCGCTAACAAAAGCTCGCGGGCCATTTGGTTGAGGATACGTCCGCCGGAGCGCAGGCTGCCGGCGTTCCAATAACGGTTCGCGTACTCGGTCATCTTCCGCTCGGCGTCGTGCTGATACGGGTACATCCAGGAGTTACCCTCGTTGATCCATACCTTGTAGTAACCATTTTCGCCCCACGACGAAGCGGTCGGCTGCTGCACCTGTATTGGCAAGCCGCTGTCGAGAAAATCGCCCGGCGTGATGCATTCGATCTCGTTCTGGTCAAAGTGGATCTTCTTGAAAAAGAAGTCGATGAACTGCGGCCCCTCGTACCACCAGTGGCCGTAAAGCTCAGCGTCGTATGGACTTACAACGAGCGGCGGATGCCCGTCGAAGGTTTCGCGTAGCTTGTGTGCCTGCTTGATCCTCTCGCCGATAAAATGCGATGCGTTCTCCGCCGCCTTGTCGCGGGCCAACGCAGGTATGTATGGCTCCTTGCGATTTTGCGGTACGTCGCGGCCGGTGATGCGATGGTATTTCAGGCCGAGGTGCCGGCGTTCGCCGCTCGAATGAAGATGCGGCCGGATGTATTCGTAATCGGCATCCCAGCCGATGTCGCGGTAGAACTCACGGTAAAGGTCGTTGCCCGGATAGCCGATCTCGGCCGACCACACCTGCTGGCTCGTCTCGACGTCACGGGCGAAGACTGCAGTGCCATTAGGACATACGACCGGAGCGTGAACACCGTATCGCGGGCGCGGGTCACCATAAAGAATAGCGTGCGTGTCGGCGATGAAGTACTCAATACCGGCAGACTTTAGCAGGTCCTCGACACCGGGCTCGTACGCACATTCGGCGAGCCAGATACCTCGCGGCTGTCTGCCAAAGTGCTTTTTGTAATTTGTGACCGCGATCTCGATCTGAGCTCGCCGCGATTCATGGGTTGAGATAAGTGGCAGGAAGCCATGCGTCGCGCAGCAAGTAATGATCTCGACAACGCCCTCGTCCTGCAGTTCGCGAAATGCGTTGATCAGGTTGCGCTTGTAGCGGTCGTTCCAAAGATGGAGCGAGGTTTCCAGGTTTTCGACATACATTTTGGCGACGTCGTGGAAATTTGCCGCCTCCTTTCGAGTGCGGTGCTCCTCTTTTTTTGCAAGCTCGATAAGGTTCTCGAGGTGCCGCGTGTAGCGCTCCTGCAATAGCGGATCGGCCAGCATCTCACACAGCGGGGGCGAGACGTTCATCGCCAGACGCGGCGTCGCACCGGCCTCATGCAGCGACTGAAATATGAAAATGAGCGGAAGGTAGACTTCGGTGATTGCCTCGTAAAGCCAGTCCTCCTCTAGGAATTCCGGATACTCGGGATGCCGCACGAACGGCAGATGAGCATGGAGGATCAGGCTGAAGTATCCGGTCGGCATATTAGCGAATTTGGTCGGCTGCTGACACAGTATAGCAACGAACCGCAAACTACTAACAGCGAGAAGCCGCCTGAAATGGACTTTCAGGCGGCTTCCCGTGTCAATGGTCAATGGATGTCGGGCTTCACTCGAGGCCGGTGAAGTCAACGTCCGTCAG
>CAZJFB010000096.1:11818-13583 GCA_964545145.1 uncultured Chloracidobacterium sp. | reverse complement strand
CAGATAATGCAGAGCGACGGTCAAATGCTCGGCGTGTTTCCACGCGTCGCGGCTGATCGTCGCATCTTCAAATAACTTGACGAGCTCCTTTATTTCATCTGCATCCTTAAATCTCATAAATTCCTCAATATTAGTGTTTCAATTTTCATTACCCAATAAACAAAATACGACCGCGGTTCGTGAGCCGCGGTCGCATCTGGAAGAACCTGTTGATGAGTTAGGCTGCCATCACCTTCACCTCATCGCCAACATCGTCCATAAACAGATACTTTCGCCACTCGGGCCGATTTTCCGCGTAATGACATAGCAGCACGTGATCCAGTCCGAGGCGAAGCAGCTTCTGCGAAGTCAGCAGCGGCATGCGAGCTTGCTCCGGTGTGCGATTGCCTTTGCGCTGATTGCAGCGAACACATGCCGTAACAAGGTTCTGTGGCGTACTCTCACCACCCTGAGCACGCGGGAAAATATGGTCGAGCGTCAGATCTTTCGCATGGCGATGCTCACCGCAATACTGACAGCGATAGCGGTCGCGAATATAGATCCGAGCCCTTTTCATAGTAGTCTCGCGGTTATTGCGGCGAACGTGGATGTAATTGCGAAGCCGGATCACCGATGGGACCGGAAAGGTGGTCGACGGAGAATGCAATACATTGTCGCCGTCGTTTTCTTCGACAAAAACAGCGCCGCGAAACCACAGGCAAACAGCACGAGCGACTCCGACCGTTCCGAGCGGCTCGTACGAAAAGTTCAAAAGCAATACTCTTCCTGTAAGCAAAATCCTCTCCTCCTTATGACTTTGGCACCGGACGGGTGTGGATCGCACAGATAAATTGTAGGTTTATGTGTCGAGGCGCACCGATACGGCTCTACCGATTAATGTAATATCAATACATGATTAGTGCAAGCACAATATTTAGTTGCGTTACAATAAATTAAGTCCAATATGTGGTTGGTTGTGACAAATATCGCCCGGTTTCGCGAAACAACTTCGAAATCCGGCAGTACCCCTGCGGTCGAACCGCGAAGTTCCTTCACTATTCTAGAAAGGTCATCATGAGCGAAGTTGCGAGGTTTATTCCTGATCCTGATATATGTGAGAGATTCGAGCGGCGCATAGCGGCACCGGCCGATATGATTATGCGCACTGCCTATGACTTTGACCTGCAATCGATCTGGCTTATTCGTCTTATCATCAATGCGCGAAAGTTCATCCTCGGGGGCACACCGGAAAAACGTAAACCCAAAGGACTCTACAAGGAAAGTCTTGAGATCGGGTGGGGAATCCTGGATGAGGTGTCTGGCCGTTTGTTGATCTGCGGGGCGGTTTGTCAACCGTGGTTCGGTGATGTGAAATTCACGCCTCTGCCACCTCAGAATTTCGCTAAGTACTCGGAACCCGATAAAGTTAAGATCGCCTGGTCGCTCGAAGCGGTCGAGATCAGCCCAAGCGAAACCCTTTTCATCCACGAAGTCAGAGCCGTCGCAACCGACACCGAGGCCAAGCGAAAGTTCATGCGTTATTGGCGATGGGCTCGGTTCGGGATCGTCGCGATTCGGCTGCTGCTGCTTCCGGCAATAAGACGCAAGGCAGAAAACGATCGGCCATAGAGCTGGAAAGTTCAGAGTCCCGTCGCGAAGTTCGCTGATTAAGGACCCTGAATTTACCCCTTGACACGGGGAATTCGAATCTTCGGCCTTAGCGGTCGCCGTGCGATGTTCTGATTCCGTTGAACTACGTCTCCTTGAAAAGTGGCCGGTGAATTAG
>CAZJFB010000096.1:0-11718 GCA_964545145.1 uncultured Chloracidobacterium sp. | reverse complement strand
GATCGCTTGCGTTTACTTCGATATTTCGGGAGCGGGAACGCCGCTGCCGCTGTATCAGACTGTCCTTTGCGAACGATCGCAATCGTTCGATTTGGGCTGCAAATTCATACATCCTCGGCGGAGTTCGAGACACGTCGAAACAGTCTCATTAGCCCGTTGTGCGGTATTTCCGCTGAGGGCAAATGGCTGTTCAGTTGTGGGGATCCAGCTTAGGATCATCAAATTTCTCCCCAAAATGTTCCCCCGACATCGCGGCGAAGATGCGATAGTGGGACAATTTGAAAATTCGTGTCAAGCTTTTTCCCGAAAATTTCTATCGCATACCAAAAACTAAAAATGCCGGAAGCCCTTCGGTTCGAGCGTCTTGACTGTGCCGGCGGCGATAAACTCAATTATCCCAACATTTGCGGTGATCTCACCGATATGATGAAACCCCAGGTCCTGAACCGACGCACTTTTTTCAGGAGAGGTGGTCAGAAGAAGTTCGAAGTCTTCGCCTCCATGCAGAGCCATTGCGAGATTTTCTTCGAGATCTGGAAATACAGACCCGATCGCCGGGTCTACTGGGATGCAACTCGAGTCGATCCTGGCACCGACGCCACTCGACGTTAACAAATGCGAAAGATCGGAAGACAGTCCATCGCTGATGTCGATCATGGAAGTGGCTAAGCCATGTGTTCGTAACATATTAGCAGTTCTAGATTGAGGGATAGGTTGAATCTGTCGCAACAGAAGATGACGTACCGGGGCCGGCAGGTCATCGGCAAATTTCTGACCAGAATCCAGCAGCCTTAAACCAGCCGCAGCACCGCCGAGAAAACCGGTCACAAATATATGATCTCCGGGTTTGGCACCGCTCCGGAGCAATGCTTTGCCCTTCTCCACCTCACCGATCACTATCGAATCGATCAAAAATTTGTCCGATATTCGCGATATGTCACCGCCAACGAGCTCAACCTGATGCCGCTCGGCGAGGTCGTGCCAACCCTTGTAGAAACGTTCGAGAAAGTCAGATTCCCAGAGCCTTGCGGGCACCGCGATCGACGTGAGTGCCCATTTTGACGTTCCGCCCATCGCGGCGACGTCTGAGAGGGAAACTGCAAGTGCCTTATGGCCGACAAACTCAGGGAGCGTTCGATCGAGCACAAAATCGACATCCTCGACCAGAAGGTCGCTCGTTACGAGCTGGTCAACCTGCTCGTTCATTGGCAGGACGGCGCAGTCGTCGCCGATATGTCCAAGCCGGTAACCTGACTTAATGCTCTGGATGAGATCAAATTCACCTTTCATTCGTATTGACACAAGTGCAATAAATGCATAGAATAACGGCTACTGTCTTATAGGAAACTTTAACACTCAAAACCTCAGATGGCACTTGAACCTGTAGTAATTCCCGAAAAGATCTATTTTAAGATCGGCGAAGTTTGCGATCTTGTCGGCGTACAGGCACATGTTCTTCGTTATTGGGAGACCGAGTTTCCAATGCTCTCGCCGCAGAAGAATAAGTCTGGCCAGCGTAGTTACCGCCGTCGCGACGTCGAGATCGCCGTCAGGATCAAACAGCTTCTCTACAACGAAATGTTCACCATCGCGGGTGCGCGTAAGAAGCTTCAAAGTGAAAACCGCGATGGTTCCAGATCAAAGGCAGTTGCGGCCGCTGTACCAGAACCGGTCGTTGCTCCGCAGTCGTCCCAGTTGAGCGGTACTGTCGAGGCTCCGACGCTATTTGAGGTTGGTTTTACCAAGCCGTCGCCCCCTGCGACCGATGGGATCAAGCCTGCCGCCCCGGTCGCTGATCGCGGCCAGCAGGAAGCTATAAAGATCCTCGCCGGCCACCTTCTCGAACTCCGTGAAATGCTCAAATCTTCCCCGGTCAACTGATAGCCGAAATTGTGTCGAGTTTGACAATTTAAAGACAGAAAATTACTCTAAAACTCGATATTTCGGGACGTAGCGCAGTCTGGTAGCGCGTTCGCTTGGGGTGCGAGAGGTCGCTAGTTCAAATCTAGTCGTCCCGACCATTTAACGACTCCCGGTCTGATCCTCAGGCCGGGAGTTTTACTTTCGAGCCAAGATCTACTCCTCGCTCTTTTCAGGTTCCGCGGCAGTGGCAGCCTTTCCAAACGTCTTTTCGCGTAGCCTTACGATCAGGAACTGGTCAAAGAAGGCGATTGACGCCATCAGCAGTATCAAAATCGCCGCAACCATCGGACCGAAAGAAAAACTGCCGTCCGAAAGGCCGTTCACACTCCGAAAATCAATAAACAGCCGGTCGAGCCAAAAATATCTTGCGACCACGAATACCGCAAAGTAGATCAGGCTGGCCCAGACCGCCCAAGATTTTCCCGATGCCCAAAGTACAGCATTTCCAAGCACCATCAGTAGAACAACAGTTATCCAGAGTGCCGTCCACGCAATGCTCGTATGATATTCGTATCCTGCTGCTGCTGCGTTCGGCTGGCCTATACTCTGCAACCAACTCCACGCGTAATATGTTAGAAATGTCATCACGGCGACGGAAGCTGCCAAGACCCCAAGATATAGCTTGTTCCACATACCGCAAGTTTTAGCACACAACCGCAAACTTAACAAAAGGCCCGTCCCAGGATGAGGGCGGGCCTTTCATTTCGCTCAGACGGCGATCCTACTGCGGTTTGACGGTCAGGTAGATCGTCTGGCCGCGTCTCGAGATTAGCAAAAGAACGGGCCTTTCGCCCGAGGAACCCAGCGCGGACTGCACATCAGCGGCAGAGTTGACCGGTTTCTTATTGATCTCGAGGATGACGTCGCCGCGGGCCACACCTTCTTCGGCGGCCGGCCCGTCGGGATCGACATCTGTAACGACCATACCTTCGGCGGAGTCGAGGCCGAGCTGTCGGGCCGACTGAGGCGTCACCGGTTCGAGGTCGAGCCCAAGCTTGCCGCCCTGGTTCTGGGGACCGGGACCGTTGCCCGGGCCGGCATCAGGACCGGTTGAGCGAGCGGCGTTGGGGTCAAATTCATCCAGGGTCACCGACAGGTCGATGGCTTTGCCGTCACGCAGCACCGTCAACTTGATCTCGGTACCCGGCTGAGTGCCCGCAACCTTGTTCCGAAGAACATTACTGTCCTCGATTTTTTCGCCGTTGATGGCGGTGATCAGGTCGTTGCGTTTCACACCGGCCTTGTCTGCGGCGCTTCCGGCTGTGACGCTGGTAACGATCACGCCGCTCCTCTGTTCGAGTTCGAGAGCCTTCGCGAGCTCATCCGTAACGTTCTGGATCCCGACACCGAGACGTCCTCTGCGGACCTTGCCGTCCTTTAGAAGCTGCTCCATGACCGATTTGGCCATATTTGACGGTATCGAGAACGCAATGCCGATGTTCCCGCCGCCTGCACCGCCCGAGAGTATCTGCGAATTGATGCCTATCAGCTCGCCGTTAAGATTCACCAGAGCGCCACCCGAATTTCCGCGATTGATCGGTGCATCCGTCTGAAGAAAATCCTCAAAGCTGCCGTCGCTCAGCCCGGTCCGTCTGCCTTTGGCCGAAATAATGCCCGCTGTGACTGTCTGGCCGATGCCGAGCGGATTGCCGATCGCCAGCACGATATCACCGACGCGGACGCTGTCGGAATTGCCTAGCGTGAGGAAAGGGAAGTTTTGCCCTTCGATCTTTAGCACTGCCAGATCGCTTGGCTGGTCTGAGCCGACGACCTTGGCGTCGTACGACTTGTTGTCACTCAAAAGGACGGTGATCTTGTCGGCACCGTCCACGACGTGATGGTTCGTCAGGATCGAACCGTCCGCCGACACAAGGACGCCCGAGCCTACGCCGCGCTCGATCTGCGGTCTGCGGTTCTGCTGCGGCACCTGAAACTGCCGGAAAAAGTCGTCGCCATGAAATTGTGTTTGCGATTGCGGCTTTTCCTTGACCTCGGCTTCGATGCGGACAACGGCCGGGGAAGTGCGTTCGACAATGTCAGCATACGACGTACGCATGCCGTCGACGACGACCGGTGCCGGTGCCGCCTGCTGTGGTGCCGGTGTAGCTTCGGCCCCGCCGAGCAAACCTGTCTTACATGCTGAAACGGCCGAAACGGCAAGGATCAAACCTAAACCCGAAAGCGTTCTTAGACTCATTGGTTAGTACTCCGGAAATGAATAAAGGCCATAATTCACTAGTCCTAAACCTGGACGATAGCAAGACTCTTTATACGAATTTCAGTCCTCGGAAGTTCAATAAATTACAGGACTTCCGTGCTCAGCCGCTGATCTTTGGCGTCTCTTTCCTGAAGATGTACGCCAGCGATTTGTAGACGAGCTTTGAGCAAAGAAAAGCAGGCGAATCGTAATTCTCAAAATACGAATACTCGACCAGGTCCATGCCGACCACACGCTTCCTTTCGGCAAGCTTTCGGATAAGCGTCAGCGTCTCGTACCAGCCCAGCCCGCCGGGCTCGGGAGTGCCGGTCGTCGGGACGATACTCGGGTCGAGGCCGTCGATATCGATGGTGAGATAGACATTGTCTGTCAGGCTCTCGATCGCTTCGTCGATCCAGTCAGTCCTGCCGACGATATCGCGGGCCCAGAATATCCTAGTCGGCAAACCTTCTTTGAGCGAACGGGCCTCGTCGCCAGATATCGAACGTATCCCGACCTGTACCGACGGTATCTTCAGGTCTTTGACGACGCGGGCCATTATCGAGGCGTGAGAATGCGGCGTGCCGTCATAGCTGTCGCGAAGGTCGGCATGGGCATCGATCTGGAGCACGCTCAGATTCTCGAATCTCTCGTTGTGAGCTTTAATGATCGGTGCTGATACGGAATGTTCTCCGCCGAGCATACAGATGAACTTATCGAGTTCGAGGAGTTTCTTCGAGTAGCCGTATAGCTCGTTCATCATCGTCTCGGGCGTTTCGCGCGGAGTGAATTCAGGCAGAGTATGGATGCCGATCTTATAGACATCTGCATCGGTCTCTTCCTCGTAGAGCTCCATGTTTCGCGAGGCATCGACGATCGCCATCGCACCGGCGCCCGTGCCGGTGCCGTACGAGACCGTGCCCTCGTAAGAGACGGGCAGGACTAATACGCGGGCCGCATCAAGCGAGGAGTATTCCTCCTCGTCGATACCGCCAAAGTTCATCGGAAGTTCAGCTGATTCGCTCATAAACGTAATAATGGTTTTTGATCTCCGGTGTCCGGTTTTTGTACAAGATCAAAAACCGGAGACCAAAGACCAAAAACCAAAAGCCAAAAAACCGCCG
Source organism: uncultured Chloracidobacterium sp. (assembly GCA_964545145.1). GTDB lineage: Bacteria > Acidobacteriota > Blastocatellia > Pyrinomonadales > Pyrinomonadaceae > OLB17. The sequence goes on along the minus strand of CAZJFB010000096.1, from coordinate 6,474 downwards.
TCCTACGGCACGTCAACGCTCATCTCGCGGCCCGAGAAGCTAAATGTCGGCCGTTTGCGGCCTTTCATGAACTTCGCTGCCGTCTGAGACAGGGCGGTGATGATCATCGGAAGAGCAATCGACGGATCGCACGGGACGTACGCTGTAGTTGCTCCCTTGCCGAGCCGGCCAAACATCGACGTATGGCTGCCGCCGTACGAAGGGGTGCGGATATCAAGCGGCGCCGAGTCGGTCGTGATCGAGATCGAATACTTATGGCCGCGCGGTGTCGTGCGTGTGATGTACGATGCGATATCCGCCATATTGAGCAGGTTCTGGCTGCCGACCGAGCCCATTGATATCAGGCCTGAGTGCCGCGTCTTGTGGGCGATGGTCATCATTTCCATCGTGTCCTGCGTCGTGTCAAAGGCGATCTGGATCTTCTTTTCAAACTTGGCACGGGCGATGCCGATCGCAAGTTCCGAGCCCGGCAGGTCGGGGCAAAACACCGGAATACGCGATTTGTACGCCGATGTGAGAATGCCGTCCTCGTGTGCGATCTCGGATAGCTCACGGCCGAGCAAGTGCAGAAACTCGCGGATCGAGTACGAACGCGTCAGGTCAAGCTGGTTGATGACGCTGCCGATCCATTCATCGGCTTCCTGATACTCCTCGCGGTTTGCCATTACGTCGCCGACGCGGATAACGTCCGAAGCCTCGAGTTCCTCGTCATTCATGCTCGGATGTGCCTGAAAATGATTGCGTCCGAGGATCTCGTGAATGTCGTGATAAAGGACCGTGCCCGACATTACGATCACATCGACGAAGCGATTCTTGATCACATACGCCAGCAGGCGCCGCATGCCCGACGTGATCAGGTTGCCGCTGCCGCACATGTAGATGGTCGAGTTGTCATCGAGCATATCAAGCCAGATACGATGTGCCTCGGCGAGCTGTTTTGCGCCAAAGCCGGCACCCTCCATCTTCTCGAGCAGTCCCGCAACTGAGCGATCGCGATCGATCGGAACAGGCCTCGTCGGGACCGACAGGAACTTCGAAGCCTTTGTTTTCTTTTGAGCTACCATAAATATTTACTCTCTGATCTCTTTCTAATATCGCGGAAGCACGAACTGTTGCGAGTGTGCTGCACCGCTTTTTACTTTTCCCCTTTCTTGCCGTTCGGGGTCAGGTACGTATAACTCTCGACCTGATCCTCGTAAAACTCTATTACCTTTGTGCCCTCGGCATTGCTCAGGCGGCCTTCCTTAATGCGCTGGAGAACGGCCTTTCTAAATGTGTCGTGCAGATGCCCGGCGTCAAATCTGACCGATCGGACGGCGTCGCCGAGCGTTGCACCATAAATTACCTTCTTGATGATGTATCCATCCTCACCGATGAATACGTGAGCCTCGTGCGGTACCCCAAAAAGGTTATGGTTATTTCCCATCACCTCTTGATAAGCGCCTACCAGCATCATCGCCAGGTAGTACGGCTCGTTCTTTACGAGGCTGTGCAATTCCAGTACCGGTTTTACGTCGTGCAGGTCGACGAACTTATCCACAATACCGTCGGAATCGCAGGTTATATCACAAAGCGTAGCATATTCCGTGGGCTTTTTGTTGAGTTTATGTATTGGGATGATCGGAAACAGCTGCTCGAGTGCCCAGTTGTCCGGCATCGAGCGAAATACTGAGAAATTTGCCAGGTATTTTGCGCACATCAGGCGGCGAAGGTCGTCGAATTCCTCCGACACATACTTCTTTAGTTGGGCGTATTGGTCCGCCTTTTCGCAGATGTCCCAGAAGAGCACCTCGCCTTTTCCTTTTGCCTCGAGCGAGATCAGGCCGAGGTTGAACATCGTGAAAAACTCTTCGCGATGCTCTAGTGCGTCGTGGTAATACTCGCGATAGTTCTTCGCGTTGATCGTCTCGCGAAGGTCGTAAAGTTCCTTGACGACGACAGGGTCGTCCGCCGTCATTTCCATCTTTGTGAGGTCTTCGACGACGGTCTCGATCTCGTCCTGAATGTTGGTGATAAGTATCGCGTGGTATGCCGAAAGGTAACGCCCCGACTCCTGAATTATCGTTGGGTGGGGAACGTTCTCGTCGTCGCAAACCGTTTTTATTACGTAAATTACGTCATTAGCGAATTCGCGGGCGTTGTAGTTGGCAGACGACTCGAATGAGGTCCGCGACCCGTCGTAATCGACCGCCATGCCGCCGCCGACGTCGAGATACTCGATGGGAATGCCCATCTTTTGTATCTTCGCGTAGGTGCGGGCCGCCTCTTTCATGGCGTTCTTGATCCGCTTGATATCTGTGAGCTGCGAGCCGATGTGAAAGTGCAGCAGCCGCAGCATATCGGTGCGCCCGGCCTCTTGCAGGCGGCGGATGACTTCCAGTATCTCGGTCGTGGTCAGGCCGAACTTGGCGGCCTCACCGCCGCTCTTTTCCCACTTGCCCGAGCCCTTCGAATAGAGCTTTACCCTAACGCCGATCATCGGAAGCTTTGCTCCGGGAGCGTTCGCCTCGACCTTGTTGGCGATGTCGAGCGTATGCTCGAGCTCGCTCAATTTCTCGATTACGATGACGACGTTCTTGCCCGCGAGGGCACCGGCGAATGCCAGATTGATAAAGTCGCGGTCCTTAAATCCGTTAAGGACGAGAAGGCTGTCTTTCGATTGTTCGACGCCCAGAGCAGCGTAAAGCTCCGCCTTTGAGCCGGCCTCGAGCCCGAAGTTGTATCTCGTTCCCTCGCGAAGATATTCCTCGATGAGGGCCCGATTCGAGTTGACCTTCATCGGAAAGACACACAGGTGGCCGCCCTCGTACTCGAATTCCTTGATCGACTTTTTGAATGCCGTCTGAAGCTTGCGGATCTGGCCAAAGAGCAATTGCGGGAATCGAAGCAGGATCGGCGTATCGACGCCGCGTTTGCGAAGGTCGTCGATGATCTCTTTAACGTCGGCGGTGAGATTTTCGTTCTCGGGAGCCCGGACAATAAGATTGCCCTTTCGGTTGACGCCAAAGTAGTCGGCGCCCCAATTATCGATACCGTATGTCTCTATGCTTTGATCAATGACAGTGCTCAATTATTACCGCTCCCGATGTGTTTTCGCGCCTCGCTCCGACACAGCAAAAACAAATAGCTTAATAAATTTCTTCTAAAAAACAAACACCCTTTTTTTACCGGGAGTTTTAGAGCTCCGCCGGCCCGGTAAAATTGCCGCGAAACCGTGGCATAAAGCTTGCAATATTCACCCTCGAAGGGTATCGGCTTAACCGCCCAAAAACCCGTAACTCTATGAAGGACGCGACTTAAGCGAATTCTCGGCCGGCCCATAATGCCGTATCTTGTCAAGGTGCGAGTGTCAAAAATTGTCACTTTGGAAGAATTTGCAATGTCGATGAGAGAGGACATATGAAGAAACGGAACGAACAGGGATTTTCGATCATCGAACTTTTGGTGGTTTGCGTGGTCATCGGAATTGTAGCGAGTGTCGCCATCCCACACCTCCAAAAGGCGATCCGCGCGGCAGAGGTCGGCAACACCTTTGCGACCATGCGTTCGATCTCCTCGACCCAGTTGAGTTTCTTCACCCAAAACAGCCGGTTTGCCCGAATAACCGAGGTTAACAACATCATGTCCAGCTCGATCGGCACGCCGGTCGGCAATGAGGTCAACCGCGGGAAGTTCGTTTTCTCGATGTCGCCCGCAAACCCGACCGACGCCGAACTCCGCTCCGGCTACACCATCAACGCGACTCGAAGCGTCGCCGGTGAGGGGGTCACATACGTCTTTCAACTCACCGAGTCCGGTGAGATCCGACAGGTTTTGCCGTAGCCTGCCTCTTTTTTCGTTCGACTCTATCATGCCCCGATAGGTGTAAATCATGAATGTCTTTGAAGACCTCGTCCTCGAATTACGCGAGGAAAACCTGCTGGAAGATACCGTGCTTGACGACGTTATCGATCAGCAAACTCCCGACGCGTCTCTCGAGATCACCGAGGAACCCAACAAGCCCGAAGTATCTTTTGCCGCGAAGCCCGTCGAGATCGAGACGGCCGCGGCTGTCGGCGTAGTGCCGCCGGACGAGCCCGTCATCGAGATCATCGAGGCGGATGTTAACGCGTCCGGGCCTGTATCGTATGCCGAGCCGACGTCGGCCACGCAGGAATTTGAGATCGAGACCAACGCCGCGGTCCCCGCACCGCCGCCTGCCGCCCAGCCGGTTCAGCCCGAGCAGAACAAACCTGTGGGCAAAAACAAAGAGTTCTTTAAGAAGCGTGCGATCGCCGAGGTTTCGAGCCTTCAGATGGTCGAGCACGTCCTCACGGGCGTAGAACGCGAGTACATGAAGGTGATGCCTAACACCTTCGATGATTTTAAGGCGAAGAAGGCGCTCAATAATTTCCTCCAGTCCGACGAGAGCGTTGACAGCGAGGGCCATGCCGCGGCCGAGTTCGAATTGATGCAGGAAACAGAGGCGTGGTGCAGTGCGCTCGAGGTCCGGGATAAGAAGATCCCGGTGTCGAGCCTTCGCCATTATTGCGAGAACACGCGACCCGCGTTGAGCTCTCAGGCGCTGGTCGCCATCGCCCGCTTTTACCGCAATCTGCCGTATTCCGAGGATGTCAGGTCGAAGTTCGACTACGTGATGACGCGCCTCTTTTCGCGCGGTACCGAGACCGAGAAGCGAGTCGCACTCTTCAACCGCCAGGAAACTCTCACGCATATCAAGACCCTTTACGCCGACTGGTCAAGCATTCCGCTGTACTCGGCGGACGATAACGACTCGCACGTGATGCTCTCGGCACTCAGTTTTGAGGACCTCGCACACGAGGCCGAGAACGCGTCGTCATTTGACCAATTGATCAAGACCGATTTCTTTGTCAGGCTAAGGACCTTTAAGGAAAGCCTGAGCGAGATCTTTTTTGCACCGATTGTTGCCGCGGCAGCCATCGAGGCGAATGTCCGCATCGGCAACGCATACGTCTCGCTGATAGCGAGCGAACGCCGCAAAATGGATAACGACAGCATCCACGCGCGATACAGCGACCTCGACCATGGCAGCGTTTCGGATGCGACGGCTCGCACGCTCGAGCTTGTCGACATTCTCAAAGCCCCGCTCGAGCAGGAGCCCGAGGCATTTGCCGAGGAAGCTTTTGCTGAAGCGCACCGGCCTGAACCGAAGCCCGACCCCGCCGAGACAGCTCCGTCTGCCGGGGCCGCAAAGGCAAAGGCCGTCGGCGGAAGTATCGTTGACAAGATCAAGGAGCAGATATTCTCCTTCAACAAATGGGTCATTGTATTCTGCGGCCTATTGCTCGCGGGCACGCTGGGCCTGGTCGTGTGGTCGAGCTTCTTTGCCCAGGATTCGGTGCCGTCGTACGATGTTGCCCCCGTAAGCTTCGAGGGCTCGCCGCCGCAGGAGTTCGTCGCCAAGGCAAAGATCGCCCGCGGTATGTTGTACGTTCAGCTGCAGGAGTCGTGGGACCGTCAGCCAAAAGAGAAGCGGCAGGCCATACTTGAGCAGATGCTCACGTTCGGGGCCGAAAAAGGATTTAGCCAGATCACGCTGATCGGCAAGGACGGCAAGATGATGGGCTACGCCTCGGCGACGAAGATGGACATCGTAATGCCGTAATTACTTGCCCCCGAGGACGGCCGCCTTTGCTTCGTCGGCTGCCGCAAGAGCGTCTTTCTTAATGCCGCGATACGCGGCCGCACGCGTCCGGTAAAGTTCGGCATTTTTCCCGTCGATCTGTATCGCCTGTGATAGGTCGAGGACGGCTCCGCTAAAGTTTCCAAGTTCTATTTTAAGTTTCCCGCGGTTTGCGAGAGCTCGGGCGTTGCCCGGGTTCAGCTCGATCGCGCGTGAAAGGTCATCGACGGCGCCCTGGGTGTCACTAAGCTCGCGGCGGGCGGTTCCGCGATTGTAATACGCTGTCGCGCTCTGCGGGTCGTACTCGATGGCCCGCGAATAATCGGCAATGGCGCCCTCGACGTCCTTTTTGCGCATGCGGACTACCCCGCGATTGACGTACAAAATGGCGCGCGTCGGAGCGATGCGGATCGCCTCGGTGTAATCGGCGAAGGCACCGTCGAGATCGCCGAGATTCTTGCGGGCGTTGGCGCGGTTATTCAGCGAATCGGTATCCCTAGGGTCTATCTCGATAGCCTTTGTGTAGTCCTTGACCGCCCCGGCGAGGTCGCCCGCCTTTTGCCGGGCGACGCCGCGCTCGAAGAACTCGTCCGCCGTCGTCTGGCCGTAAACCGCAATTCCCGAAACCAGAAAAACCGCCGCCAAAAGTAACCGTTGAATACGCATAGTTGCCCCCAAAGCAGACTGATGCCCGTAATAAACGACGATTGGGACGCGGTTTTCAGGCTTGGGTAACGTCAAGGTCCAAATTCGGATCGGCTCCGCCGGAGGTTAGGCCATCTTGCTTTTCGGACCGGCTCCGTAGGAGCCAGATGTTTGTAGAACCGAAT
>CAZJFB010000095.1:0-13647 GCA_964545145.1 uncultured Chloracidobacterium sp. | reverse complement strand
CGCTTGCGGATGGCAGATTTAAGCTACACGCGTAAGCGAGCTAGCCGACAATCAGTTTGTTCCCATCCGCTTGCGGATCGCAGATTAAGGCTACACGCGTAAGCGAGCTAGCCGACCATCAGTTTGTTCCCATCCGCTTGCGGATGGCAGATTTAAGCTACACCCGTAAGCGAGCTAGCCGACAATCAGTTTGTTCCCATCCGCTTGCGGATGGCAGATTTAAGCTACACGCGTAAGCGAGCTAGCCGACAATCAGCTTTTTCCCATCCGCTTGCGGATGGCAGATTTAAGCTACACGCGTAAGCGTGTAGAATAGCGAAAACCAATTATCGAGCCCGCCTCGCGGGCGACAGAGAGAAGATGGCATACACAAACCTTCTGTATCACATCGTGTTCGGCACCAAGGGGCGGCTTCCACTGATCCGCAAGGATGTCCGGGCCAGGTTTCATCAATATCTTGGCGGTACGATCCGAGGCCTCGGCGGGATAGCGCTTGAGATCGGAGGGATCGAGGATCACGTACACATTCTGGTGAAGCTGAAACCCACGATATTGCTTTCTGATCTCATTCGGGACCTGAAATCGAATTCATCGGTCTGGGCAAAACAAAATGGGATCCGAAACTTCGGCTGGCAGCGACGGTATGGTGCATTTACGGTGAGCGAATCGCAATGCGATAAGGTTCGACGCTATATCCGCGATCAGGAGCGGCATCACCAGAAACTGAACTTCGCGGAGGAATTTGAAACGATGCTGATCTCGAACGGCATACCACTCGATGATTTTGTCTGGCAGGAATAATTCTGTCGCCCGCAAACGGGCTCCCGCATACTGTTCGATCGACTACACGCTCACGCGTGTAGCTTAATTCTCTAGCCCGCAAGCGGGCAACGACTGCGACTCGAACTGACAGGATCGACGAATCGCCACAGGTTCTCGCGTACCAACCGGCGAGTGCTAAAGTCGAGGCGGAGCTTATAGGTCCAAAGAATTGCCGTCGGGTTCACCCGACGGTCCACGATGTAAAAAATGATCGCGGGCTTTAGCCCGATCGCACAGCGGCGATGGCTACGCCTCGCCGTGGCGTGTCCCTAATATTCTCCGGAGGAGGCTGTGCCTCCGACAAAAGAGTAAAGCGTTGTCGCCCGATGCCCGCTCGCGAACGACGCTCTCGGGCCGGGCTCCGTGGGTTGAGTGGTGGCGTTTAACGGTCGGGCATAGCCATGACCGCACTGCGATGCGGCACAGCCGCGAAAATTCCCCGAAGGGGAAAAAGATAATAGCCCGGGGTGTAGTGAAACGAAACCCTGGGTTTACGGCACAACACGGATCCCGCTCCCTGCGGTTGCGGCGGAACCGCAACACTGGACGGCTCTTCGGCCAGAACGGGAGCAACAACAAACGCGCCATGTGGCTCCCCGTCAGGGAGCGAAATTTTGCGGGCATCGGTTCGTAGGGTTGTACCCTACGCTATTATATTCGTCCCCTCCAGGAACAGATCCGCCGCCTCCAAAAACTCCCCTCGTAAATGCGCCCGGCACGTTCTCTCAACTCCCCAAACTCTCTAGACTCTTCCGTCTTTGGTATCTGGACACGCACAGCCGGCCGCGTAGCGGTCATGTGACTGTTGCCGTGGGTAACCCGCATGGAATCCTGAAGACCGCCATTTCTGCCGTGAATAAAATCTCTTGCTATCTGTGCAACAATGTGTTATGTTCAATACCGATTTTTGCGAAAATGCAAAAATACTGAGGAAATTGCAATGTTTACGCGAAAAAACAATTGAACATTGAACATGGCGAAAGATGGCTGCTAACCCTAAACAGATCAATAAGATAGGTGTTCGATCGGCAATTGAACGGCCGGACAGTGTCCGGACATTGTCCGACATTTGTCCGGACAAATGACGTACAGACGAAAAAGCACTGAAAGTGACAAAGTGCAAAGGTGAATAAGTGAAAAGGACGAATACAGCGGGACTTTCGCCTTTTGCTGCGCGCCGGGACCGTTTCTTGCCGGTTAGCTGTCCCCTGACGCCCCGGGGCGGAACCATCCGCCGGTGTTTTGCGTATCTTAGACATTCCGACGACAGCCATTGCCTTTTCACGGCTGCAAACGGCCCCGGAAGGAACGTTGCCGGAAATGCTTGAAAGATTGAAAATTATTGGGTTTTAGGGTTAAATCTTGTCATAATTCAGCCGGCCGCGGTGTATTACCGTTGATGAGCATTTCGAGATGCTGAAAATGAACGAGAGTACTAACATTCTTGTGGACATAATGTCCGAACACACAGCGACGGCGGGAGCGACAGATAAGATCGGGTTTGAGGAGGCGTTTTCGCTTCACCACCGCACTGTCTTTCGCGCTGCACGCTCCGTCGTGCACGACGCCGGGCTGGCTGAGGATGTGACCCAGGAGACCTTTCTCAGACTATACAAGAATCAGGACTCGATCACCGATAGCGAAATGCTACGCCCGTGGCTCATTCGTGTCGCGATAAATGTTGCAAAGAATACTCTTCGCGGAAACATTAGGGCGAACACGAGAGATGAGAATTACGTCAAAGAGTCAGGGGAAACGACCGCCGCGTCAGTCGAGATCGATTATGAGGAACACGCCGGCGTCAACGATATTTACAAGGCTCTCGCCAAGGTCAAAGAGCCGCTCAGAAGCTGCCTGATATTGAAGCAGCAGGGCCTCTCGTACAAAGAGATCGCCGCGAGTTTGGAATTGAATGAGTCAAGCATCGGCACGTTCGTCGCACGTGCACGAGCAGAATTTGCCAGATTGTATGGCAAGGTCGGGAAGTGAACGCTATGAAGGATGAATGTTTGGACATCGGTATTATTCAGGCTTTCCTGGACGGAGAGCTGTCGCATGACGAGACCGCACGGGTCTCTGGCCACATGGCCGTGTGCGATACGTGTGCCAATTCATTTGCCGAAGCTGAGGACGAAGCGGCGATCGTCTTCCCGGCACTCGAACGAGAATTGAATTCACTGGTCCCGACCCAGCGTCTTTGGAACAAGATCAACGATTCGATAGCGGCGGAGAAACGGTCAACCCCGTGGTGGCAGAGAGCATTCGCCTTTGTGTCGGTAGCTTTGGCCAATCCTTCACTGGCAGTTGCTGCAAGCATCTTGATCGTTGTCGGCGTCTCGGCAATGGTCTGGATGAACAGGACGAGCTCTCCGGCCGCGCCTCAGGCCAGCGTCGCCACGGTCACGCCCGCCTCGCCGCAGAGCGCACCGGTCAACAATAATATTCAGGTCAGCAATGTGCCCGACACCGTCTCGACGCCAAATGCCATGCGTTTTGAGCGTGCAGCAATGAGGTCCGAGTCTCGCCGCGTTTCTGCATCGACCGCCGTCGTCAGGTCGCGATCGGCAAGCTACGCCGATCCATTGGCGGGCGAATCAAGCTATGTAAATACCATCTCGACACTTACAAGGACCGTCGAGGAAAAGAAAGACGGCGTCCTGCGTCCTGCGCAGCGGATAGCCTTCGAACGTGATATGGCCGTCGTTGACGACTCGATCACGAAAATGAAACAAGAGGTCAAGCGGAATCCAAAGAACGAAACGGCCCGGCAGGTCTTGTATTCGTCGTATCAGAACAAGATCGATCTTTTGAATTCGGTGGCACAGAAAGAGGAGTTAATGGCAAGCATTAAGTAGTTCGTTGCCATACCGGATTTGATGAACAAGGTCATAGGAAAACTAACTTTAGGCTGCCTGACAGCGGCCATGCTGATCGGTGCGTCTGCCGCGTCGGCTCAGGGCCCGACAGTTCCGCCTGCAAAGCCGGCGAAACCGGCTCCAGAGGCACGCACAACTAGCCAGGATCCACCTCCGCGGCCGGAGCGGTGGCTGGCGGGCGGCGATACGTACGAGCGCTCGATAGCCACGGCACCGAATGTTACGGTCACACTTTGCGTCGTGCAGGGCACGCTCCGCATCAACGGCTGGCGTCGCAACGAGGTCCGCGTCTTTGTAAAGGACGGCAGCAAGGTCAGCTTTAAGGTCCGCGAGAAAAGCGACAAGGATGGCCAGCCGGTATGGATCTCGGCCATTCCCCAGGACCCGAAACACATCAATAAAGCCTTTCCTGACTGCATTTGGGGCGAGACGATCGAGATCGACGTGCCCGTAGCGTCGTCGGTCGAGGTTAAGGGCCAGGAAACTGCGGCTCTGGTCGATTCGATCAAAAAGGTCTGGATCAAGAATGTCGGCGGCGATATTTCGATACGAAATGTCGAGAACGGAGTTACCGCTCTAACTTACGAGGGCGATGTAACGGTCGAAGCGTCAGAAGGCCCGCTGAACCTCGAAACCACGTCGGGAAACATCACCGCGTTCGAGGTTTCGCCGGGCGAGATCGGCGACCGTTTTAGGGCAAAGACAGCAAGCGGGGCCATCACGCTCCAAAGCGTCAATCACCGGCAGACCGAGGTAAATTCCATCTCAGGCTCGATCTTTTACACGGGCGACATACGGCCGGGCGGTCTGTATCAACTCACGACGACCAACGGTTCGATCAGGATGGCACTTCCCTCGACCACTTCCTGCCAGCTCATCGCCATTTACGGATTTGGCAATTTTGCTTCCGAGGTCCCGCTCAAGCTTGAGACCGAGAATATCGAGCCCGGCCCGATCAAAAAGGTGATCGGAAAGCTCGGTTCGGGCGGCGATGCGACCGTAAAGCTCTCGACAAACAACGGCAGCATCGCGATAAAGAAGAATTGATCGAGGAGCCGCCGCTACTGCTCGGTCAGCTCGAGGCCGGTCCTGTTTTTGAATTGAGTCTCTAGCGAAGGTACATCATCTGCATCCTCGTCACGCGAGATCCGCTCAATTCGCCACATCGGAAAGAAATTATCCGACATCGTCAGATGTGCTTCGCCGGAAGCGATCGACCTGCACCAATCGTCAAAATAGCCCAGATCGATCGATCGCATCGTCACACCCGCCGCATCTATCGTGTCGAGGACACCGAGCAGCTTCTCTCTGGGGCTGTGAAGGACCGCCACAACGATGTCGCCTGATCCGAGTCTCATTTCGCCCTGACTGCCAGCGGGTTACCAAATTGGTCCGCAATGCTCGGCTCCAGGATCCTTACGGCTGGCGGTTTCGCCGCACCATCCTGAGCCTGTCCCACTGGGGCAAAGGTCACATTAACAATGGTCGCGGCCGTTTCGGACCTTGCGGCCGGAGCTGAAGAATCAACGAGGATTATGATCCTGCCCTTTTCACCGTCATTGACCGTCAATACTGCGTCTGCGCCGAAAAGGTCTCCCATCGTGACACGCGGATTCGCAAGAATGCTGGCGTCGTATTCCACGATAAACCTTACGGCCGCCTCATCACCGTGTGGCATGAACTGTATCGGAAGCATGACCGATGTGCCGCCGTCGGGGTTCAGTGGTCCGGCATATACTTCGCGTCCAAAGAAGTACGCGTACAACTCGTCGATGATGCCCGATGCTCCTTCGAACATTAACGTCGGCGGATTCGGCCCGCCGGTCGGAGTATTTGGATCGAGCCCGGTGGCATACCGTCTCGACTGTACGACGTCACCCGAATCGATCACACCGTTGCCAAAGGTCGCCCGCGGGGCTGAATCGGCACGCTGTGCCTCCCCGGGGCTCACAGCATCAAGCAACGTAGCAAAACGCCTAACCTGTGTAACATCGGTAGCGTTGACGAAGAAATCGCCGAGTGGACGTGGAGTGACATCACCCTCGAGCCCAGGGATTTGTCCCGCATTAAGGATCGTACCTACTCCCGGCGTCACGGAAACGACCGCATTCACAGGATCATGGAGGTTGACGAAGAGCGTCTCATCAGGTTCGGCCATCAGGTCGCCGAATATAGTTACCGTTACCTGCTGAGTGAACGTTCCGCTTGGGAACGAGATCAATTGGTTAGAGATTGGAACGTAGTCGACATTTGCAGTCGCCGTTCCGTCCGATGTAGTTACAAGAACGGACGACGGTTGGCCGTTGTCGCCGGTCTTAGTAACCGTAAAGACCATCGGAAAAGTTCCAACCGAACCCTCAACAACTGTGACATTGTTGATCGAGAACGCAGGCGTCACCGGCGTTGCAGTAGGCGTCGCCGTTGGAGTATTCGTAGGTGTCGCGGTCGGTGTATTCGTCGGTGTAGCAGTCGGAGTATTTGTCGGCGTGGCGGTTGGCGTATTGGTCGGCGTTGCCGTTGGAGTATTCGTCGGCGTTGCCGTTGGAGTACTAGTCGGAGTTACGGTTGGCGTACTTGTCGGAGTCGCAGTTGGAGTGTTCGTCGGGGTCGCCGTCGGCGTTGGTGTCCCGCCGCCCGAAGCATTGAATGCAGCCAAGGCGTCTATCCGTCCGTAGCCAAACGAATTGTTCGGGATCTGTGTCGACGGTATTCCGCCGCAGGTTTGCAGAGCGACATTCACGCCCGGATTCGCCGTGTTCTGAAGCAGCACTTTCGTCGCGGCATTGTTCCTGACGAGTGACGGCCTGGCGGACCACAGCAGCGCAACCACGCCGGCGACATGAGGCCCGGCCATTGACGTACCGCTAAGATTACCAAAACTCGTATCACTCGTCCTCGTGGACGATCTGACTGAAACACCTGGAGCCGAAATATTCGGCTTCAACAAATTTGGTGTGTAGAACGTGGATGGTCCGCGACTGCTAAAACTTGCCAGATTATTATTCGAGTCAAATGCTCCGACCGAGAACGAAGCGTCATAGATCGCCGGTGGGTCCGAAACCGTCGAGCAGCCCGAACCCGAATTTCCGGCCGACACCGCTACGAAGATCCCGGCCGCGTCCGTATTGTTGACTATCGTCTCGAGTTCGGCCCTTGTCGTACAACCTTCGCTAGATGGACATCCCCACGAATTATTGAGCACATGCGGTCTCAAGGACGGATTTGGATTGTTGCCGCTAAGGTCAGTCGGGGCGATCATGAATTGAAAGCACTCGGTATAGGTCGCCGGCGTACCGTTGCCGACATTCATGTTGCGGCAGCCTATCCACCTTGCCCCCGGGGCTACGCCGACCTGATTCGTGCCGTCGTCGCCGACGGTTGTTCCGGCCGTATGCGTACCGTGTCCGTTATCGTCACACGGTGCTACCGTATTAGGACCGCAAGTCCCCCCACCCGTATGAACCGAATCCCACCAATTATAGTTGTGGTCGGCGACAAAACCGTCCCACCCCCTATACTTCGGCTTAAGAGCGTTATGTGTCCAGCGAACCCCCGTATCTAACTCGCCAATGACTATTCCCTGACCGTTAAACCCCTGTGCCCACACCTGGGGTGCGTTAACCCTGGCAACGCCCCATTCGGCTGCGGCGGGAGCATCCGGATCACTGGGGGCATCGCTCGGATTCGCGATCGATGGATCCTCGATCCAGCGGACCGGGCGATTCGAATCGATCCGTGCGACATCCGCACGAAGCGACAGTTCCTCGACCAATTTCTCATCTGCAACAGCGACGATCATATTCGCGGCCCAAAATGATTGATACTGAGCCCCCCTGGAAAGCAGAAGTGACCTGATGCCGGCCTGCGTTTCCTCCGCGTGGCGGGTGAGCGTGTTGTAAACGTACCAACCACGTTCGTCCTGATCTTTGATGCCGTAAGCAGCCGTCACATCGGCCTGCTCCGCGAGTAATATGACAACTGAAGTATTCTTGCCGTCCGCGGTGTCGGCCTTGACCTCGGCAGCGATCTTGTCCGTAGGCCGGACGACCGCCGTGAATAATCGCGTATTCGACCTCGGAATGGATGAGGTGAAGATGGACGTAATAGATGCTGCGTTTCCAACAGGCCCAAGGGCGAGCGTTACGAGGACAAAAACAACAGCAACGGCGGAAATCATCGCAAGCCGATTCCGGGTAACTAATCTGGTCATAAGCAAAACATGCGAGCGTGGCCCGACATAAGGAAAAGATGAGTTTAGACGCTATCAGTACAACGGTCAATGTCGAGATCGCCAGCTTCCCGATCTACACAATAGCGGCCGTCGGCCCTATCAAATTTCGCCCTTCACTTTTATTTCTGGACTATCCGATAGTAAGCTATCTTGTCCGGTGCCCGTGCCGTTCGAGTGCATCTTAAACAGGCCTGGAAACATCTGTATTAGAGCGGCATTTCGAAGTTTAGTAGGTATTAATGCGTCGAATCATATCATTCATAATAGTCCTTTTTGCGGCGGCCAACGTATTTTCTCAGAACGTGCCGGCCGGTTTTGACCTTTCGAATTATGGCGTTCGGATCGAGCCTGACAAACGCCTGATAGTCGTGCTCGCGGCGCTTGAAATGGCAAATACGCCGGGCTCGGCAGAGAAGCTCATCAACACGCCGCTCTCGGAAAAGAGCGTGCGATTTCGCGAGCAGTTGACCGCTGATAACGCGACAGTTCCTGAAGATCTACGTCGCAAGATCGCCGCCTTCGTCGCCGCTCATAAGAAGCGAAATCCTAAGCTGACCGACGCCGAGATCATCTCGCCCTTCATCTCGATGGCGTACACTCTGACGCCTGTGCCAGAGCTTGCCGACCCAGTGATCACGAGCGATCTGCCCGGCAGCCTGCTTGACGTGCTGGATTTTGCGCCGCTGGCTCGCGAATTTTATCGCCGCTCGCCGATCGGATCACGCTTGGACGATTACGTCAAAGACTATAGATCAGAAGCCGATCTGGTGCTCCGCACATCAGCTAAAGAGATGGTCAAGGAGCTGCTCGATTATCTCCATACGCGTCCACGCTTGGCATTCATTGAAAGGATCAAGGTCGAAACGAAAAAGTCCAATAGCAAGGCTGAGACCTTAACCCAGACCGAATTGCGCGAGTCCGAACGCCGTTTCTTTATCGTGCCGGAGAGACTTGCGGCAAAGGGCGATATCAATTTCGTGAACATCAAGGACGATTACTACGTGATAGTCCCGCCCGACACCGACCTCAGCTTTTCTGACGCGAGGCGGGCATACTTACGATTTGTGGTCGATCCGCTCGTGCTGGCCAACTCGAATGAGGTTGCGGCCATGAGAGCCTGGGTGAAACCATTGATCGACGAGCGCCGGAAGACCGACCCTTCGATCTCGGTCGATCCTTTCATCGCCATAACGCGATCGCTTGTCGCGGCGATCGACGTCCGCGAGGGCGAATTTGCCCAGTTGAGGATCGCAACCGACCAGGCACGAACCAAGATCTCAGCAATGAAGACCGATGCCGAGCGTCGGGCCGTTTCGGCCGAACTGGACAAATTCAGACTAGCTTTGTCCGACGAAAGCACCGCCCGGCTGTTTGACGATTATGAAAAGGGCGCGGTCCTTTCGTTCTATTTTGCCGAACAGTTAAAGGGTATCGAGGAATCGGGATTCGACATTGCTTCGTCGATGCGAGAGATGATCGCGGCGTTTGATCCGGCAAAGGAAACGGCTCGAGTCATCGCCGCCGCAGAGCCCAGAAAGCGGGCATTGGCGGCTCGCGAACAACGCAGAAAAAACCCTGAGGTCCGTACGGCCCCCGTTGAAAATCCGGTCACCACTCGGCTGCTGGATATTCAGAAAACCATTGAGACAAAGAACTACGGCAAGGCCAACGCCGATCTGAAGCAGCTCCTCACAGAGTATCCGTCGGAACCGCGTATCTACTACAACATTGGCCGTGTTGCCGGGCTTTCCGCTGCCGGAATTGAGGACGAAGATGCAAGGGCCCAGAGGCTTCTTGACGCCAAGGTCGCTTACAGCAATGTGCTTCGCACGGCCACACCCAACACGGACAAGGCACTGCTCTCGCTGACCTATGTCGCACTTGCAAGGATCTACGAGTATTTCGACGATAACGCATATGCTCTCAGGCTTTACGATGAGGCGATCAAGCTCGAGGACGTGAGTGGAGGCGCGTTTCGCGAGGCTATGGACGCGAAGCAGCGGCTGATCAAACAACCCTAGCACTTGCAAGCCGTACGCGTTCTGTTAACGTTAACTGATGTCTTCGAATAGCTTCAGAAGCGGTTATGTAGCCCTCATCGGGCGGCCGAACGCCGGAAAGTCCACATTGCTCAATCGTCTCGTCGGTGAGAAGATCGCCGCCGTTTCGAATAAACCGCAAACGACGCGTCATAAGATACAGGGCATCGTTACTCGCGACGACGGCCAGATCGTATTCGTCGATACGCCCGGTGTGCATAAGCCCGGGCATTTGCTCAACCGACGGATGATGGCATCGGTCCATGATGCCATTCTCAACGTCGATCTTCTGGTACTGATGCGTGACGCGAGCGTCTCGACAGGCAACGGCGACCGCTTTGTTCTCGACCTTGTCAAGAACTCGGCAAAGCCTGCGATCCTTGTCCTAAACAAGATCGACAAGCTAAAGAACAAGACACCGCTTTTGCCGCTGATCGAGCATTACTCGAATGAGTTCGAATTTGCCGAGATCGTACCGGTATCGGCCCTCAAGGGCGATGCGATCGACAACCTTCTGACCCAGATCATCAAGCACCTTCCCGAGGGCAAACCCATATTTGGCGAGGACGAACTCACCGACCAGCCCCTCAGGCAGATCGCCGCCGAGATGGTCCGCGAAAAGATACTTGCATCGACCGGCGAGGAGATACCTTATGTGACGGCCGTCGTTCCCGAGCTTTGGGATGATTCCGACCCGGCCGTTACACGCATCTTCTGTGCGATCTACGTCGAAAGAGAATCGCAAAAGAAGATCGTGATCGGTAAACAGGGCTCCAGGATAAAGGACGTCGGAACCAGGGCCCGAATCGATATCGAGAACCTTATCGGCAAAAGAGTATTCCTGAAGCTCTTCGTTAAAGTGGTCGAAGACTGGCGTAACCGCGAACGCGAACTCGACGAAATGGGAGTGCGGCAATGAACGACACCCCCGCGAAAGTGTGGCACGCCGTCGATGTACTAGCCGAACGCAGCACCGTAGAGGCCATTGAGTCGGCCCTGAACGAATGCGGAGCACTCGGGACCGAGATCAACGGGCTCAGGAAACGGCCTGATGAGCCGCTATGCGTAACGGGTTTTTTCGACGTTCCGGCTGACACTAGTATTGTTCGAGAAGCCGTGGCAAGCGAATTCGCGATCTACGGATTCGATCTGTCTTCGGTGCTCGGGGTATTTGGCCGTGTTGTCGAAGAGACCGACTGGCTCGCCGAGTGGAAAAAACACTGGCGGCCGACGGAGGTTGGCAGATTTGTCATCGCTCCACCGTGGTCGGACGTTTTCGACGAAAGTAAGATCGTGATCCGCGTCGAGCCGAACATGGCGTTTGGCACAGGCACCCATGAAACTACCCAATTGTGTATCGAGGCAATCGACACGATCTACGAGCCGACAATGTCGATGCTCGACGTCGGGACTGGGACGGGAATTCTCGCGATCGCCGCCGCGAAACTTGGCGGTTCGACGATCTTAGCCTGTGACACAGATCTTGACTCGGTCAAGATCGCCCGTGAGAACGCCGTCCTCAACGGCGTTGCAGCGAGGATCGAGTTTGCCGATGGGCCGATAGACGCAAATACTCCGCAGTTCGACTTTGTTTGTGCAAACCTGACGCTCGACGTCATTTCACCACTTCTACCATTGCTTCTCGCAAAGACAAAGTGTTGGCTCATCCTTTCCGGCATCCTTGTCTCACAGGAACCAGAGATCGTGGAGCAGCTTAAGTTGTCAAAGATCCAAGATACCGACATCCGCCATTCCGGCGAATGGATTTCGGTAGCCATCAAACTCAATTAGGCTTCTTCGGCGGTGCCGCCATCGGGATATCACCGTCGTCCGTTATCGTCACCAGCGGACTGCGCGACTTTGGCTTCAGCCTTGGCGGCGCGTTCTTGAGCGTCGGCGGGCCTGCGGGAAGGCTTACCGCACGCGGTGACAATGGAGCGGTCCGCTTTAGCATCGCCCCGCCCCTTCCACCGATCCACAACCGGTCGCCGCCCCGATAAACCACTGCCTGCAGCACTTTACCTGTGATCCCCTGCTGTGTCGCCCAGGTCTTTCCGGCGTCCTCGGTAATAAGCACCGTACCGAGTTCGCCGACCGCGATCGCACTCGCTGGGCCAAACGCCTGAACTGCAAAAAGATTAAATTTTACCGCTGACTCCTGATCCTGCCACGTTGCACCGCCATCTGACGTGTAGAGTGTTATGCCCCCGGAGCCGACCGCAAAACCATTCTTGTCGTCAACAAAACTGAGTGCGTACAGGTTTTCCCTAACATTGGTCCTGATATTTTCCCATGTAGCCCCGCCGTCGGAGGTCCGCAGTATCGTGCCTTTGTCGCCGACGACAACGCCCCGTTTGTCATCAAAAAACTTCACGTCCTCAAGCCACAGCCGCGTGCCCGACTCGACCTGTTCCCAATACGCGCCGGCTGTTGCGGTACGCAATATCATTCCGTTTGCCCCGACAGCAAAACCGATCCTATCGGACACAAAGCTTACGGCGAGCAGGTCTTCAGTTACTCCCGAGATGCCTTTGCCCCAGCTTGCGCCGCCATTGATCGTCCTCAGCACCGTGCCGCCGTCACCGACGACCCAGCCTTTTTGGCCGTCGATGAACGAGATCGAATTTAGCCCGCTGGTTACCGACGAAAAAACTGCGAGCCAATTCTTTCCCGCGTCATTAGTGATCCAAATTCGGCCGCGGGAGCCAGTGGCAAGGCCAATAGAATCATTGAGAAAAGCAATATCGTTGACATCTTCGCGACCGCCCTCGCTCAGCCGCTGCCAACTAAAACCGCCATCGTCGGTTCGAAGGATCAACCCGTTCTCGCCAACGGCCCAGCCTGTAAAGCGATCGGCAAATGTGATCGCGACTAGCTTCGGATTCGTACGAACGTTAAACGGCAGCCACGTCGTCCCGCCATCGGCGGTCAGCCAGACGAGACCGTTAGCGTCGGTCATCGAGCCATTCGAGACGTCAGCGAACGAGATCGAGAGCATATCTGCCGAGCTGAAGGTCTCGACCCGCGTCCAGGTCGAGCCTGCATCAGTGCTGCGTGCCACACATCCTCCGAAGCCGGCAACGAGCACGAGTTTGTCAGTAACGAAGGCTGCATCTGTCACCATCGCTCCCGAACAGGGATCGGATGCCGGCCGCCACGTCTCACCGCCGTCGGACGTCGTTATTACCGTCCCGTTCAATCCGACGGCAACGGCATGAGCGGCGTCGAATGCATCCAAATTAAGCAGTTGGTCACTGGTCCCAGAGTTCTGTACCGTCCACGTTAGCCCACCGTCGATCGACCTCAGGATCCGTCCGTAGGTTCCCGTTATCCAACCGGTCCGCAGGTCGGCCCCGGTGAACTTGATCGATGAGAGGTGATCGCGGGTATCGACGGCGACCGCCTTCCATTCCTTTCCGCCATTGATCGTTGAGAGAACGGTACCGCGAGCCCCAACGATAAATGCGTTCAGCTTGTCGCGGACAAAAACGCCAGAGAAAGTAACGTCTGTAAGCGAGATCTGCTTTCGCCAGCTAAATCCGCCATCCGTCGTGCTGAGAATCGTGTTGTCTGAACCGACCGCGAAACCTGTCTCTTTGTCGGCGGCAAAATGAATGCTGTAAAGCGGATTTCCCTGCGGCAGCGGGTTTTGCCAAACCCAGCCAAGGCCGGTGCGGAG
>CAZJFB010000094.1:0-13727 GCA_964545145.1 uncultured Chloracidobacterium sp. | reverse complement strand
AGTTTTAACGGCAGCAACTACGTTCAGGTGCCCGACTCATCGAGTCTCGACGTTACGACCGAGTTCACGATGGACGCGTGGATCTACCCGACGGCGCTGCATAATGGCGTGCCGCAGGGCGGCGTCATTTCAAAGATCGGCGGCGGCGGCGGAAACAATGGCTATCAAATGGGCATCACATCCAACAACACCGAAGTATATTGTCAGTTCAATGCCGCGGGGGAGCCGTGGCCGCAGAACCAACTGATCACTCCGATACCGTTCGGAATTCCGATGAATCAGTGGTCCCACATCGCCTGCACCTACGACAATGCCATCCTGAAGATCTATTACAACGGTATTTTTGCCGCGTCGGGTTTTATCGGACCAAAAACGGTCGTCAACAGTTCCTCCGGCCTCAGGGTCAGCAGCGACGACAACAACAATGTCTATTTCACCGGAAGGATCGATGAGTCAGAGGTTTACAACCGCGCCCTGACGCAAAGTGAAGTTCAGTCGATCTTCAACGCAGGTTCGGCGGGGCAATGCTCCAGCAGTTGTACGCCGGGCAATTCGACGTTTACCGACGATTTCTCTGCCGGCCTTACCCCTCAATTTTGGTCAGTGATCCAAACCACGCCCGGTTTGTTCTCAGTCAATGCCTCGCAAGGCGATGTTCGCCTTGCCAAGACGGCTATGAACAGTCCCGGCGGCATCCAGAATGTAGTCGTTCGGCTGGATCTGGGTGCATTTGGCGGGCAGATTGCGGGAGATTTCTCAACGCAGATCGATTTTCGCGATGCGGTGATAGGTCCTGCGATAGATCAGATCGAGTTACATACGATGTTTGCGGATAATTCGGTCCTATTTGACGTTTATGACAACTCTTGCGGAGGCCTAAATGTTCACGTATGGAACGGCGGAGTTCAGGGTTGTACCGCTACCGCCGCAACCGGCGGCACCTTTAAGATCACTCGTACAGGAGCGACCCTGACCGGTTACTTTAACAACAATCCGATCTTCTCGCAAAGCAATGCGTCGCCGCTGACTCGGCTTGAATTTGTTCTCCAACTACAGCCGGGCTCTAATGACACGACATCGGTGACTTTCGACAATTTTTCACTCACGGGTGGCACATGTGGTGGTTGCCCGATCGTCTCGCCCGACAATAAGGTCAGCTGGTGGAAAGGAGAAAGCAATCCAAACGATACCGCAGGTGCGAATAACGGCACACTTGTCGGCGGTACGACTTACGTTGCCGGAAAGGTTGGGCAGGCATTTAATCTAAACGGAACGAATGCGGGTGTCACAATTCCTCACAACACCAATCTCAATGTCAATCCGGGAGGCTTCTCAACCGAGTTTTGGATGAGGTCAAACTCGGCACCAAGCGGACAAGTGCTCGTTGTTGACAAATCACACGGTTGGACGGATTCGACCGGTTGGGCCTTCCAGTCAAATCCCGCAGGTAACCGGATCTCCTGGTTCATCGGGGCAGGTGGCGGCGGCTCTACGAATTTTATCGGCGTCGAGTCGGCCGTCGATCCATTTGACGGTGTTTTCCACCACATAGCCGGCACCTGGGACGGCAGCAACATTCGCCTTTACGTCGACGGCGTGCTGCAAGGGACGACCCCATTTACATCGCCTGCTAACAACACTCGCCCGGTGAATTTCGGATACTCGTGGGGCGGCGGTTCGCCCCTCCGATGGTTCAACGGGATCGTCGACGAGGTTGCGATCTATTCACGTGCTCTTGCAGAGAGCGAGATTCGCGGTGCGGCAGGCCTCTGCGGCGGTGCAACTCCAACGCCTACCGCGACTCCGACCGTGACTCCGACAGCAACGCCGGGAGTATGTGCGAGCCAATGGACTCCCGGACAGTGGTACCCATTTAATGGTCACAACTACTCGGTTCAGCAGATAGCTGGAACAGCAAGTTGGATAGCGGCACGCAGCCAGGCAAGGTCACTCACTGCGCCGGGTGGTGCCCGGGCAGATCTAGCGGTGATAACTTCAACAGCGGAGAATAGCTTCATTTTCAACGGCATTAATTGTCCGACTTATTGGGCTCTCGACGGAGCGAACAACAACGAGGGGCCCAATATTGGCGGTTATCAATACGACAAGCTTGCGGAACCCGGCGGAAACTGGGCATGGGTTACCGGTGAACCTTTCTCATATACATCCTGGACACCGGGCGAGCCTAACAATTTTGGCGGCACTGAGGATAACGCTACCTTCTTTGCCCAAGGCAATAACCGTGCGGCTACATGGAATGATATCGGCAACGGCGGACCATCCGTGATCCAGTACTATGTTGCCGAGTCTGTAGATCCACAGGTATGCGTAACACCGCCCGCTCAGATGGTCTCCTGGTGGAGGGCGGAGGATAACGCACTAGATACGATCAACGGCAATCACGGAACGCTGCAGAATGGGGTGGGTTTTGCCAACGGTTTTGTCGGTCGTGCGTTCAGCTTTGACGGCGTCGATGACCAAATTACTATTTCCCACGCTTCGAATCAGAACACGGGGAACCAAATAACCATCGATGCCTGGATAAGGTTAGACTCGTCGGGCCACGGACGGACAATTCTGCAGAAAAGATCCGCCGCAAACATCGGGGGATACGTGTTTGAGACCGTTCATTCACCATTTGGGCCTGACAATGCTCTTCAATTTGTGATCATGATCGGCGGGGTTTATCGCACCGCCACTTCGACTGCCAATGTGATCACTAATGGCGTTTGGCACCATGTCGCGGCGACCTACGACGGCTCATCGATACGCATTTTCGTCGACGGAGTGCCGGTAGCCGATCAGCCCCAGACAGGTACTATCGATGCCGTGACCGATCCGATGGTTATCGGCCGAAACGTGAGCAATCCGGCATTTGCTTTCCATGGTCTGATCGACGAGCTTGAACTGTTCAACCGGGCTTTGTCACCGCAAGAGATCGCCTCGATCGTGATCGCCGGCCCGTCGGGCAAATGTCTCCCAACAACACCGACGCCGACGAATACGCCGACGGCCACACCGACCAACACGCCTACCGCCACTCCGACAGGGAGCCCAACGGTAACACCGACGAACACGCCGACAGCTACTCCAACGAGTACGCCGACAGCGACCCCCACGAACACGCCCACGTCGACGCCGACCGCAACGCCGACGAATAGTCCGACCGCCACGCCCACGGTCACTCCGACGGTCTCTCCAACAGCGACGCCGACTTCAACACCGACTGGCACGCCGACTGCGACGCCAACCCCGGGATTTGAGGGAGACATTGCACCCAGACCATTGGGCGACGGTATTGTCCTGACGGGCGATGTGGTACAGATGAGAAGGTTCGCGACCGGACTCGATACGCCTAATCCGTTGACCAATGAACTTCAGAGGGCGGACGTCGCCCCGAGGGCGACGTCCGGTGACGGGGTGATCAACTCGGGTGATGTTACGCAGGCGAGACGCTACGCGACGGGACTCGACCCGTTGACAGGAGCGGGCGGACCGAACGCGATGCCGTCCTCAATCATGACGTCCTTTATCGATGACGTTTACGCGTATTTCTTTGGTCGTGAGGTAAGGATCGGCACGTCGATCGTTGACTCGCCCAGTACGATCACGGTCCCGGTTGAGATAACGCCATTCGGCAATGAATCGGCTGTGAGCTTTACTTTGGAGTACGACGCATCGACGTTGGCCAACCCGACGGTCGCGCTTGCCGAGGCCGCACCCGATGGGTCTGTGCTCACCGTGAACGCCAATGAAGCGGGACGTCTCGGGATGCTCATCGATTCGACGAATAACTTTGTCGCATCGGCGGTGCCAAGGCGGTGCATAATGGTTACGTTCGAAGTGATCGGCGACGGCTCAACGGGCCTCTCGCTAACCGGTTCACTCGCCGCAATGGGCGTATCTGATGATGAGGGAAACTCTCTCTCAACGAGATTTACGGACGGAAACGTTATCACGAGATCACCCGAACGTAACCTCGACAACTAAGGGAAATGTCTCCGTTTTCTGCGGATCTGCGTCGAATTGGGTTGACTTCCGACGGCAGGGTTCAGAATGCCTGGGAGAAACGGAAGTGAATGTGGCCCTGACGGAGGCGGTATTGTGCCGGCGGGCCAACCGTCTGCGGGATCAGGAATGTCGGCGGATTCATCAGATGTCCGTAATCGAAGCCAAATTCTCCGCCGACTGGCGTTTTGATGCGAAACCCTAGTCCTGCTGTGTGCGTCCAGATCGCTCGCTGATTTTGTCCGGCAATGTCGTTGGCGGCGACTGTCGGCCGTTTGAAAATGTCGCCCGCCCGGCGAAACACATTGCCGCCGTCGTAAAAGGGCACGACACGTACGGTCTTCGATACCGGGATCCGGCCCTCGATATTCACGACCGCCAGGGCATTGCCTCCGAAGGGTACAGTGAATGGGTCGAGGAATACCTGCTGGCCGCTGCTGTTGAGGAATGTCCCGGTCGGAACAACGACCACACGCGGCCCGGCTTCCTCAAAGTCGAATCCGCGAAGATTATTCGGCCCGCCGGC
Organism: uncultured Chloracidobacterium sp.; assembly: GCA_964545145.1. GTDB lineage: Bacteria > Acidobacteriota > Blastocatellia > Pyrinomonadales > Pyrinomonadaceae > OLB17. The sequence continues at coordinate 9,193 of CAZJFB010000094.1, read as the reverse complement.
AAAAAAGCGTTCGCTGATCGGCAGCAGGCCGTTCAGTTGCGGGTACGGGGAATTGGTATACCGGTCGCCGCCCGAAAATACGCTGGCAACACCTAGCATGCCGCGAGCGGCAAACGTCGTATTTTTTAGCCGCTCGAAAGTATAGAAATAATTATAGCTCGCCTGAAACTTATGAAAGCCGACGTCGCCACCCAGTGCGGGCAACGAAACGTTGTAATCTGCCGTCAGGTACTGGCCCTTGGTCGGGTCGCTCGCGTTGTAGCGGCACCGGTCGGTCGGTTCGCCCTTGGCGATAAGGTCGAGCAGAGAATATTTGACCGAACAGTTTTGCCGCGTATCGCGGACAAAAGTGGCGCCAAAACCCGAGATCCGCGTCTTGCGGTCAGGCGCAAGCAGATCTTTGATAAGTAGGCTGTCGATATTGAATAGCCGAACATCCTCAAATCGATACCGGAGAAAAACAAGGCTCCGGTCGCGGCGGCTGATGGTGCGGTTTGTCTCAGCCGAGACGGCAAGTCGATTGATCGTCGGACTGCCGGCGTCGCGGCCAAATTCATCTATCGGATTGCCGTCCGGCCCGATACGCTGGACAATGCCAAACGTCCCGCGGTCAAACGTAGATCTAAAGAACCGCGTGACCGTCGTGTCTCGCTGGTACTGTGCGGTAAGCGTCAGCGGTGCCCATCGCTTCTCGCCGTCGCGCACGAACCGCGGATTGATAAAGTCAAACTGGACAAGCTGCTGGCGTTGGCTCATTTTGACGCGGGCCCCGCCCTGCCACAGACGCCCAAAGAGATTGACATGCCTGATGTCAAAGAATCCGCTCAGGCCGACATCGGTCGAGTAACCGCCGCCGTACGACAGCAGACGCGGCGGCTGTTCCTCGAGATTGATGATCACATCCGTTAGCCGCGTCCCGTCGGGCCCGTCGCCCGCCGGTTGCGGCTTTATCTCGACGCGAGTGAACGCATCGGTCGCATAGAGGTTCTGCTCGCTCGAATAGATGTCAACCGCACGCAGAACCTCACCCTCGCGCAGCGTAACGGCCCGCAATACGGCAGTATTTTTCGTTGACTCGATGCCGTTGATCAGGACACGATTGATCACGACCTTTTTGCCCTCGGACTCGACCTTGAAGTTGACCTTCAAGCTGCGTTTGTCCGCCCCGGGCTCACCGTCTAGGCCCGTTATCGTCGAGGTTATCTTGGCGTCGTAATAACCCAGGTTTGCATAGTATTCGCGCAGCTTCTGCACGGCATTGCGTTCCTTGGCCCGAGAATAATTGAGGTTAGCGAGCGACGGCAGTTGAGCAATGAGTGTCGCAGAGTCGGCGATCGTATTCCCCGTGATCGTCGCCTCGGTAACGACTGACGGCACGCCCTCGTCAACCTGAAAAGTGATGATGAGATCCTCGCCATTCGGCGTTACGCCCTGATTGACACGAACGGCAGCATCGCGATAACCAAGCTCTGCCATCAGCGACCTGATCGTTTCTGCGTCGTCTTCGAGTATCGAGCCGCTCGTGTAACCCCGGCCGTAGGCGAGCACCGGTATCACGCCGAGAATATTCGCCTCCTGAGACCCGAGTACGGTCCTGACATCGTCGATCGTAAGCTTGTTGGTACCGCGAATGCGCAGCCGCGTCAACGTCAGCCTGCGATTGAGCGAGACCTGATATTTGACGTCGATCTCGCGACCCATCAGGTCCTCGCCGCCTAGGAACTGGCACAGGAATTCGGTCCCATTACCGATCAGGTTGCCCTCGGTGTCGGTCAACTGCGGCTTTGCGGAACAGACCGGCGTCACGTCAGCAAAGAAGTAGCCGAGTTCCTGATAGTGGTTCTCGAGACGGCGCTCGCCCTCGACGATGGCGGCGTAATCTAGAGTGCCCTCACGCTTGATTGGCAGCAGCCTTCCCTGGGTCGAGTCGCCAACCTTTTCCTTCTCGGTCACGACTTCGACGGCGACCTTCGGCCCGACCTTTCCGGTGAATGCGACCGCGATCATGTTAGCGTCGCTATCGTAGGTCACACGCGGTTCGTCGAGGTCGGGGGCGAGAAAATCATCTTTGCGGAGCAGCTCGCGGACCTTTGCAACGTCGGCTAACAGACGGTCGCGAGAGAAAGGCCCGCCGACACGTAGCTTCAGGCTGCGCGGTGCGACCGGTTTTGAATAGCCGTCGATATTCACCGTGATCTTTTCCACCTTTGCCTGGGTTGCCGGAGTTACGCGAAAGAGCACGCCGACCTCGTTTCCGTTCGGCTGCGGACGCCGCTCGTACCTGACCTGGGACTGGTAAAACCCTCGCTCACGCAGATAGTCGAGTATCTCATCGGCGTTATTCTGCAGGACCTGCTCGGTCAGCGTGGAACCGGGCGTGACGAGGTTGAGTTTGAAGAGCATGTCCTGCTCGGTCACCTTGTCGCCGAGCGTCGTCCCGACCTCGATCGCGATGCGGCCGGCCTGAGTCTTTCGTTTAATTTCGAAGGTAAGCTCAACATTGCCCGCCGCATCGAGTGAAGCAGTGACAGAGACCGTGTCGATCTTTTTCGAATCGTAGAGTTCTGCAATGGCGTCACGAATTCGAGGCGTCGAGTACACGCCGCCGACAGCCTCACGAACGGTCTGCCGATACTGCTCGATCAATTGTGCGTTCTGTGTCGTCTCGGCGAGACGGACATCGATCTTCGAGATATTCCTTGATTCGTACTTGTTCTGGGCAAGTGCCGTTACGGCTGACAGCATTAAGATCATCGCGACAGCGAAGGCCTTCGTCACTTGCAAACAACGGCGAAACGGCGCCGCTGTTTGTTGTCTTAGAATGCCAGTCGCTATCGCCATTTGATGTCGCGGTCAAAACCGCTTCCTGAACCTGACCTCAAAGCTGAAATTGTCGCGGTTACGCGTTACGTTCGTCAGCGAACGCTGCTCGTACTGTGCAACCACCGAGAGCCGGTTCGAAACGCGGTACTCGAGGGCCAGCACCTGATTCTGATCCTGGGACAGATTGGTCGCGTACGTCACGCGGAGATTGTTATTTATCTGTCTGCCGACCGTGAGCCGTGCCGACGGATTCAATTGCTGACCCGAGATGAGCGGATCGATCTCGAAGACATTGAGGCCAAAGAGCTTGTCGGTCGCCCGCCGAGCAGGATTATTGATGATCGTGTCGGTCAGAATTTCTGCCGCCGTGTTGATACCTGTCTGCGCGAGTGTCGGGATGCCGCCGGCTGTGTTGGTCAGGCTGCCGGTGGTGATCAGCGATACGACGTCTGCCTGGGGCAATGCCGGACTCGAACGCACGGTCGCCGAGAGTAGCTCTGAGTCTTTGAGTGGCCCGTTGAGGTTAACAAAGACCTGGTAACCGGCGATCTCAGATTCTGCCTGCAGATTGATAACAGGTTCGATCGCGGTTTCGGGTGGAAATTCGAGCACGCCCCGCTGCACCTCGTAGCGGTCTTTCCGGAAAAAGATCGTGCCGCTGTTCGCCGAAATTCGGCCCGACAGCCGCGGGCTATTCGTATCGCCAGAGAGCACCAGCGAAACGGACGCGGTCAGGTCGGCGATATTATTCCTGACGATCAAAGCATCGCGCCCCTCGATCACGAGGCTATCGAACTGCGGAGGGGCGATCGCTCCGGCACCGCCGGACAATTGAGGTGCCCGCCGGCCGCTTACGAGATTGGCGAGGTCGATGTCCTTTGAATAGACGCTCCGCCTTGCAAAGACGCGGCCGCCGATAGTCAGCTGCAGGTTGTCGTTCTTCGCCGGGCGTATCCCGGTGATCTCAAGCTGAGCGTCGCCCGTGGTGGTGAAGTCCTTTGGCAGCGGGACCGTGACATTGGTGCCGTTCAGGCCGAATCGAAATGAGGCGACTGAAAAGCCGTCGAGTACACCGCCGCCGCTGCCGGTGAACCGGCCGCCGCCGAGATACCCGACGGCCTCTTCGACCTCGACCTGGTTGGACGTAAAGATGACGCGTGCCTTTACGCGGTCCGCCGTGAAGCGGTCCGAGCCCAGAAATGTCGCGACCGAGGCGTTAACAAAATTGGCCGATCCCGAGATCGCTTTGTTTGGCCCCAGTATCCGCACTTGAGTGTCGGCAAAGCCGGCAAAAAATGTGTCCTTTGTAAACAGGTTCAGCAGACTAAGATTGACGCGGCCGTCAATAGCGAGGTCATTTGTGCCGGCATCGGCCAGAGCGACCGTACCCGTGATCGACATATTCGATCCGCTGCCGCCGAAACGGGCACGCTCGAATACAACCTCTCGCGTATTGAACCTGATCAGGATCGGCTCGGCCGCTGAAAGCGGCGTGTCCTCAACCTGTATCGAGAGTTGCGAGAATTCTGCGACGCCGCTCAGACCAGACGACGAAACGGCGCGGTTTCCCTTGCCGTCCGGAGCCATCAGTTTGCCGCCGAAAGTGACGCGTCCGGTGCCTGTGCCCGTGATCGGATAGTTCTTGAGCTGCGGGATGAATGCCAGAAATGGTGCGACAGGGCTCTGATCGAAGTTGGTCGTCGCGGTCAGCGGCAGATCGTCATCGGCAAAATTGACCGACGCGGTCACCACCTGCGGACGCCCCTCAAGCACTGCGGTGAGATCGGCGGTCAGCATTTGGTTGACGGTCTGCCCCTTAAATGCAACGTTGCCCAGGGCACTGTCCGCAACCTGAACGTTCGGGGCGACGCCGTTGAATTTAATGTCGTATGTCGATGCCCGATCGTAGATCCCCGTCGCTTTTGCGGTGAACTCAACGTCGCCTGTGATCGCCGGAATACTGTCATTTCTCGGCAGCAGGGCAAGAACTAGCGGCAGAGGCACTGCCTTGCCGCCGATGTCAAAATTGAACGCCGTCGACGAACGGTCGTAGCTTCCGGCCGCCGTGAGACTGCCCTGCCCGACCCGCATCTCGGCCTGTTCGAGAGCGATCGAGGTCCCGCGAAAAACTGCCTTCACCTTGAGGCCGTCAAATTCCTGCGCGGCGATAACGCCCTTTGCCGCAGCAAGGTTGATCTCGCCGTGAGCGTCGTTAGGCAGGCCGGCTATATCGACGGTGCCCGACGTACGGCCGTCGAGGTCGCGGATCCTTTCGGGAAGTTCGACCGGCAATGCGGCGAGCAAATTCCCGGCGTCGACGTCAGCCAGCGTCGCTTTGACCGTAACGTTGTTCTGGCCGCCGTAAGGTATGTTGATCGAGAAAAGTGCGCTGCCGCCGCGGCGTTCGCTAAGCCTGCCGTTTCGAAGATCGACGCCGGCGGGCGTTACTATGACGTCGCTCGTCACAGAGCCGAGTTCGCTGCCCCGCATCGATATCGAATCAAGCGATGCCCGGCCATCGATGTTTGGGTCGTACACATTCCCCTTCAGCGTCCCGTCGAAGGTCAGGCCGCCTGCCAACTGCACCTGCATCGAGTCCATCTGCCGCTCGAGTTCAGGCGACAAGCCCAGCACACGAACCAGCCGGTCGATCTCGCCGGCCTCGGTTGAACGAAGCGCCAGTGTCATGTCGGAATCGTCGTTATTCAGATCGAACCGCCCATTCGCCGATAGCGTGCTCTTGTCGGTCCTGAGGTCCGCCTTGTCGATATTGAAAAGGCCGTTGACGGCCGTCAGCCTGACGGCGCCGTTAACAGGGATCAGGCCTTTCTCGGTGGTACCCGCGTTGGCCCGGATATCGGCGATCACAGTACCGCTGGAATTGCGAATATCAGTTCCCGAGAAGGCCAGGTCGACCTTTCCGGTCGTCTCGCCGTCGATCGGCGTGACCGAACCGCCCTGCAGGGCGATGAGCTTGGCGATATCGAGCTTTGCAAAGTCGCCTGTTATCGTCGATCGGCCGCGGCTGGATGTCGAAATGACTGCCTGTCCCTTGAGTTGGCCTTCCATCACGTCGGCAACGAGTTCGTTAAGGGTGACAGTCTCGTTGGTAGCCTCGATCTTTGCCCTGGCCGAACCGAGGGCAACGCTGCCGATGGCTCCGCCGCCCAGGCTCATATCAGCCGTCGCCCGGTATCGGCCCGACGGCTCGAGAATGTAGAGCGGCTTGGCAAATTTGACCGCTTCGAGTTTGCCGCCGTTCTCGAGCGAAGCCGACTTTGTAAGTGCGATATCGCCGGCGTCAATGTCGTTTGAGCGGGCCTCGAGCCTTCCCTGCCTCACCGTGAGCCTGACGCCGCCGATATTGATGCTGCCCAAAATAGCAGAACCGCTATCGATCTTTGCCACGCGGAGTTTGTCCGCATAGACCACCAGGCCCGACGGAGCATTTTCAAGTTCTACCAACGGCGCCTCTAGCCCAAAGACCCTCGCAACGTCGTTACGGACCTCGTCCACATTAAGGCCTTTCGCCGAGACAGCGGTCGAATCCGGCAGATCAGTAAACCGAAAATCCGTCGCCTTTACACCGTTTGCCTTATTCCCTCTGATCTCGGCCGAGTCAGAGCGGATGCTGCCGATATCGACATTGACCTCGCCGGGACGACGTTTGACCTTTACACCGGTGCCTGTCATTCCGTCGAGTCGAAAGTCTTCGGTCACGAATGAGCCTGCCCTCGCGGTGGGCGACGAGATATCGATGTTGCCGCCGTCAACCGAGACGTTGAGCCCGCCGGCCTGCAATTCCGAGAACTCGTTGTCGCCGATCGCAAAACGCTTTGCCTTGCCATTTGCCGCCTCGCCACGAAGTTGACGGTCCTTGACTTCCGCCCTCGCGTCGGAAAGATACAGGCCGCCAAGACTCAGGCTTTTCGAACTGGCGGCCGCAGCCTGAAGGTCGCCCCACCATCTAAAGTCGCTGCCCGTTCCTCGAACATTGCCGATCAGCTTGAGAAAGTCGACGCGAAAATCCTCAAACGTCAGCATCTCTGCGACGGCAGTACCGTTTGCCTCATAGTTTGAGTTGGTGCCGGCAACGGTTCCGGCGACATTCATCGCCTTCAGGTAAACGCCGCCTGCCCGCAGAGCTCCGGAATCAGCCTCACCCTCGATCTTGTAAGTCTCGCCCTCGCCGGTTACCTTACCTTTGAAATTCCCTACGCCGGTCAGCGACGTCGACGGCGAAGCGATCGCCGCCGCCTGAGTCAGATCCACCGTCGTCTGGATATCGAATGAATATTTTGGCGAAGCCCAGTCTCTGAGAGTGCCCGTAAGCGTCGATGTGCCGAGCGGCGTGCTCAACTCGAAACGGCTGAACTCGGCCCCTTTATCGTCCGCGATACCTGCTGCACGAAGATCGACATCTTGAACAACGCGTTCCTCGTAGGCGAAGTTAGAGTCGGTCGATGTTAGGTCAAAGTTGAATTTTCGCCGATCGGTCTCGGCAACCGGCGTCAGTAAGAAAGTGATGTTTTTCGCGTCGCCCGACACTGCCCGTGGCTGGTCGCCGAAATGAACGACGCTGTCCCTCAGCGAAAAATTGACCGCCTCGTACCTGAAATTCACCGCACCGCCCGGCTTGTCCTCTACTAGCCGAAGGTCTGCGAAATTCGAGCGGCCGTTCTCGTCGAACTTTACCCATACCTCGGCACCCGTGATCTCGGTCGTGTCGATGCTGATATCGCGGCTCGCCCTCAACGACAGTGCGTCGAGCAGCGTCATGCCGATGTGAGCTTCGCGAAGATAGAAGAGTTTCTCGCCGTTCGTCTTGTTGGTAAAGGTCGCGTTGCGAATGTGCAGCTCGAGCGGCGATGCCGACAACCGGAATGCCTCTGAGTCGAAAACGATCCCCATCTCGTCCATACGCGCGACAAATTGCGAACGCACGTAGGTATCAACAGCCCCGGTCTTGTACAGAATTACGCCGACAAGACCCACGAACAACACTACGATCACTGCGGCTCCGATCGAGAGCAGCAGCCGTCGGGGCCACGAACGCCCATTTCGCGGCGGCGTTTCTTCGTATTGTGTTTCGTCCTTTTCGTCCGGCATTGCCCGTTTATGCCCCAAATTGAACTACAAACTCACGGTTTCCACGATCTCCAGATCGAACGCTTCGAGAGCCGACACGCGAGGAGGATGGTTTGACAACAGCCTGATCTTTTTGACGCCGAGGTCCTTTAGTATCTGTGCCCCGATACCGTGATCATGAACCTTTCCGTAGCCCGTCTCCGCACGTGCCGCCTTGAAGTCGATGCCCGATTCCTGCATCACGGCGTAGGTACGCAGCTGATTGACCAGATCAAGGTTGTTCTCACGCTGCCGCAGGTAAAGTATCACGCCGCGTCCCGCTTGGGAGATCTGCCGGAGAGAGGACTGTATGGCTTCGGCCGCCTCGCCAAGGCGTGCCCCGAACATCGCGAACGTAATGTTCTCGGTTTGGACGCGAACCAGTACCGGCTCGGTTGTATTCGAAACATCGCCGGCGACAAGCGCTAAGTGCGTCTCTCCGTTGATGATGTTCTCGTAGAGCATCGTCCGAAACGGTCCGTGGTCCGTTGGCAACTCTGTCTCGACAACTCGCCGGACCAGGGTCTCCTTTTGCACGCGATACCTAACGAGATCAGCGACGGAAATGATCTTTAGTCCGTGCTTCTCGGCAAAGACCTCTAGCTCGGGCATGCGGGCCATCGTACCGTCGTCATTCATGATCTCGCAGATGACCGCAGCCGGCTGTAGTCCGGCAAACCTGGCGATATCGACACTCGCCTCGGTCTGGCCAACCCGCACCAGGACGCCGCCGCGCTTTGCCCTCAACGGGAAAACATGTCCCGGGCGTGCAAGGTCCGTCGGCTTTGACGCCGGATCGACCGCTGTCTGGATCGTTCTTGCCCGGTCGGCGGCCGAGATCCCGGTCGTAACGCCCTCGCGTGCCTCTATCGACGTCGTAAACGCCGTGCCCATACTAGACGTGTTTTCAGTAGTTTGCGGGAACAATTGAAGTTCGTCGCATCGTTCCTCGGTCATCGGCAGGCAGATCAGCCCGCGGCCGTGCACCGCCATGAAGTTGATGATCTCGGGCGTGACCTTTTCTGCCGCGCAGACCAGGTCGCCCTCGTTCTCGCGGTCCTCGTCATCAACGATAATGATCATCTTGCCGTCGCGAATGTCAGCGACGGCATCTTCAATTGAAGAAAGTGGCATTTGAAGTCTTAAGCACCGTCCGAACGGGCGATAAGGCTAATTTGTTTAGATTCTATCGAATAGACGCCCATTTCGCGAACAAATAAGGTCCTCAGAGACAGGAGCGAAG
>CAZJFB010000093.1:0-13802 GCA_964545145.1 uncultured Chloracidobacterium sp. | reverse complement strand
CAATTTCATACTTGAGAGAGTCAATTATGAATGATTCACGCGATCCGGTTCCCGGAGATTTACATTCATATTAAAAAGCGTTGTTAACGGATTCAGATCATATGAAAGTTACCTATGAGATCACCGCACAAGTCGAGCCGTCGATCGCCTCGGCGTACGAGGAATACATGATCCGGCATCATATTCCAGATCTTCTGGCGACCGGCCATTTCCTCTCCGCGACCATCTCTAAGAATGGTGATCGTTATCGGGTAAGGTATGAGGCCGAGTCGGAAGCAGCTCTGGATGCTTACCTATCGAACGATGCTCCAAGATTGCGTGGCGATTTTCTTCACCATTTTCCTGAGGGCATCTCCCTATCCCGCGAGAATTGGGATGTCTTGGCGATACTAAGCCATCCCGGTTAGAGACTGCGATCTCCGCGCGGTTGAGTTTGGCGGGCAATTGATCTAAACTTCTCGCAATTTCTACAGAGTCAACTCAGTAAGCAGCGGCTTTTGCGTTTTAGAGGGAAGGTTCGTTGCATATGTGCAACGCTATTGCATTACAGCCAATGCCGTGCTATAGTTTGCCTATTGACGCGAGCGTCGTACGCGGTAACGAGTACTTTTAGGAGAATCACAATATATGAGCACAGACAAAGGTAAGGCGATCGAGTCTGCATTGGCGCAGATCGAGAAGAAATTTGGCAAGGGCGCGATCATGCGTCTGGGCGAGCGGCCTCACGAAGATGTCGGAGCAATTTCGACAAATTGCCTGAGCCTCGACGCCGCGATCGGCGTCGGCGGATTTCCCCGCGGCCGTATCGTCGAAGTTTACGGGCCCGAGAGTTCGGGTAAGACGACTCTTGCCCTGCAGGTCGTCGCTTCTGCACAAAAGACCGGCGGCGTCTGTGCCTATATTGATGCGGAACACGCGATGGACCCTGAATATGCCGGCAAGTTGGGCGTCAATATCGATGACATGCTCATTTCGCAGCCCGACTCTGGCGAGCAGGCACTTGAGATCGCCGAGACGCTCGTGCGTTCCAACAGCGTGGACGTTATCGTCATCGACTCCGTTGCGGCTCTCGTGCCACGTGCCGAACTTGACGGCGAAATGGGCGATTCCCTGCCGGGACTGCAGGCACGCCTGATGTCGCAGGCTCTCAGGAAAATAACCGCCATCGTCGCGAATTCGCACACGTGTTTTATTTTTATCAATCAGCTTCGTGAAAAGATCGGTGTCTTCTTCGGTTCACCTGAAACGACGACCGGCGGCAAGGCCTTGAAGTTCTACGCGAGCGTACGGCTTGATATCAGACGTATCGGGGCGATAAAGGACGGCGATAAGGTCGTCGGCAACCGCACTCGAGTCAAAGTGGTCAAGAACAAGTGTGCTCCGCCGTTCCGCGAAGCTGAATTTGACATCATGTACGGCGAAGGGATTTCGAGGGCAGGCGACCTGATCGATCTGGCTGTGAATCACAACGTGATCGAGAAGAGCGGAGCTTGGTTCTCTTATAAGGGTGAACGACTTGGCCAGGGACGCGAAAACGTCAAGAATCTGCTCAGCAGCGACGCCGAGTTGATCGGCAGGATCGAGACTGACGTTAAGGCCGCTCTTGGCTTCCCGCAGGCCGAAGCTGCAGCCGCGGGTTGATCCCGAGTTGGATATTATGAAAAAAGAACACTTCGGACTAAGCCGTGGTGTTCTTTTGTCTTCAAAATAACTGTCGATCGGCCAGCTAGGGCTTCGGCTTTCCGCCTGTGGCCTTGTTGCTCTTCATCATCGGCACGTCGCTGCCCTTCATCGGCGGGCTTGCGGCGTTGGCATTCTTTGGCGGATTTCCCAGCATTCGACGGATCTCCTCGGGCGAGGGAATGCCGGGGGTTGGCGTCGCACCGGGCTTCATCGGCTTCTTCAATTCAGCCGGACTGGGTATCCCGGGCGTTGGTGTTCCACCCTTTGGCTGAACGGCATTGGCATTAACACCGGGGACATTTGCTCCTTGCTGTATCGGACTCGCCGAAAGTCCCGGCGGCATATTCGCCGGATCAAGATTAACTGCAACCGGTGCGGCATTGGCGGCGTTAGAATTGCCGGCAGAATTACCCGGTGAATTGGCTGAGTTAGACTGCGCACCGCCGCAGCCGCTGAAAAATGCTGCGGAAGCCAAAAAAACTAATGTGAAGATCCGATGTGTCATAACGCTAATTAACCTTGGTACCTTTCTGAATAGCGATGCCGGCTTGAGTGTTGCGTCTCCGGAGGACAGCGACGGCGAACAAACCGGCACAGGCAGGTGATAATTTCTTGGCAGACATATTCGGGATGCCTACCAATTCCTGATTATAATTGACAACGACCGGGTGTCAACACTATTTTCAGGGTCGACAAGGACAAAAAGTGAGGACATTTGACATAGGAAATTAGCTTATTTACACTTACAAGTTCGCGCACCCACACGGCTTGGGTGCTAACGCATGGCCAGGTAGCTCAGTTGGTAGAGCAGCGGACTGAAAATCCGCGTGTCGGCGGTTCGACCCCGTCCCTGGCCACCATCAATTCGAAAATACGGCTGCCGTGGGGCGGCCGTTTTTCCTTTATTCCTGAGGTTGACAAAATGACAATGAGACACATCATCCTTAGCTCGATCATCACTCTCCTTATCGCGGCTTCGACTGTTGTTCTGGGCCAGTCCGATGAACGCGACGTTTATATCGGCTTTAAGGGCGGGGTAAGCGTACCCAATCTTGTCGGCGGCGGCGATGAAGAGATCACTCGGGACTATAAGTCTCGTTTCACGTACCAGTTTGGCGGATTTGCCGAGTTCGGCGTTACGAAAAGATTCTCGATCCAGCCAGAGGTAAACTATGCCCCCCAGGGCGGCAAGCGCGACGGTATTCAGCCCATCACATCGCCTATCCCGGGCCTTCCTCCATTGCCGGCCGGCGCATACTACTATGCCAATTTCAAAAATACCGCGAAGCTTCATTACATCGAGGTGCCGGTACTTTTCAAATACACGTGGAAGCGCGACTCGGGGCCACAGGTATTTGTTAACGGCGGGCCGAATATGGGCTTCCTAATGAAGGCAACACAGGAGACCCGAGGCACCAGTACAATCTATGTAAACAAGACCGGTACGCCGCTTCTGCTTCCGCCAGCCGGAACGCCATTCCCGCCGATCCCGTTCGATGCCGACACGGATGTGATCGACAGCCTGCATCGCTTTAATTTCGGGCTCACCGGCGGAGCAGGCATTAAGTTTCCGACCGGAAAGAACTATTTCTTCGTGGAAGGACGCGCCTCTTACGGGCTGACCACCCTGCAAAAGAACACTGCAACCGACGGCACCAGCAAGACAGGAAACCTGCTCGTATCATTCGGATACGCTTTTCGAGTAAGATAGCAGGGACGATTTTGGAAAATATGAGGGCGGCTTGGGTAAGCTGCCCTTTTTCATTTGGGATATAATCAAACGATCATCTGCAAATGGAACCGCTTGCAAATCAGATCAGGCCGGTCAATCTGGACGAGTTCATCGGCCAGTCGCATCTTGTCGGTGAAGGCAAGCCATTGCGACTGGCGATCGAGCAGGGCCACATCTTTTCATTCATCTTGTGGGGAACGCCCGGCACAGGCAAAACGACACTCGCCCGCATTTACGCAAATGCGATTAACGCAGAATTTTACGAATTGTCAGCCGTCTCAGCCGGCAAGGAGGACATTCGACGCATCGTCAAGACGCCCTCGATAGATGGAAGTCCTCGAGTTTTGTTTCTCGACGAGATCCATCGCTTTAACAAGGCACAGCAGGATTTCCTGCTTCCCTTCGTCGAAAACGGCGAGCTGGTGCTGATAGGCGCAACGACCGAGAATCCGAGCTTTGAGGTGATCCCTGCGTTGCTCTCACGCCTGCGGGTTTTCGTCCTCAGCGAATTCACGGCCGAAGATATGGCCGCGATCATCGACCGCACCGGCTTTGATCTTGACCCGGTCGCGAAAGAATGGCTGATCGAGATGGCCAACGGCGACGCTCGCCAGGCAATTACGATGATCGAGAATACCTCGCGGCTCTACGACACGATCACCGTTGACTCGCTCAAGGAAACGCTACAGAGCAAGTTCCTCCGCTACGACAAAAAGGGCGAGGAGCACTACAACGTAATTTCCGCGTTCATCAAATCGATGCGTGCGAGCAAACCGGACGCTGCAATGTATTATCTGGCACGGATGATCGAATCGGGCGAGGACCCGAAATTCATAGCCCGCCGAATGGTTATCTTTGCCTCAGAGGACATCGGACTCGCTCAACCGACTGCCCTGGTTGTGGCAAATGCAGTTTTTCAGGCGGTCACGACCATCGGCATGCCGGAATGTACTTTGAATCTTGCACACGGCGTTGCGTATCTCTCGAATGCGGCGAAAGACCGATCGGCTACTAACGCTATCGGTCAGGCCATGGAAGATGCTTCAAAATTCGGCAATCTGGCCGTGCCCATGAAGATCCGAAACGCACCAACTAAGCTGATGAAGAACCTGGGCTACGGCAAAGATGAAGGCAACGACCCCGACGGCGACCTTATGCCTGAAAAACTCCGGGGCCGCAAATATTTTTGACCAGAAATGGTCATAGACAGGAGTCTGATCCAATGAAACGAACTGCATTGTTATCGATGATCGCGATTTTTCTAACTGGCGCCGTTTGGGCCCAATCCGAAAAGGATATTGTCTCGACACGCGAAATGGACCGCATCAATTGGATGGAGTTTCGCGACACTGTCCCTTCGAAAGTGAAGACGGTCCTTCTACCGACCGGCACGCTGGAGCCGCACGGCGTGATCAATAACGGAGCCGACAATACTGCACCAACGGCGATGGCGAAAACGATCGCCCGCCGGACAAACGCAATGATCGCTCCCACACTGCCCTACGGGATCACCGGTTCTATGGAGGCTTACCCCGGCGCATTTCAGATAACCGAAGCTGCGTACCGGCCTTTTGTCAAGCAGATACTCGAGGGCCTGGTAAAGAACGGGTTCAGGAACATTATTATCCTAAATGGCCACGGAGGGGGGCAGACGGCGGTCTTACAGTCGGTCGCGTCAGAGGTCGCGATCGAGAAAAAGGTCAGAACGCTTGTGATCAATTGGTGGTCATTCGCTTCGGATGAGACCAAGCAGGTTTTTGGCGAGGATGGCGGACATGCCGGGTGGAATGAGACTGCATTTATCCAGGCAATCGACAGATCGCTCGTCCATCCCGACAAGTACACGGGTCCAGAAATGTCCACAGCCAATCCGGCTCCAGGCACGTGGTCCGCCGTTCCGGCACCTTCGTCCATTGGCCTTTATCAAAAGGGACAGGGGTTTCCGAAATTTGATCAGGCAAAGGCAGACCTTTATTACCAGAAGGTCACCGACAAGGTCGCTAACCTGATCAATGAGATTGTGAAGAAGTGGGACCTCGCCGGGTTGTAAACACCAACAATTTGAACTTTACAAAACAGATCGTCGTTAGATATTATGACCAAAAGGCGTTTTTGGTCACCCGCCGGCAATATGAAAGATGCTACGCGAACAATAAGCACGCGTGAAGCGATCCTCGACGCTACTGATCGCCTTCTGGCTCGTCATGGTTATAAGAAAATGACGATCGACGACCTGGCGGCTGAGGTTGGGATCGGCAAGGGGAGTGTCTATCTTCATTTTGCCAGCAAGGAGGAGATCGCCCTCTCGCATATCGACCGGATCATCGAGAATCTGAAAGCTAACCTCGCATCGATCGGTGCACGCCCAAAAGATGTTAAGACTCGGCTTCGCGATATGCTGCTTGAGAGAGTGCTGTATCGTTTTGACAGCGTACAGCATTACACCCAGAGTCTAAACGAACTGCTGGCCGTCTTGAGGCCCAAGCTTTTGGATCGGCGAAAACGGTACTTCAGCGAGGAGGCACGGCTCTTCGCGGACATCATTGCCGAAGGCCAGCGGTCTGGTGTCTTCCGTCCAGGTGACCCGAACAAAATTGCGCACACTTTTCTTTCTTCGACCAATTCACTATTGCCCTACAGCTTAAGTGTTTATGAGTTAGGGGAGCGTGATGAGGTGGCAAGCCAGGCGAAAAATACGGCGGATATTCTCATTCGGGGGATATCCCTCTAACTTATATCTGCCCGGAGTAGTACATATGAAGACCATCGTTATTCTCGCTCGAATAATCGCAGTGCTGATCTTAGGACTGTTCATTTTCAAATTTTTCGTTTAGGTTCAGCCTGTGGAGCCGGCTGGATCGGATCGTCAACGCCTTCCGCAGTCGAAAACCGACAGTCTGAAACTACAGATGCAGTTGTCCGCAAGATATCAGCGCTTCCAATAATTTCTGATCTTCAGGTCCAGCATCGGAAAAGCGCAGTACTCGACATTGCGGCCTGATTCGCGCAGCTTCTGCACCATCGGGATCGCCGCGTCGGCGTTTCGCGTGTGCACAATGATCGTAGCTGCACGCTGAAGCTCGGCACGCTCATTCAAAAACTCCGCAATCGCATAGCCTGTACTTTCGAAATCGTCGTGGTCGTTAGATTCGTAATGGTGAGGCAGAAGGTCATGGTCGAGAAATATTGCGTCATAACTGCCTGACTCGAGGATCACCTTTGCCTCTTCGACAGTCGCTGCAATGTCGATAAAATCGCCGGCAAACCGTTTGCGGAACCAGCGATGCCGGCGCTCGTCATCATCAAGCACCATCACGGATATTTCACCACGCTCACCCGAAAGATCGGCGAGGCCAAGTTTGATCATCAAGCTGCGGACTAATCCCATACGCAGTACAGATTATATTATAGGTAGCCGATAGGCCGCGATTCCCGTAAAACTTGAATTCGCTTTTGCCGGTGTTATAATCCAAACATTCGGCTGTCGGCCAACCTAAAATGCCCCAGGAAAAACGCAAACATTCGACGCTCAAGGCAGTTCCAAAACTTGACGCCGCAACCGACAACTTCGAGAGCGATCTAGAGATCGACGAGTGTCCAAAGTGCTTCGGCACCGGAATGGAGATCGTCCAGGGAAAAGGGGCGAGAATATGCTCGTGCCGAAAACAGAGATCCCCGTCCGGGCATTTTGACAGTGTTCGGCTTCCTCGAAGATACGACGGATTTCATTTTGGCAACTACAAACCTCAGAACCAGTCGCAGATCGTTGCGTTAAAGAGTGCTATGGCATTCGCGATGGAATATCCAGCGGTCGATCGCGGCCTGTTGTTGACCGGCAGCGTCGGAGTCGGCAAAACCCACCTCGCCGTCTCGATCCTTAAAGGACTTACGGAACGTGGGTTCTCGTGTCTCTTCTATGAGTTCAGTTCTCTGCTCAAAGAGATCCAGGATTCGTATAACTCGAATACCGAGACTTCAGAGCTAAGCGTACTGTCGCCGGTTCTGAATGCCGAGATCCTTGTTCTTGACGAACTCGGGGCCACCAAGCCAACCGATTGGGTCAGGGATACGCTCGCACTGATAATCAATTCTCGGTATAACGAAAAGAAGTTCACTATCTTCACAACCAACTATCTTGACGAACGACCGAATAACCGTGAGGAAACCCTTGAGGATCGCGTTGGCGTACGGGTTAGGTCTCGACTTTATGAGATGTGCAAGACTATCGAGATGGAAGGTAAGGACTACCGGAGGACCTTTGACAAATCGTCCTCGCCGGGCCGAGGCTAGTAATTCCCTGCGACAATTGTCGATTTGACTCCGCTTGCTTCCTGAGCGATCTTGACGCCGACCGACGCACCGATGCGTGTCGCTCCCGCCTCGAACATTGCCCTGGCGTCCTCGATGCCCTTCACGCCGCCCGAAGCTTTTACACCCAACGCTTTGCCCACGGTGTGCCGCATCAGTGCGACGTCGTTTGCGGTCGCTCCGCCTTTTGCGAAACCGGTCGATGTCTTGACGAAATCTGCGCCCGCATTCTTGGCGGCAATACAGGCTCTAACCTTTTCGTCGTCAGTGAGAAGAGCTGTTTCGATGATCACCTTGCAAAGGACATGGTTCTCGTGCGCGGCTTCGGCGACCGCACGAATATCGTCCTCTACGGCACAATCGTCGCCCGATTTCAAAGCTCCGATATTGATGACCATGTCTACCTCGCGGGCGCCGTTGAATATCGAACGTCGGGCTTCGTATGCCTTTACGTCCGGCAACGTGGCACCAAGAGGGAAACCAATAACAGTGCAAACGGGAACGCCACTTCCCTTCAGAAATTCCGCAGCCTGCTTGACCCAGCCGGGATTTACGCACACCGATGCAAATCCGTATTGGGCCGCCTCGTCACAGAGTTTTTTGATGTCGGCATAAGACGCCTCAGGCTTGAGGAGCGTATGGTCGATCAGACTCGCCCAATCGTGAGCCGTCGCCGTCTCACCAAGCACGATCCCGATACGTTCGGCCCCGGCATCGACTATTCTTTCGACGTCTGCTCGGCAAAACGTCGGACAATATTCCTCGCCCGAAAGTTTGGCGAGTACCATGTCTGTGATCTGGTCGATCAGATGTTCATAATTGGCGTTGTTCTGCATAAAAAGATCCGCAGTTTACCTGCGATACTGCTTTTCAATATTGTCGATCTTTGCCACCCGTTTCTTATGCCTTTCCTCGCTTATATCTGTCGAGATGAACGCATCAACGATCGCCTTGATCTCTTCAAACGAATTCTGCCCTGAGCCCAGGGTCAGGACATTCGCTCCGTTATGTTCACGAGAGTTTTTGGCCAATGCGATAGAGTAACACTGGGCAGCTCGCACGTTTGGCACCTTGTTTGCGGTCATGGCACTGCCGATGCCGGCACCATCGACAATTATGCCGATATCGACCTGGCGTCCGCTCACGGACCGGGCGACGGCGTGAGCAAAGTCCGGATAATCGACGGCGTCCTCGCTGTTGGTCCCAAAGTCCCGCACATTCAGCCCGATGTCGGTGAGATAGTTCTTGAGCTCTTCCTTGACCTTATAGCCGCCGTGATCCGCGCCGATCGCGACCGAACGAACCTTTGCCGTATTCTGCCGGGCCTGTTTTTCAATTAGGACGATGCCGCGCTGCCTGACCAGGTCGTCCGCAAGTGCCGTGAATTTAGCATTTGCGGCTACACGAAGCCGCGAGCCGTCCTCGAGACCGCGGAGGTCATCCTCGGTAATTAGTGACTTAGCGGATTCGTCCCGGTCCCATTGGCGACCCATCTTCTCCTGAAGCGAGTTAACAATGACGTGTTCCGGCGTGTGGGCAACCGGCTCCGGGACCTCGTCTGAGCTGTCCGCCGGAACGGCGGCGAGCACTTGACGCACCAGTTCTCGGACGCGGTCACGTGTTTCTTTGTTCACATCGGACATAAACAGCTAGAACAGCGGGCCAAACTTGAAAGTTGGCCTACGTTTGAATAGTATTTCTAAAAATCGATTCTTTCAAACAGCGAGGAAATTATGGAGTCCGGCTCGACCCAAATGGCAGCAACGGAGTTTACTAACTCGAACCTTGAGGTCCTTTATTCCGAGGAACAGATCGCCATCCGGATAGCCGAGCTCGGACGTCAGTTGACCGCTGATTATGCCGGCAAGGAGCTTGTACTCGTCGGCGTATTAAAGGGCTCGTGCGTATTTATGGCCGACCTGATGCGAGAGATCGATTTGCAGATGACAATAGATTTTATGTCGGTCTCGAGCTACAAGGACGGCACTAAATCATCCGGCGACGTGGAGATCCTCAAGGACCTGAGCAATCCGATCCGCGACAAGCACGTCCTGGTCGTCGAAGATATAGTTGACACGGGCCTGACGTTAACTCGACTGATCGAGATACTCGGCTCGCGTGGAGCGGCGTCGATCAAGATCGCGACCTTCCTGGACAAACCCGAACCGCGCATCAAAAAGGAACTCGTCGTCGACTATACCGGATTCGTAATTCCGAACAAGTTCGTCGTCGGCTATGGGCTCGATGCTGCTGGGCGGTATCGAAACCTGCCGTTCATCGCGGTGGTGAAAGACCCGTCCGCTGTTTGAGAGTTGTCGCCCGACGAAACTGTTCCTCAAAGGTTGACCGACCCGTCGTTTTTCCCTATAATCTGAGTTTTTCGATTGGCGCTTGTTTTTCGCCTATCGATACAGGAGCGAACAAAGCAATGAGTTACGCAATTATTAAGACTGGCGGAAAGCAGTTCGCGGTGGAAAGCGGGCAGAAACTTCGCGTGCCATCGATCGAAGCTGATGCAGGGACGACAGTTGAGGTCGAGACATTGTTTGCCGACGGCAAGGCTTCAGCAGGTTCGCTTAAGGCGACGGTTGTCGGCCATGGCCGTGGTGAAAAGGTCATCGTTTTCAAGAAGAAGCGACGCAAGCAGTACAAGCGCAAGCAGGGCCACAGGCAAGGCTACACGGAAATTACGATCGACTAAGAATGTGATCTTTGACCTTGGATCCTCGATCTTTGGTCGGTCAAAGGTCAAGAGTCTAAGACCAAAGATCAACAGGCGTTATGGCACATAAGAAAGGTGTAGGTTCATCACGAAACGGCCGCGACTCGACAGCTCAGCGGCTTGGGCTCAAGAAATTTGGCGGACAGCACGTCCTCGGCGGCAACATTTTGGCCCGCCAACGCGGAACCAAGTGGAAGCCCGGCAACAACGTCGGCCGCGGAAAGGACGACACGCTCTTTTCGTTGATCGAGGGTTTTGTCAAGTTCGAGGACAAGGGCCGCAAAGGCAAGTTCATCAGCGTTTACGCCGAAGGCTCCGCTGAGCTCGCTCCAAAGGCAGCCGTCTAGGCCGGATCAAATTCAACAACAAAAAGCACACGTCTTTTGGCGTGTGCTTTGTTGTTTATGGAAACCAAAACTTCGTCAGTCAACCTTAGCCTGACCGCTGACTAAGGCTTCGGCGATTTTCTCATCGGCTTATCCGCCGGATCGCGCGGGCGTTCGGCCGTTACGGCCGGCGTTTTAGCTCTTGGTTTCTTATGTTTTCCGCTGTGCTTGGCCTTCCTGCTCGTCGCGGAGCGGGTTGACGAAGGTGATGTTCGGTGTGTTTCGTCGTTCTCAACCTCAATGCCCTGATTCTTTTTTCGTAACGCTTTCGAATTCGGTGAAACGACATTGGAGTTTGTCCCATTCGCCGCAGATGCGCCCGTTGTCGTTGGACCCAAACGGCGTGCCCTTATCTGGTCGCTCTTTGACATTTCGTACGACGGAGCCACGAACCCTTGCGAGGCGTTAGTACCGGCCGGAGTTACTTTTTTAGTGTGGCGGTTCGCGCTGTCGAGACCTGAGCCGTCCTGAGCCCCGGATGAATTGACCGTCGTGGTCGAGCGAAGTGACTCATTGTTATTTACGGTCTCGGTCCTAGCCGGCGACGATCTCGTTCTGACATCTCTACCGTCACCGTTAATGTCGCCCGGGACGACGGGCTTGACCTTTCTTGGAGTTGCTGTCGGTCTCGGGACTATATAATTTGGCATCTCGGACGCCGTCGGTTGAAGTGCATCTATCGTTATCACGAACATTGAAATGATCGCGGTAATGAACATCAGGTGTAATTTCTTATTATCCGAGAACGAACTTAGCGGAAGCCTGCTTTTTCTTATCATTGATACCTCCACACATTTCCTTATCAGGCCGAGATTCCCATGCAAGGCTCTGGGTAAATAATGCCTATTTCTCCCACCACTGTTTCACCGCATTTGGCGAATTTGACGGCACAGGGAATAGGTTGCCGAGTTTAGGCACGCGTGCGGCCATAGCCTTGCCTTCGGCCGAGGTCCACGGCTGCCCGTAGAAAAGCCCGCTTGAGGGTCCGCCAAGCCGCTTGTCGAGGGCACTGCCTGCCGCCGGAATGACCATATCGACCAGATACGAGTTGTATGCAAGGTTGATATTGCCATTCTGTTCAGGATGCATGGCGGGACGGCCATTGGCGACGGTAAACTTCCACGTTCGCCACACATCGCCGTTATTCATCAGGCTGCATTCCCAGCTTCCCGGCAGGTCGTCGAGCGAAAGTCGGTTTTCCCAACGATTGGGTCCTTTGCCCCAGGTCAGCGGAGCGACCAGCCGCACGATGTGAAACCCGATCTCGTCCTGATACTCGGTCCCGCGTTGGTATTTGGGGGCGATACGGTCCTGATGAGTCACCGTGTAAAATATCTCTCGCCGGCTGATCGCCTGATCCGAGAATGGTGACGGCCCCGGCATCTCGAGCCGCTTGCCGTTTACCGAGCAACGCATATAACCGTGCGGAAGATTCTTGCCCACCTCCGACGGCGAAAGGCTGTAAAAGAACTCGACCTGGTTAGCTCCCGAGCGTTCCGGACGGCTGTCACGGGCGAGGTAATGAGTGTATTCACGCGGCCTAAGCTGCACCCAGCTTACCGGAGCCTCGTTATGTCGGTTGATGTAGTACTGCGGCGGAGCGAGTCCCGCCTCCTGCCCGGATCGCACGCGGTTAACAGTCTTTACATCGATCTTGTAGGTTCTAACAAGCTTTTCCTCATCCGTGTTTCCGTTGACCGTAAACACCTGCACATCAAAAAGCCCTATCTCCTTGGTCGCGGTATCTTTACGCCAACAATCCACGGTATTCATGTAGCTCTCATCGAGAGCTCCATTGGTGTTGCTATAGCGGCCGGTCTCGCAGCGTGTTGTCGCGATCGGCTTTCCGGCCCGCGAAACCACCACTTTGAAAGCGCTTCTATTCGGATATTCACC
Source organism: uncultured Chloracidobacterium sp. (assembly GCA_964545145.1). Lineage (GTDB taxonomy): Bacteria > Acidobacteriota > Blastocatellia > Pyrinomonadales > Pyrinomonadaceae > OLB17. Next base: position 1,075 of record CAZJFB010000093.1, on the reverse strand, counting down.
AAACACACGCAGGTTGATCTTCAAATACCAGCCCGTGCTTACGGGAATGTTGTTAGGACCGAGGGCCTCTCCGTTTACGGCCTCGAACCACGTGAACCCGTCATCAAGCACACCTTGCCTCGCCATCGAATATGCAGAAAGGGTACACAGACACAACAACATCATAGAAAGCGATAATTTCTTCATAGTGTATTAGAGCGATCTGGCAAAAGAACTGACCTCAACGGCTTCACTTCTTCGGCCTCGCCTTTCGTTTTATCTTCTTTTTGGTAGAGCCTCCCGTCGGGGCTCCGGCCGTCGTGCTAGTATTGTTGTTTCGCGGCTGCGAAAGAATGTTGCTCTGTTCCAGATACGGAAGCAGTCCCCTTGGGGCCCCCGCTGCAGCCGGTGATGATCGATTTGTCGAAGGTGCCGTACCGGCGGCATTTCCGTTGTTAGATCGCAGGTTGCGGCGAAGCGTTTCATTATTGTCAACGGTTTCCGTCCGACCCGACGCAGAATTTGTTCCCACGGACCTTCCATTCGACTCAGGACTCTGTGGTTTGAAAGTCTTCTTCCTCGGAGACGGTGTCGGCCGAGGGGCGGCGTAGGCCGACCGCTCAATGACCGCCGGTTGAACGGCGTAGATCGAGATCACCAGAATAATGGCTATCGCCGCAACGACCATCGGGCTCAATATCCTGAGACGGCCAGCCAGATCGAACGGTTTACTTTTTTTTCCTTTCATGGATCGTATTCCTGCCTTTTTACTTCCGGACGATGACTACTTTGACGAACAATATACTCCAATTGTCGAGAAAAGATATAGTTTGGATACAAAACAAACCGGATTTTCCTTTCTCGAAAATATTTTTTTTAAGCCTATTTTTCCTTCCGGCGAACGCTGTGCAAAACGTGAAAATGTACCGCAGTAATGTAACTTCACTGCCTACAGTGCTTGCCGGATTTTCCACAATCGCGTCCACAAGAACCGGTCCAAGTTATCCACAGCTTTTGCACAGAACCCCCGTATTTATTGGCCAATAGTTAAAGTATTTTCTACTTGACTTCGAAAAAAACGGGTGTAAGATGGTTT
>CAZJFB010000092.1:0-14126 GCA_964545145.1 uncultured Chloracidobacterium sp. | reverse complement strand
CGCTTCCTGCATTGCCTCGGCCGTGCCCATTGCCGGGTTTATCTCGGCAAAGTTCCTTTCGATCTCCTCGGAGGTCAATAAAGACATACAATTCAGTCGTACTGCTTCTATTTCGTTATACCGGGCTGTAAGCGTTCCGCCATTTGCAGGTCCTCATTGGCAAGCTTTGTATTGCCCATCTTTTGATATACGAGTCCACGCACATTATATGCCGATGCATAATCTGGCCTGAGCTTTATCGCCTGTGTTAGATCTGCAATGGCCAATTGGCTCTTGCCGGTCAGGTAATAGCAAAGGCCTCGATTGTGAAATGCGATCGAAAGGTTCTTTGACGCATTGGGTCCGGACGCGAGCCGTATCGTTTTTGAATAATCTGCTATTGCCTCGGCATTACGACCGAGTTGCATATACGCCCGAGCCCGGCCGAAATAGTTTTCGGGCCCCTCCGGATCGATCACGATGGTCTTCGTAAATGCTGCCGCAGAACCTTGATAATCCTTCGCAGCATAAAGCTGCTCGCCCTTTCGGCCAAGATCAAGCAGGGCAACAAAGTCCGGTGCAAGATCATGTAGATTAAAGACCTCGGTCTTTACCCGATCAAATGTCGCTTTTTGCTCAATTAAATTGATCAGCGGATCAGTCATGCCATTGGGGAGCCCCGCTGTTACACGTCTGGTCCTGATCACATTTGCGATGGTGTCAGACGTTGATTCTCCCGGCGAATAAAGCATCAGCAGGAGATTTGATTTGAGTGCGATCTCGAAAATCGCTGCATGGTCCTGGCCGTAATTCCGGGTGAGGATCCCGCCGATCGGATTCCCCGTCATGTTCAGCAAATAATTTAGGGCAGTCGCTCTATCGTCGATCTTGTCACCCTTTCTTGCAGGTAAGGCCGGAAGTTTAATGCCGAGCGAAGTAGAAGCGGACGAGGCAGCCGCAAACTGTCTGTCAACCACAGCCTTCTCCATACCCTCAGCATTTACCACTGCTGCAAGGCTGAGCTTGCTTCCAGCTACCCAAGCGAGTTTCTGAGTCGATTCGTCGTTTGCCTGTGCCGAGACACAGATCGTCGACACGATCATTATAAGGCACAAAATTGATCGACTGATCATAATTATCCCCCGGGCACTTAAATTAGAATCTTTGAAAACTGCTAACAATTACTTGCAGTTGAGCCGCGGCCAACTTAATCCGCCACGATCGCACCGTACGCATCGGGCCGGCGGTCGCGGAAGAACTGCCACGTGTTTCGCACCTCGCGGATCTTGTCCATATCGAGGTCGGCGACGATGAGTTCGTCCTGGTCGCGCGTACCGACCGCGAGCATCTGGCCCCGTGGATCGCAGAAATAGCTTTGGCCGTAGAATTCACCGATATTCCAGGGAGCTTCGGTGCCGACACGATTGATCGCACCAACGAAGTATCCATTGGCGACCGCGTGTGCCGGCTGCTCGAGTTTCCATAGGTATTCCGAAAGTCCGGCGACCGTCGCCGACGGATTAAAGATGATCTCGGCACCGTTAAGGCCAAGGCACCTTGCACCTTCGGGAAAATGCCGGTCGTAGCAAATGTAAACGCCGATCCGGCCGACCGCCGTATCGAAGCATGGATAGCCCAGATTGCCCGGACGGAAATAGAACTTCTCCCAAAATCCGGGCGCGACGTGCGGTATATGTGTCTTGCGATACTTGCCAAGATACTTGCCGTCGGCGTCGATCACCGCGGCGGTGTTGTAGTAAATGCCCGATATCTCTTCTTCGTAGATCGGCACGACCAGCACCATACCGAACTGCTTCGCGACGTCCTGCATCAGCTTGACCGTGGGCCCGTCGGGTACCTTTTCGACTGCCTCATACCAACGCGTAGTTTGCTCGGCGCAGAAGTACGGCGTCGTAAAGATCTCTTGAAAGCACAGCACCTGAACGCCCTGAGCGGCAGCCGCCTCAACGAACTTCATTTGATGATCGATGTTCGCCTTTTTGATCTCGTCGATCGGAGCGTCAGCCGGTGCCTGGTTGTGGGCCTGGATCAGGCCGCCCTTAACTATCCTTGCCATAAGATCTCCTATTTTGTGAACGGTGCCGCAAATGCCGCGTCGTCGATGGCCGCGTTGTTCTTCACCTCGACGATCTTACGGATCCATTGAATATGGGGAACCGCATAGCGCATCGTCGCGGGCAATCTCACTCCGCCGAAATCCTTGTAATCGGCATAATCGACCTGATAGACAAATCCGCCAAAAACGGTCGGCGTAGAGACCCTTCGACGGACCAGCAGTCCCGTAGCTACGTCGAAGCTGAGCGTCTCGCGCAGATTATTTGCCGTCGTCGCGATGATCACGTAAACCTCTCTTCCATCAATGCGGTCCACCGCACGGTAGTCCATCTTCGGATACGAGGCCTTCAGATTTCCCGGCCACAAAAGCTCACCCTCTCGTTTGATCTGTTCCGCCTCGTCCTTCTTCAATTCGATCGGGTCAGCGTTGGTGAACTTACGGCCGGCGGTTCCGTCATACACTTCCCGGACAATGACGGTGCCATAGGCGATATCAGACCGGTATTTGTTTCCCTTGAGCCAGATCGTCTCGGACTCTGAGGTCTTACCGTCAGACTCGATCCTGGTCGCCTTGATCTGTCGCGAGGTAACCTTATCAATATTCGCCTTTCCACCGACAGCGGTCACGAACTTCGCGAGTATCTCGTCAACCGTCGGCTTCTTCTCCGGTTGTACCGGCCTTGGCGGCGGAGGCACCGCCACGGTCAGCGGAAAGCTAGGCTGCGGATGCGAGATGCCGTGATGGCAGGTATAGCAGTTGATCTCGGGCCGGCCGTTGAACTGGCTCTTATTGAGGTCCTGGACCATCTTGATCATCCTGCGGGCGGTCTCTTTGTTCTCGTTGCCGTCCTTCTCGTAATCGCCGTCATTTGACGCATGGCAGAATTTACAGTCGACGCCAAGGCTGGCAGACATCATATTCATGACCTTTCCCATCTGGTCGGCGGGCATGTCGTTTAGCACCTTGATGCTCTTGAATTTCTGCCCCGCGGTCTCGACCTGCGTCTGCGTGCTGCCCGTACGAACAACTATCGCCAGGGCGAGTATCGAAAACGTAAATACAGCGATTATCTTGATGTTTCTTTGCAATGTTGTATCTCCGAAAAAGTGAATTAGCTCATCCAGTTGACGCCGGCCTCGGGATTCCATTTGATCGTCGTCTTTTTCAGCTTGGTCCAAAATTCTATTGAGCTCTTGCCCGTTATATCGTTCGCACCGAAACGCGAATCATTCCAGCCACCGAACGAGAACGGTTCTCTCGGCACGGGTACGCCGATATTGACACCGATCATTCCCGCCGAAGCGTGTTCCATGATGTACCGTGCCATGCCGCCGCTCTGCGTAAAGACCGACGCGGCGTTGCCGTAAGGATTTGCATTCTCGATCTTCAGTGCTTCTTCTACCGTTGGGGTGCGCATGATCGATATGACCGGCCCGAATATCTCTTCGCGGGCGACCGACATATCCGGCGTTACGTGATCGATAACCGTCGGTCCCACATAGGTTCCGCCTTCCTTGCCCTCGACGACCGCACCGCGTCCGTCGACGAGTATCTTTGCCCCGTCGCGCTCGGCCTCGGTGATGTATCCTTCGATCCGTTCCTTCGCCGCCTTCGAAATTACTGCCCCGAGATTCTTGCCCGGTACAACCTTACGTGCCTCGTCGCATATCTGCGAGATTATCGGATCGACATCGCCGACTGCCAGCATTGCCGAAGCCGCCATGCAGCGTTGTCCCGCACAGCCGGACATCGACGCGGTTACGTTGGTCGCGGTCATCGACGGATTTGCGTCGGGCAGTACGAAGAGGTGATTCTTCGCCCCGCCGAGTGCAACGCAGCGTTTCAGGTTTTGCGTACTTCGCTGATAGACAAGTTTGGCTACGTTGGTCGAGCCGACAAAGCTTACCGCCTCGATATCCGGGTGGTCGCAAATGCCCTCCACGATCTCACGCCCGCCGTTGATGATATTGAAAACACCGTCTGGCAAACCCGCTTCCTTTAGCAGCTCAGCCATTCGAAGGCAAGAAAGCGGCACAAGCTCGCTCGGCTTCATTATCATTGTGTTGCCGAGAACCAGAGCGTTTGGCATGGTCCAATTCGGCACCATCAACGGAAAGTTGAATGGCACGATCGACGCCACAACGCCGAGCGGAAAATGGTCCGTGCGGCACTCAACACCTTTAGAGACCTCGAGGATCTCGCCGCTAACGAGCTGCGGCATCGAGCACGCGAATTCGGTCAATTCAATAGACTTTTCAACCTCGGCCTTTGCCTCGTCCCAGGTCTTGCCGTTCTCCTCAGAGACTAGTGCCGTGAGTTGGTCAAAGTTCTTTTCGAGCAAATAGCGGTAATTGAAAAAGACCTGAACGCGTTCCTTTATCGGAGCACTGCCCCACGAATCTGCCGCCGCTTTTGCCGATGCGACGGCCGCATCCAGCTCGCCACTAGTGGACATCGGCACACTCGATAACAGGTTGCCGTCGATCGGAGATGTGACTTCAAGGGAGTCCGTTGAACCACTCTCAACGAATTCGCCGTTGTAAAAATTCTTAACTCTCGGATACTTCATTCTTGATACTGCGGATTCCATTGCTAAACCTCTTCCGGCACAGGGACCTTGGGCGGCAGTGCCGTCATCAACACCCAATGCACCACGAACGCGACACCAAAACCGACAAACCAACCGTAATCGTAAAGTACACTGAGACTTGGAATTATCAACCCTACCCAGGCAAAAAAGCAACCTAAAAGTGTTGCGATAACGGCACGCCAATTCCAGCCGCCGTATTCGCCATGGCTTCGATAGAGATCGCCCAGATTTAGTCCTTTCTTGCGTACAAGCCAGTAGTCCGCGATCAGCACGCCGGCGATCGATCCGAGTCCCCCTGAATATCCGACAAGCCAGCCGAAAATGTAACCGCTCGGATCAGCAAGCAGTTTCCAAGGCATCATCAGAATGCCGATGATCCCGGTAATAAGGCCGCCGGTGCGGAATGAGATAAGCTTGGGAAATGCGTTGGCAAAATCGTTTGCCGGCGAGACGACGTTGGCAGCGATGTTAACCGAGAGCGTCGCTACCACAACGGTGAACATCGATATAGCTACCACTACCGGCTGAGTGAACTGGCCGACCAGCTTTACCGGGTCCCATGCGTCGGCCGGATTCATGTGCGGAAAGACTACGACGGCGGCCGATGTAATGAGTATCCCCATTGCAGCAAAGACGGTCATCGTCGTCGGCAGAGCCACGACCTGGCCGATGGCTTGCTCACGCTGGCTCTTGCCGAACCGAGTGAAGTCGGGCATGTTGAGTGACAGCGTTGCCCAAAAACCGATCATCGCGGTCAGGCTCGGAACGAACACCGGCCAAAATTCGGCGAATGTGTGAAACTTTCCGGGCTCGTGGAGCAGAAAACCGATCCCGTCGGCCCGGTACAGTATCCAGGCGAGAAGCAATCCGGTCATCACAAGTACATACGGTGCCGCCCAATTTTCCACGACCCGCAAAAGGTCCATTCCCTTGTAAATGATCGCGATGTTCAGTCCCCAAAAGAGCAGGAACGAGAACCACTCGGTCGGTGTATGGCCGGCGATCGTCGGACCGAGAAGATCATGCCAACCCGGGATAAAAGCCGCAAAGAATGTCTGCAACGCCTGTCCGCCGATCCATGCCTGTATCCCGAACCACCCGCACGCCACCAACGCACGCATTAGTGCCGGCAGATTTGAACCGCCCGTTCCGTAAGCCGCACGTGCGAAGACCGGGAATGGAATGCCGTACTTCGTTCCGGGATGCGAATTGAGCAGGATCGGAGCAAGAACAATAGTGTTGCCGAGAAGGATCGTTATCAGTGCCTGCCACCAATTCATCCCTGCCGAGATCAGCCCCGACGCCATCATATACGTCGGTATGCAATGAGCCATCGAGATCCACAACGCGGCGTAATTGTATGTCGTCCACGTTCGTTTCAGGATAGGCACAGGAGCGAGGTCTTCATTGTAAAGCGGCGATGCCTCGATCTCGTTCAGCACGTGCGGCTGCAGCTCTACACGCCCCTCGTCATGTTGGTGTGTTTCGGTCATAGGCTCAACATCTCACGATCTGCAGAGGTGCCGCAGCACGTCATTCTAACCCACTAACTGCCATTTCGTCCGACTATAAGCGATATTGAATCCGTTTTTTTGCGCGTTGCTTTGCGACTGGCTGCCCGGTGCCGCACCCATGATAGCCAATGTGCAGCCCGCCTCTGCAGCAAACTTAAGCCGGTCTTCGAGCAAGGCGTTTTGTGCACCTTTGTTTCGGCCTTCAGGGATCGTGCTCGCTCCCGCTAATATACAAACATCGTCGAATATGAAGAGCATCCCCGTCGCGATCGCCTCGCCGTCCAATTCGGCAATGTATGGCCGGCCACCGGGGCACTGTGCACTGATCTGCCCAAAGTTGAGCATGAATTCCGCGAGGCTCTTGTGTACAGTTGCCCATGCCTTTGCGGACGTACGCGCCCAAAGATCGACCTCGTCATTGTTAATGACCCGGGTCGAGAGCCGCGGGTCTCGTTGCCGAAAGGCGATCGCATCGTGCGATATCTCGCGGTACATCACACTGGTCAATTCGATCGGACGATAGCCGCGCTCATTGAGCAGCGTCATCAGCGATGGATCGGCCATCGGGCTCACCTCGTGAAAGATCGGAGCTTTGCGCTCCAGGAAAAATGTCTCGATCTCGGCCAGGATCTCGTTGGTAGCATCCTCAAATATACCCAGTCCGAATGTCTGAGTCAGTGGCGAATCCGGCCCGTCAAACATCGCGTACGCGCCGCCGGTCTCTATCCAGCACGCTCCGCTGGCGGGATCGAGCCTGGCCCGCGTGTCAATAAAATCCGCGTTTGCACGCCCCTCGGTCCGTTCCAGTTTTTGAGAAAGCGATAGGTCGGAATAGATCAATTTTTACAGCTCCTTGGTATTTGAAACATCTATCGAGAATTGGCGAAGCTCGTTGGCCTTATCGGCATTCTGTGTCAGAAGGCACACGGAGCGAACTCCAAGCTCCCGAAGAATATGCGCCGCCGGACGGTAGCTGCGAGCATCCGCAGCAAAACCTGCCAATTCGTACGCCTCATCCTGGCTATGTCCGGCTTTCTTGAACGGAATACTCTTTATCAATGCAAGATGTCCGTTGCCTTTTCCTTCCTGGTCGAGATAGATAATAACGCCGCGACTCTCATCTTGGATCGCGGCTTGGGCTGCCGCCATCTCACTTGCACACTCGCATTCGATACTGTTGAAGACATGTCCGCCGATGCATGCCGAGTGGATCCGGCATAGGACATTCTCCTGCCCCGAGATATCGCCCATCACAAGCGCGATCGACTCGGATCGGCCGTCATAGTAAAGGATCTCGGTAAAGGTACCGAATCTTGTATCGAGGTCTCTTTCTGCAAGTCGTTTGATCATTGTCTAAGTGGGAGCACATAAGGATATACGGATATCGCGGGCTTGTCGATACCGCCAACGTTGCCTTCAACCGCCTGATATAATTAGTTTGAACATCAACGATCTCCAGTGATCATAGCAATCCAGACCGCCTTTCAAGCTCCGCAAATCGCGGGTCGCCGCGAAGGCTGTCGTATTCGTAGCCGGTGCGAATATAGCGGAGCAAGAGGTCGCGTTTTATATAGCTGCGTTCGAGCAGTTCCATCGCCTTGTCGTTATCGCCCAGTGCCGAGTAAATTACCGCCATAAGTGCGGGAGATCTGTACGAATTCATCGTTTCGATCTTCGCAAGTAACGTCCGTGCCTCGGCCCGGCGTTCCGGCTGCTTTGCATAGGTCGCGGCAAGATAAACGAGCGGCTGACTGTATTTCTCCTCACCGCCCAGATCGGCGACCGCCTTTCGATAGTATTCGATGGCCTCGTTCGTCATGCCTTTCCCGCCATAGGCGTATCCGAGGGCCAAGTCAGGCACGCCCTTTGAGGGATCGACGGCCTGAGCGTTGCGATACGTCGCGAGGGCCTCGTCAAATTTGCGTGCCTGCACCTGGACGATCGCCTTCTGAAGCAGCCACATTCGCTCATTCAGCGGGTCGCGAACGCGTTGCTCCTCAAGTTGAGCAAGAGCCTCGGCGTGCCGGTCGAGCACCGAGAGAAAGAATGCATAGTTGTTTCTCGCAAAATCGTAGTTCGGACTGAGTTCGATCGCCCGTTTATACTCCTTTTCCGCGTTTGCCCAGTCAAAGTCGTATTCGTAGAGAAATGCCTGCGCCACATGTGCCTGCGCCAGGTTTGGATCCAGCGAGAGAGCCTTCTCGACCGATGCTTTGAGCTTCGGCATCACCTCGGCGGGATCATCGGCGGCATTTGCCAGCGTCCAGTAGATCCAAGCCAGTTCGGCGTAGGCCAGGGCAAAATTCGGATCGAGGGCGATCGACCTCTCAAGCAGGGCGATCGACCGTTCGCGACTGCTTTTATCTTCGTCCTCGATCACTAGTGACGACAGGTAGTACCTAAAGGCCTCCGAGTTCTCGGTACTCGGCGAGCCGAGTCGACGGGTCTGCTCATCTGACAGATCGCCCTTGAACCTTGCTGAGGCAAGCTGAACTATCTCATTCTGCAGGCCGTTAAGATCACCTGCCTTGCGTCGAAATTGTCGGCCCGCAAGCTGCTGGTCTTTCACTGCATCGATCACATCGACCCGGATAACCAACTCGTCGCCGACGCGATCCACGCTGCCCGTCACGACGGCGCGAACGCCGAGCTTTGTAGCCGCGTCGCGGACGTCAAGATCCTTGCCGCGAAACTTAAAGCTCGAGTTCCGCGATATCACCTTCAGCTGCGGAAGCTGCGCAAATTTGTCGATGAGGCTCTCGCTGAGTCCTTCGGAGAGATATGCCAGCTCCGGATCGCCCGTAAGATTCTCGAACGGCAAAACAGCGATCGAGTCGATCGGTACACTTCGAATTGTCCCAAAACCAAGATAAAGCCCTGCCGCAATCACCACCGTAAGCAACAGCCCGACGACGCCAAAGCGAACTTTATGTTCGCGAACGTCGGTGACCACACGCTCAAAGCTCAGCTGCGATCGGTGCGTCTCTCTGCCATCGGTCTTTGCCCCGTCGGTTGGGGTTCCATCAGCAGGAGCTGTCGGTACCGCGGCAGCGACTGCCGGGACGTCCTCAGCCCTGTCCGACACACCGGAACGGCGTTCTAGTGTCTCGTCGAACTCGACACGCCGCTTGATCTTCTCAAGATCGGCCCTCAATTCGTTAGCAGTTTGGTATCTGGCCTCGACATTCTTCGAGAGTGCTTTTGAGACGATCCAGTCAACCTCAGGCGGCAGGTTTTGCACGAACGTCGAGACAGACGGCGGTTCACGAAGCAGTACGGAGACGATCGTGTCCGCCGACGTCTCGCCCTCAAAGGGCCGCTTACCGGTGAGCATCTCGAAGATCACAACGCCGAGGCTCCAGATGTCCGTACGTTCATCCACATGAAGTCCTCGGGCCTGCTCGGGCGACATGTACGCCGCTGTACCCATTACCGCGCCGGGCCGCGTTTTGTGAAGGCCCTTAGTCGGATCCTCAGAACCTGAACTCGTCGAGCTTGAAACATCGTCATCGGGATGAGTGAGTTTCGCCAGACCGAAGTCGAGCACCTTGACGTATCCGTCGCGGCGGACCATCAAATTCTCGGGCTTGATATCGCGATGGGTGATACCTGCCTCATGAGCGGCAGCAAGGGCCGAGGATACCTGGATCGCGATGTCGAATGCCTTGTCGAGGGGCAGTCCGCCGCGGATCTGATTGTTGAGCGTCTGGCCGTCGATGTACTCGGCAACAATAAAGAGCGATCCGTCGTCCGCGGTGTCGAACTCATGGATCGTCATTATGTGCGGGTGATTGAGCGCAGAGACGGCCTGTGCTTCCTGAGCAAAACGCCTCAGGCTTTCCTTGCTGGAAACGAGGTCGGTGTGCAGCACTTTGAGAGCGATCTTTCGGTTGATCCTGGTATCGGCTGCAAGATAAACCTCGCCCATTCCGCCCCGGCCCAACAATCTTATGATCTCGTAGCGTTGGTTGATCAGGTTTCCGGCCTCAAGCCGCGGCCCTGCCTCGGGCCTCCGCGAGACTTCCATAGCCGCGGTCACGTCGCCCTCGAAAACACTGGCGATCGCCTCAACGGCCGAATTCGCCATGAATTCGTCGTCGCGGCTCGCTGCAAGCAGATTCTCGACCTCACGGCGAAGGTCTTTGTCACCGCCGCACGCCTCAAGCAGGAACGTGTCGCGTTCGGCCTCAGGACATTCCTGGGCCGACGAAAATAGGTCCTTTATCTTATTCCAACGTTCCGGTGTCATTCAGATGAGCAATATTTTTGTGAATAATACCACTTCCTCGGTCACATAAGCGTCAAAACTGGCAGAACGGGCACGTCCGGGCTTGGATATGTTTGAAATCGGACTACAATTATCTTCTATATGGTCGACGCCGGCCGTGACGTCCCCGCAATTACCGAGTTGCTGCGACAATGGCGCGGCGGCGATGAGAGTGCATTCTCGGAACTGACCAACTACGTTTACCGTGATCTTCGGCGGCGTGCGTCCGCCTACCTTCGGGGCGAGCGTGCGAACCACACCCTTCACACCACCGGACTTGTCCACGAGGCCGTGATCAAGTTGATCGGAAAGGATGACATTGACTGGGCAGATCGAAATCACTTTTTCGCCGTTGCTGCACAGGTAATGCGGAGGATTTTGGTCGATCACGCTCGTTCACGCTCGCGTGAGAAGCGAGGTGGCAAGGCAGAGGACATTCCGCTCGATGAAGCAATGGTGAAGGCGGTGCAGGCCGGGACTATCGACATTGCTGCCCTCGATGAAGCTCTCGACCAACTGGCGAGCTTTGATGAAAGGCAGGCAAAGATCGTTGAGTTGAAGTACTTTGGAGGAATGACACTCGACGAAACGGCAGAAGTGCTCGGCGTATCGAGAGAGACCGTAAAGCGCGACTGGCAGATCGCCCGGGCGTGGCTGCGGCAGCAACTAGGATGATCAACAAGTTTTGAGCCTAGATCTGCCTGCTCCCCGCTTATAAGTTAGAAGTCGAACATCGCCCCACCGCTGTTCTTGAAAGGAGTTAGGGATATGAGTCAAAAAGAGTGGACCATCATGGTCTATATGGCCGGTGATAACAACCTCGCCGTCGATATGGCATATGCGATGGAGCAGATAAAAGGCGTTGCGGGCGAAGGCGAGAACAGCCCAAATCTGTTTGTCTACTATGATGGAAATTCCCCGTCCATACCGACACTGTATTGCGATTTTTCCGAACCCGGCGAACCTCGCTACGTTCGCTCGTTCATGGTCCCGGACAAACTATGTGACGTACCGGCTAAAGAAAATGAAAATGCCGCGGACCGGCGTTCGATCCTGAATTTCGTCGATTGGTGCCTGAACAAGGTCGAGGTCAGAGGTTCGGACGGTGAGATAACTTACGGCCGCCGCGCTAAACGATACGCAATGATCTTCTCCGGGCACTCGTTAGGGTTTCAAGACAAGGGCCTGTTTCGAGACGAGACTTCAGGCAGGTCGATGAAGATGCGTGATCTCTATTTCACGCTCGAGGACATTGTCAGTACAAAGAAAGAGCTCATTGCTAAGGCGAAGCGTAACAAGATCCCAAAGGACCAGTTCGATAGCGAAACCAAGGTCCTTGTCGGCCAGAAGCTCGATCTTCTTGGATTTGACTCATGCGTGATGGGAATGCTCGAGGTCGGCTATCAATTCAACTATGTTGCAAAGACCATGATCGCGTCCGAGGGCAGCGTGCCCACCGCGGGATGGACTTACGCTAAGATCCTCGGAAATCTGGCTCGAAACACTAAGGCCGGCGACGATCCGAGGGTGGTGGCGGAGAGATTTGTGCGTGATTTCATCGAGTCGCAGGACGCTTACACCGTTGGCGGCGTATCGGTCGACCTCGCCGCATGGGACTTGAGTAAGATCGGGGACCTGGCTAACGCGTTTGACGCTCTCGCTGAGACTCTGGTGTCATGCTTCTCGGAAAACGACATTATTTACCGCCAGATGGAACGCGTGATCCTGCAGGTCCATTGGAGGTGCCAATCGTACATGTACGATCAAAATGTCGACCTCGGAGATTTTTGTGAACTGCTCGACCGCGAGATCGGTCTGATGATCGAGGAAATGGCCTTTACGGATCGAGGCATACTCAATGAGCTGCAGGACAGGTGCCGCGAGGTATTGGATAAGTTGCGCTCGGTCGTTATCTTAAGCGGATTTAGCGGCGGCGATTATCAATACTCCAATGGGATGTCGGTCTTCTTCCCCTGGTCACTCCTTGCGTACGAGGTTTCAAAGAAGAACTATGAGAGCCTCTGGTTCTCAAAGGATGCGGTCGACAGGAGCCTGATCTGGTCGGGATTTCTCAAAACCTATTTAGGCAATGTAGCTATTCGCAAGCTTGAACCGCTATCAGAAGATGCGGCTCCCGGAGCGAAATATCGTTATCAATCGGGTATTAGATTTGCCGAGGCGGATTTTGATACAGCTTTTGAAGACAACGACATGGCCCCCGAGGAATCGAAACTCGCAGGTTCTAAGGACTCCAAGCTCGCGGGCTCCAAAGATTCGAAACTTGCGGGTTCAAAAGACTCGAAGCTCGCAGGATCTAAAGACTCTAAACTTGCTGGCTCAAAAGATTCGAAGCTTGCTGGCTCGAAGGACTCTAAGTTAGCGGGGTCAAAAGACTCCAAACTCGCGGGTTCCAAAGACTCTAAAATGGCAGGCTCGAAAGACTCTAAACTGGCAGGTTCTAAAGACTCCAAACTCGCCGGCTCGAAAGATTCAAAGCTTGCAGGTTCGAAAGATTCAAAACTGGCCGGCTCGGGTGGCACCGACTTGTTCTTTGACGCCCTAAGGATGTTCAAGAATATTGAGTCGCCCTGGAATATCTCTGGATTTACGAAGAGATCTGACGATTAGCGGCCGCGTAGGTCAAAGCGGATAAACACAACCATGAAATAGATATTTGGGGTGACAATTCTGACCTTAGTTCTTTGCTTCGGCTCCTCAGCCCGGACAAGTAACCGGTGGCATCGTTGGATCTGGCCACCGCACATCATGCGGGAGTATTGTTTCTGAGCCATCGCAAGGCGTGTTCTGTCACCGCAAAGTGTTTTACACGAATGCCTTTCGAACCGGCTACTGTTTCGTAGAGTTCGGTCAGTTCGTTGGGTTGAAAGTCCTCAAAACAAAACGCCAGCCACAATTTGGGGACCGTCGCCGTCTTCAGGCCGGCGTCGATCACTTCCGAGGTCTGGAACACGCCTTCGGGCACCTTACCTTCAACAAGCACCCGCCGGGTCCCGTGACGCTCACAAATGCGCGCGATCTTTCCCCAAAGCAGGTCGCGCTGTTCCGAGCTTACCTTCAGGCCCGAATCGATGCGGACGCGTACGTGATCTTCACGAAATTCCACGCCAAATCCCGATTCGAGAACTAACGGTTCTAACCAAATAGTTGAATCGCGGTCGCTTTCCATAGTAACGCTGCGCCGATCGGGGTCAATTTAAGTTTTCAGGGCCTATACCTTGACGCATTCGCCGCGTTTGATGAACTGTCCGTCGCCTTGTCTGCCCGTGTGTTCCCCATTTTGGATAACGATGCGGCCGCGGGAGAGAACAGTCTCGACTTTGCCCTTGATCTTCCAGCCTTCGTAAGACGAATAATCGACGTTCATGTGTTCATTCTCGACACCGAATGTCGTTTCGCCCTCGGGGTCGAAGATGACAATGTCGGCATCCGAACCAACCGCTATGGTTCCCTTCTTCGGGAACATGCCGAACATCTTTGCCGCGGCGGTCGAAGTGAGTTCGACAAAGCGATTGAGCGAGATGCGGTTTTCGACAACACCGCCGTTATAGATGAGGGCCAGCCGATTCTCGACGCCCGGAGCACCGTTCGGGATCTTGGTAAAATCACCCAGGCCCAGTTCCTTCTGCTCTTTCATACAGAACGGGCAATGGTCGGTAGAGATGACCTGCAGGTCGTCCA
>CAZJFB010000091.1:0-14562 GCA_964545145.1 uncultured Chloracidobacterium sp. | reverse complement strand
GCGAACGTATAAAACCGCGGGTCCCGTGCAAAGTCGTAATATGCTTCGTCGATGAAAAAGGTCACACGTGCCGGCGCCGCACGGATCCAATCCTCAATTTCGCGGCAGTTCGTGATCGTCCCGGTCGGGTTGTTCGGATTGCAGATGTATACCAGCACCGGCCCGGGATGAGCAGCGGCAAGCTCACGCATGCGGCCGATATCATGCGAATAGTCGGAACGCAGCGGCAATTTGACCAATTTGGCGGGAAACGGAGCTGCGTATTCGGCTACCGACTCGAAGGTCGGATCAGCCACAAGTATCAACGCTCCACTCGTGGCGTACGCCTGCGTCACGATCTGAAGGATCTCAGCCGATCCGCAGCCGAGCGTAATACAGCCCGCGGGCACCTTGTGGTGCTCCGCCAGCTGCTTGGTAAATGCATCGGCGAAAGCGAAGGGGTAACGGTTAGCTTCCTGGATGCCGTCCATAATGGCTTTTCTGGCCGCCGGCCCCATGCCGAGAGCATTCTCATTCGAGCTCAGGCGAATCATCGCTCCCGGCGCGTTGTCGGGCGCACCGGCGAGAGATCCTGCCCGAACGCCGAGCCAGCGACGATCTGCGAAGATCGACGAGACAGCTCCCGCAGCTCCAACTGAGATCCCGGCCCTTAAAAATCCACGTCGATCCATAGCAGTTTCCTCCGGTAATTTTGATTTTCCGGAAAGCATACCACAGTTCTACTTGTTCGCTGTCCGAGCTGGCGGCCTGACACCATTCCTTTTCGGTTCTATCTCGTTCAGTCGGTGCTTCTCCCTGCGGTCGCCGGTTTCTGCCTTTTCCCTCGCCGTCCGCCGCCGCCGTAAACACGGCGTGTGGCCCGCAGGTCGAGATGCATCATCCCTTTGTCGTCCAGCTCGGGGTCGGCAAATGCCTCTGTCCCGTCGATCCGTATGCCAAAGTGCCGGCAGAACGGGATCGCGTTGATCGTCCAGTGCATATTGCCTTTGTTTTTCAGCGGGAACGATTCGCGCAGGCGTTGGTGCGCGGCGCTGATGCCGATCATGCCGGTCGCCTTTTCAAAGAACAGCACCACGGCCGCGGGCTTGCCCAGTGTCTCGTACGCCTTACGGTTCATCTGAAAAACGCCCCACTTGTTGAGCGTGATGTGCATCCGGTCGCGGCTCGGTATAAAGGGGCCGTCCATGAACTTTTCAAATTGTCTTGCCATCTGTTTCTCCTTGTGTAGTTTTGTGTTGTATGTATTGTCACAGACAGTACGTTGCATCTATGATACACATTTTCACGCATTTGTCAAGAGAGTTTTTTCTTGCGCACCGCCATCGCACTGATAAATGGTGCTGGTTGCGGCGGCTGCGATGGATGTAATGGTCCCGGTACCTTGTCTTTTCCGATGCGTGTTGCGATGGGGTGGCGAGACGGAACAGCGGCCCAAAAGTGAGTGACACAACTGCCGCTTTATGGTGACACAACCCCCCGAAAATCCCGGAACAGTACCGCAGATCAACCTCGTTCCGGAGTTTTGGACCGGCATTCGTTCTGAAAGTCGCCGGCCCCGGTGGGCACAAAAAAAGAGGCCGCCGTTTCCGGCAGCCTCTTGTACTTTGGTGTAAGGGCTCGTAACTACTGAGCCGAGAATACCTGAACCGTCCTGCGTCCGAATCTACGAGCTTCGGAACAACTTGGCACCCAGATATCGATCTTATTTCCCTTGATCGCGCCGCCCGTGTCGGAGACCAGATAGTTTCCGCTCCAGGCACCCGCGTTGACGTAAACACGCGAACCAAGCTTCAAAACACGCGGATCGGCAGCGATCAGGCCGCGGCGTACGCCGTGCCCCATAGCCGTCCTTCCCGAGAAGCAATAGGCCGTCGCGGAAAAAGCCCCGCGGCTAGCTCCTGCTCCGGCTGCTTTCGAAGAACCTGTCGTCTTTACTAACTTTTTTGTTTCGTCCTGGGAGTTTGAATTGTTATTAACTGCGTTATTAATAATGGAAGAGTCAGCTATATTGTTTTCAATTTTTGGTTGCGAATCATTCGCTATAATGAGGTCTTTTCCCGTCTTGGCCTGCTGCGCGTATATATACACGACGAGCAGACACAACAGCGACAGGATCGCCCCTCCTCTAACGAGATTTTTCATTAAATATACTCCTATCATCGTTTTGTCTTTTAAACGCAAAAATAGTGTCTGAGATTGGGGTCATCAGCCACTATCGCGATACCGCAAGACTGTTTCGGCGGATGTTGTCGTCCACCTGTTTTCGTACGCTGCGGTACTCGGCCGCGTCGAAACTTGAAACAAGATTAGCACCTTTGAGCGGCCCTTGGCAAGCGCCTCAAAAACCGCAACCCTTTATTTCATATGCAATTATTGAATTCTAAGGGGTTTAGGGGTGTCAATTTTTTTTGAATTTGGTAGAATTATCGGGCGATATTCGCACCATTTTTTAGAGCATTTCCGGCCGCTGTTGCCGGCGACTTCAAGGAAAAACTTATGCGGGAAAGGCGTCAGGGCGCACGGCATGTGATCTCATTTCCGATCCGCGTCCGGTGGAAGGATGAGAACGGTAAAGAGGTCATTCAGGAAGGCCTGACCGAGAATGTCGGGCCCCACGGCACGCTCATTTACCTGCCGAGGCTGCTGCCGCTCGTCGGCGGAAAGGTGCATCTTACCGTTACCGAAAATCCTGACGACGAGGTCACCGTAATTGCCGAGGTCATCCGCCTAGAGCGAAACGCGGCCCATCCGCAGGCCGCCCTTATGCTCACCGAAAATCTTCGCGAATGGAAAAAGAAGGTTTGGGAAGTTGCGGGTGCAACGATCGCCGCAATCGAACCTGAGCCGCTAGACGAGTGGTAATTTCGCTAGTCGCAATTTGGCACCCCCATCATACACGGCACCTGATCTATAAACAGCATTGCCCACAGCCCGAATCCAAAGAGGAAAAGCAGTGAGCCGATAAGCACGTTCGATTTGTAGGAGAGCATCCCGGCACCCGAACGTGATGACCTGATCGCAGGCATCATTGCCAGGATCCCGCCGGCTGGCAGCAGCAGCATTGCAACAATTATTGCCGAGAGTCCACCCAGGTGTTGGCGCCCGTTTGGATCGGACAAAGCGTTGCTCATGTAGCCATTGAACGGCTCGATATTGAGCAAAGCAACTGGAAAGATGATCATCATCGGCAACGCCATCAGCGTGCCGATCACTAGCGCGGCCCTCGGACCTAACCAGCCTTTCTTCATAATGCAGCCTCTCCTGATCTCGTTTAAATGCTCCCGCACAGCGCTAATCGCGGCCTCAGCAAATAGCCAACCGATACGAAGTAATTTAAGGTAAATGTGGACGCCCAATTCGCCGCAAATATCACGATAGTTCTGCCTCATCGACGTCCCAAAACGTTCTCTGAACTCCCTCGGATAGGACCGAATTAATAGTGAATACAGCTTCTCTAACACGTTTTACGCACTCCTGGCATTCAGCCCACGGGCGACGATTAAAGCCCGCTCGTATCTTTCGACCTCGGCGGCGAGAGCCTTAGAACCACTCGAGGTAATGCGGTAGTATATCCGCCGTTCGTCACTCAGGTCGGGATCGGCCCTTTCGTCGCTCTCAGCTACCAGACCCGCATCTAGCATTCGCTTGAGCGACCCGTATAAAGTTCCTGGGCCCATACTTACCCTGCCCTGTGAATCTTCAGCAACCTGCTTCATTATGCCGTAGCCGTGCCGGTCACCGCCGGAAAGTGCCAGTAGAATGTGAAAGACTGCCGGCGAGAGCGGTGCTGTCTCCTTTAGCGTCATACATTCAAGACTATATCCGTAACGGATATAGTCTGTCAAGAGATTTCTTGCGCTCGACCGGCGTCCGCCGACCGAGGCATTTCTGATTCCGCAATTGCGTTCTTTGCGGCTTTGCGGGATATTTTTATTTGGCCGTAATTTCGGTCCAACCAATAACACATGAAAATACTCGTTCTTGGGGCAGGCCGTATGGGACACGGCGCCGTCTTTGACCTCGTCCACAATTCGCCTGGCGTCGAACAGGTGACCGTAGCCGATTTCGATCTAAAAAAGGCCGAAGCCGTCGCAGAAGCCGTCGGGACGTCAAAAGTTGATGCCCATCACATCGACGCATCTAATCAGTCTGACGCCGCACGCCTGATGAAAGGCCATGATTCGGTCATCTCGTGCGTAAATTACTGGTACAACGCCTCGCTCTCGCGGGCAGCGATCGAGACCGGTACGAATTTCTGCGACCTTGGCGGCAACAATTACGTCGTTGACGAGCAGCTGGCGATGGACGCCGATGCCAAATCGGCCGGGATAAACATCATTCCCGACTGCGGGCTGGCTCCGGGCATGGTCTCGATCCTGGCAGCCCATGGTGCCGCGCAATTCGATAAGCTCAATGAACTCCACATACGCGTAGGCGGCCTGCCGCAAAGGCCCGAGCCGCCTCTCGATTACCAGCTCGTCTTTTCGGTCGAGGGACTTATAAATGAGTACATTGAGGTCGCTCGGGTCATCCGCGGAGGCAAGATCACCGAGGTCGAATCAATGACCGAGCTCGAAAGCCTGTCGTTTGAAGGGTTTCCTCCGCTTGAGGCGTTTCAGACCAGCGGCGGCACATCGACGCTTCCCGATACGTTTCTCGGGAAGGTCCATGAACTCAACTACAAGACGATCCGCTATGCCGGACATTGTGAGAAATTTAAGGCGATGATCGACCTGGGGTTTTGCTCGAGCGACGAGATCGTCTTGTCAGACCCGGGAGCGGTAGCGACCGGGTCGATCAGAACGACACCGAGAAAGGTATTCGGCGAGTTGCTCCAGCGGCACCTGCCCGCGGATGGCCCGGATTATGTCCTTGTCAGGCTCGAGTTCACGGGCGATAAGGACGGCGCCGATAAAAAACTCCGATACGATATCGTCGACAAACTCGATCCGGAAACCGGAATGAGTGCAATGATGCGAACCACAGCCTTTCCGGCATCGATCATCGCCCAAATGATGGCGAAGGGCGATGTTCTGGCACGCGGAGCAACGCCCCAGGAAAAGGCGATCGACCCGGACAAATTCGTTGCTGAACTCGAGCGCCGGGAGATTCGCATATCGGTTTCCGCGATGTAGTCGATCGGCCCGCGAAGTAGGTTACGTTTGAACCCTAAGGATGTTCTACAGAGAGATCGCACCACCACCACATCTCAGGGATCTGATATTCAGTTTTTGGGAGTTTCTCGGTCCTGAGACCTCGTCCGCACCGGTAGTTAACGATGTATTCCCTGACGGCTGCGTTTCGCTCTTCTATTTCAGAAATTCGATCACTGGCCTCACCCATGTTGGCCTAACGCCGCTCCATCTTAAGACCATTGCACGGCCCATTTCGGCTGGTGACATCTTTTGGGGAATGAGAATTTCCCCGGCTGCATGTGCCAGCGTCCTCACCACTGATCCCGGGGCAATGCGGGTCGATCAACAATATTCCCCGGGCCAGTTTCCTCATCTAACCGCTGGGGTCGCCGACTTGCTGGAGAACGCAAGATCGCTTGAGGACGCGATACCGGTGTTTGAATCCAGGATGGAAGCATTATCGGTCGAGATCGATGATAGGCTGGCGGCTGCCGTTCGGGCTATAACCGATAATGACGGCGAAATAAAGATCGAACACCTGGGCCGAATGGTGGGACTCAGTACGAGGCATCTGCAACGGTTATTCAAGGCGTCGTCGGGAATGTCACCTAAGCAGTTTGCCCGTATCCGACGCATACGGGCGGCGGCCTCGATACTGGTTGATGGAAAGCCCGTTAATTGGGCAGACCGTGCTCTGGAAATGGGATTTTCGGACCAGTCGCATCTCACCAATGAATTTTCGTCCGTCACGAAAAGCTCCCCTATTGCGTTCGCCCGAAAGATCCGCTCTATCAAGCATGGAACTATCCTAAAGTGAGTTTGCGCAGCATCTTGCAATGTCGCAATTTTACAAGAAATGCGTGGCCTATCCGTCCATCATTGACCGTAGAGTTTATCCGAGGAGACAGATATGAGAACTACTGGTTTGATCGGCCTTGCGTTGGCATTGTTCACATTTTCGGCTTCGGCACAGACACCTGACCTTATTGCGGCGAAAAAGCTGGAGATGAAGAAGGTCCAAAAGTTTGTTGGGCATTGGGTCGGTTCAGGGTGGCAGCAGGTTGGCCCAAAACGCGAAAATGTGACCGGCAGCGAAACGGTGCAAAACAAGGTCGACGGCCTGGCGCTGCTGATCGAAGGTCGATTCGCCGATTCGACTGGCGCTGTAAAGCACGAGACGCTGGCGATAATGTCATATGACGACCAGTTGAAGAGCCATCGCTTCAAGACCTTTTTGGCCAACGGTATCAGCGGAGAGCACGATCTGAAGGTACTCGCCGACGGTTTCGAGTGGGGATTTACGATGTCAGCCGGAACGGTCCGGTTTACGATCAAACTTGAAAATGACACTTGGTCCGAGATCGGCGAATTCTCACGCGACGGCAAAACGTGGATGAAGACAATGGAAATGGTCCTGAAACGTGTGAAATAAAAAGGCTCCCGAAGTCCGGAAGCCTTTGTATTAAGATGCCGGATCTCCTAAACGGTCAGGCCTGCCTCGCCCGGACGAAACCAAGCTGTCTCCGAGACAGGCGGCGAGCCGGCTCCATTGTCATACCTTGACTGCGAAGCGAGATCCAGGTCACTGGTTAGCCCGCTTGCAGCATCGTAGATCCGCGCTTGTACGACCAGTGAACTTCCCTGTTCCCAGGCCTTTCTAACAGGCCCTGTAAGGCATACATTCGCCGCCTGTTCGAGCACGTTCAGTTCACAAAGTCGTCTGATCCGCTCGTTCGCATCAGCATATTCGGCCAGGATGTGGCTGTATTTCGTGACGATCCGCGTTATCGGATTTACCCAATTGCCCGAGATACCGCTCGCACGGCGATCCATGGCGGCTTCGACGACCTTGCAGTCATAGTGGCCCTGAATGACGATCTTATTTACTCGAACGACCTCGATCGCCCATTCCAGTGCGGTAAGGCAATTTATGTCAGTAAGTGAAACGATGTTTGCAAGATTCCTGTGCTCGAGCCTGACATGGTGACTGCCGGTGAGATCTAGCCCCGACGAACACTCTGAACAAGCGATCAAAAGACACCCCTTGTCGCTACCGGCCTGTCGACCGGTGATCGAAAGATCTTGATACTTCATAGTCCCTACTGCCCCTGTCCGAGTGAATAGCCGAGCTCGCCATCGAAAGTGCAAAGCGTCTCAAGCTTAATGAAATCAAGCCCGAGGTCGTTCACTTTCTTTAACAAAGCTACGATCTCATCGGGTGTGACCGGACGGTCGGTTTCGGGGGGCAGGAATCGGCACCGCCAATGATCCGTGCAGAACGTTTCAGGTGCTCCGTTCGGAAATACCTTTACGCCCCTATTCGTGATCATCTGAAGTGTAAGGCCGCCGCCGTTGATCCGGCCAAGCTTTGATCCAAGCTCCTCGGGTGAACCTCCAGCCCACTCAAGGAACACATCGACCCCAACGGTTTCCTTTTTCACGTGATGTCCATTCCCGTTCGGAGAATAGGAGGCGGAAATAGTATTTGCGGTCACCGAGTATTCTGCCTTTTTCAGTTGCTGCGGTTCCATTCCGAGACGCTCGATCACCTCCTCGGCAAACTCGCTCGTTCCGACGCATCTGTTGCTGGTCCCTGCCTCGAAAATATCTCCGGTGTGTATGCCATCTTCGATCGTTCTCAGCCACGCGTTGTGGACCCTCTGGGCTACGTCCGACTGTCCAATGTGAACGAGCATCATGATCGCTCCGTGAAGTAGTCCGGACGGATTCGCCTTGTCCTTACCCGCGATGTCAGGGGCAGAACCGTGGATCGCCTCGAACATTGCCACGTGTTCGCCGATATTCGCCGAACCTGCGAGGCCGACCGAGCCCGTGATCTGGGCGGCAACGTCCGACAGAATATCGCCGTACAAATTCGGCATGACGATGACGTCAAATACTTCCGGCGTGTCTGCGAGCTTTGCAGCCCCAATATCCACGATCCAATGCTCTTTTTCGATCTCGGGATACTCGGCACCGATCTCGTCAAAGACCTTGTGAAAAAGGCCGTCCGTCATCTTCATGATGTTGTCCTTCGTAAAGCACGTGACCTTTTTCCGGTTATTGAGCCGGGCGTACTCAAAGGCGTAGCGGACGATCTTCTCACATCCGGGACGCGTTATGAGCTTTAGGCACTGATAGACCTGCCGCGTCTGGCGATGCTCGATGCCGGCATAGAGGTCCTCTTCGTTCTCGCGAATGATGACCACATCCATTACGGGATGTTTCGTATCAACGAAAGGATGATACGAGACGCACGGCCGCACATTCGCGTAAAGCCCAAGTGTCTTGCGCACCGTTACGTTTAGCGATTTGTAGCCGCCGCCCTGTGGGGTAGTGATCGGGGCTTTGAGAAAGACGCGTGTACGTCGCAGGGATTCCCAGGCCTCGGGAGCGATTCCCGCCGTGTTTCCGGCAAGGTAAACGTTTTCGCCGATATCGATCTTCTCGACATCGATCCTTGCTCCGGCAGCCGTTAATATCTTGAGCGTTGCCTCCATGATCTCGGGGCCGATGCCGTCACCATATGCAACTGTTATTGGAGTGTTCTTTTGTGAATTTCCGTTATTGTTTTCCATATTGTCTTTCTAAGTTGGCCGGCGTGAGACGCAGACCTCCATCCAGGGCCATATCATTTTCGGCCCGTAATTTCTTATATTTTGTGTAGTTTATTTACCTTCGATCAGACCTTTGCCACGACCAGGTAATCGCGTACAAGGTCGATGACCTCGTAGTCCGTGACATCCGCGTCGGCGAGGATCTTCTTGATCTGATCGAGCCGATAGAGGAAAAGCGGGGTGCCTTTCATCCAGAACCTCACACGCCGCAGCGGCACGCGAAACTCGACGGCCTTGGGAAAGCTCATGATCATGGTCCCGCGGGTCATCTCACGCATTTTAGCAATGATCGGGACGGGCTCCGCAACATAGTCAAAGAATCCATTCGCCGTCGCCGCGTCAAATGGCAGGTCTTCCTCACGAACGATGTCAGGAAACGTGCCGACACGAAATTCGCATCGATCCTCCACTCCCAGATCGCTAGCGAGCTTATTGGCAATATCGATCATTCCAGGGGCGAAATCGACCCCTAGGACGCGAGATGCTCCATTCTTCGCATATTCAAAACAAAATCGCCCGGAACCGCATCCGACGTCGAGAACGCTCTTGCCTTCGAGCGGCTGAAGACGCGCTACATTCTCGACCAGCCGCCTCTGAACAACGCCTCGCCACCGGTTATCGACAAATTTCGCAAATGGGCCTTTTTCCTTCTTGTAGATCGCGTCGAAACGAGCTGCATCATCGTGGAAATGATCACGCACCTTGCGTTCGACCTCACGTACCGCCTCAATGTTCATCAAAAATATCTCCCTCTATTGAATTTGATCGGAAGATCTGAGGCGGACACCAAAACTATCGCCGGCTTATCATTACCTCGGTCGCCTTGAAAAGGGCTACTGCCGGCATCCCGGGCCTGAGGCCTAATTCCTCACAGCCGCTTCGGGTAATAATGGAGAGTATCTGCTGACCGCCTACATCGACCGCGACCTCTGCAAAAAGGCCTTCATAACTTACATTGGTCACTACTCCCATAAGCCGGTTCCGGACGCTGATCTGGTCACCGTGATCCGTAAATCCCACAGCGGCCAATTTTGCCGGAGCCCTTTCCCCAGAGAGCCGATAAACTTCGCTCTCTGGGATCCGATGGTGCCCTCCCGGAGTCTTTATCGACGTGATCTTGCCATCGTAGATCCACTGCTTAATGGTCGGATAGCTAATGCCGATTCGTTTTGCAGCCTCCTTAGGCTTCAGATTTTCCATATTTAGATTTATATTATTTTCGACGGTCTTGTCAACATGAAACGTATATTACTATACGTTTTCATATGATTTATTTTCAAGTGATCGTCAAGTTGCGGTCCAGCGTTGATCACCTGCGACGATTTGCGAATCTAATAATAAGCTAATTGTGCAAAATAATACGAATTTATGTGAAAAACAAATAGGGGCTGTCCATTTTCGGACAGCCCCCGTTGTTCCTATTTTCTCCGGTCGACCAGATCGTCAGATCCCTACGCCGACCAACCTTGGATTCGCTTTCTTCTTGAGAAGCTTCTGGAGTTTCAGCCTAGCCTTGTGAAGCTGCGACTTTGACGTACCGACCGAGCAGCCAAGGATCTTTGCGACCTCTTCGTGTTCAAAACCTTCGACATCGTGCAGGACAAAGACGCTCTTATAACCGTCAGGTAACTGGGCGATTGCATTGTCGAGGGCGATCTTGTCGACGATCTGCATCTTGTGCGGATTGCCGGTACCCGAGACGATCTGATCGGGCGTTTCGCCTTCCTCGGTCGTCTTCTCAAACTTAACGGTACGCTTGCGGAAATGCATGAGCACCTGATTCACCGTCATCCGGTGCAGCCATGTGGTGAAAGCCGAATCACCGCGAAAGCTGCCGATCTTGCGATAGAGTTGGATAAAGACATCCTGCGTCAGGTCTTCGGCCTCGCTTGTGTTTTGGAGCATTCTGAGGCAGATCGAGTACACACGCCTGTGATGACGCCGATAGATCTCTTCGAAGGCCCCCATATCGCCGCTTGTCGCCATCTGTGCGAGTGCAAAATCTGCGGCCACCCTCAGGTCAGTTGTCGCGGCCTCTGCCGCAAACACTACGTTGTCAGATTCGATACCCTGTTCGCTATGAAAAACCGGAAAATTCAATGTTTCAGTTGTCATTTTATTTCCCTCCCGCCTTGCTGATTTCAATTGCCGTGCCAAACTCCGAATTCTTAACCCTCACACGTTCAGAACGCCGTTTTGTTGAGTTTTTGCGGACATACCTCGATATTCGTAAGACATCAAACAGCAGATGCGCGCCGAAAACGTATGTTCGACCCCGCAATTGGTATACGATTTGGTGTAGCCGACAATTTCGTCCGCCTACGCCCGAAAAATGCTAGAATCTTCTATTCCGTCTGGCACCGGTTGGGAGCGTTTTGTTGATGAGGTCGGTCCGATGTAGTTTAGTGATCAGGTTCATGCTGGCTGCATTCGTTGCGGCAGGTTCCGCTGCGGCCATATTTGCCCAGACTCCCGGGCCCGGTTTTAAGAGTCAGGAGGTTTCTGAATCCGATGGTGTTCCGGTCTTGATCAAGCACCTTCCCGATTGGGAAACTGTCCGCGGGCAAGCCACCTTCACAAATAACGTAAATGATCTAAAGACAGTCCTCGGCCAACGGCCCGTCCTGGACCTAATCCAGTTCACGCCGGGGACCGAGGCGGTATCGGCGCAATATGCTGCAGGCAAACTGCTTATCGTTGAGTATGCCAGCCCGCAGCTTTCTGTCGAGGCAGATACGGCGATAAAAGCAAACCTTGCCGGATCGGGCGACACGGCGACCGCCTATCGCAGGATCGGCAATTACAACGTATTAGTGTTTGATGCCGCTGACCTGGCTTCGGCAGAGGCTCTGATCGATCAGGTCAAATACGAGAAGCAGGTCCAATGGCTCGGCGATAACCCATTCCGGATCTCGGCGGAGCGGGCTTTTGTCCTGACGACATCGGACATTTTCATCTCGACCGTTCTCGTCATCGTGATAGGGATCGTGATCTCGATAATCGGCGGACTTGCCGTCGGATTCGTTTACTTTCAAATGCGCGAACGCCGTCGGGCGGCGATGTCGACCTACACTGACGCCGGCGGCATGACGCGGCTAAACCTTGACGGATTTACACCCGACATCGCCCCTGACCGGCTACTCCGCGATTAAGGCAGTGCTCTGAGCAAACGCTCGATATCCTCTGAGTTATTGTAGAAATGCGGTGCGATCCTGAGCCTGTCGCCACGCGGACTGACGATAATCCCCTTTTCTGCCAGTGCGGACGCCAGTTGATCGGATGTAATGCCGTCCTTGTGCTTAATGCAAACGATCTGCGAACGTTCGCCCGGCAAACGCGAACTCACGATCTCATAGCTTCTCCCCGCGAGCCCCTCGCAGATCTCGTCGGTCAGTGTTGCGAGAAATTTTTCGATCTGTTCCGCACCGGTCCGGTGCAGCAGTTTCAGGCTTTCCTCCAAGCCGTAAAAAAGCGCCGACGGCCCGGTTCCGGTTTCCCAAGCCAGAGCGTTTGGCCTGAACGGCTGTTCGCGATCCTCAAAATCCCAGGGAGTTTGCACCGATATCCATCCTACAAGCGTCGGCTCTACCCTTTCCCTTGCGCGGTCCGACAGATAGATGAAGCCGCAGCCCTCAGGCGAGCAAAGCCACTTATGGCTTGCGCCGCACGCGACATCGACGAACTGCGCCGGCAGATCAAACGGCATCACGCCGAAAGCCTGGATCACGTCCACGCAAAATAATGCATCCACCGCTCGAGCGGCACGGCCGATACGTTCAAGATCGGCCCTGAAACCCGAGGCGAACTGTACCGCGCTAATGGCGACGGCCTTTGTTTTGGCGTCGATGAGCGATAGGAACTCATCCATGTCGATCCGCCCGTCGCTCTCCGGACAAAGGCGAAGTTCGACGCCAAATATGTCCCGGATCCTCCGCCATGGATAGAAATTCGACGGAAACTCCTTCTCAAAGCTGACGATATTGTCGCCCTTTTCCCACGTTATGCCGTTAGCCACGGTCGAGATGCCGTCCGAGGTATTTCGGACGAACGCGATCTGCTCCGGGCGGACCTTGAGCATCCCGGCGGCGATCACACGGGCGCGGTTCTTAGTGTCGACCCATTGCTGGTAATGCGCCGACCCGTGAAGAGCCACGTCGGCAAGCTGCCGGCCGACAGCCTCGCCGGCCGTTGTGGGCGTCGGCGAGACAGCGGCGCTGTTTAGATACGAGTAATTTTGTGTAATGGGAAACAGGGAGCGTATAGATTCGTTCATACAATTGCTTTGACAAAGGCCAGCGTCTAATCAGATGATAGTTACGGTCCGACGCAATTGCGTCGACCCCCGAGAGTGTCGATTATGTTCGATTTGCGCAAGAAAAACCAACCTGATTTTGGTTTCGTCTCGGTCTTTGACGACCAGGACATCGAGGTGACGCACCTCGCACGCGAATCGCGTCAAGGCCTGTGGTCCGAGGGATTTAAGCTGGTCCGCGATATCTTTTTGATCATCGTCGTCTTTATCCTTTTCGGCGTTTTCTTTGTCCAGCCGGTCGTCGTCGAGGGCACTTCGATGCTGCCGCAGCTGCACGACGGTGAACGCCTCCTCGTCAATAAGCTTGTCTATTATAAGATCCAAAGCGTGTCGTGGGGACACATCGAACGCGGCGACATCGTTGTCTTTTGGTTCCCTAACGACCCTGATAAATCATACGTCAAGCGTGTGATCGGCCTCCCGGGCGAGATAGTCGAGATCCGCAACGGCAAGGTCTTTGTTGACGGCAAGCAGCTGGATGAGGAATATCTCGACGCAGCTTACAACCAGACGCTCCCGAGTGCACCTCCAAAAAAAGTGGATGAACATCACTATTTTGTGATGGGCGATAATCGCGATAATTCGTCCGACTCGCGTTACTGGGGCCTCGTGCCTGAAAAGTACATATACGGCAAGGCCTTTTTCCGCTATTGGAAACCCTCAGAAATCGGTTTTCTCGAACATGGAGAGTACGACAAGGCGTTTCCCGTCAAGCCTGCCGAAAAAACCGACACTCATGCATTCGAAAGGTGATTCTGACTTTTCGGCCCAATGCGTTAAAATCTGCAGTTTATGAGTAAGGCGATATTGGTCCTTGAGGATGGCCGTACGTTCGTCGG
This sequence comes from uncultured Chloracidobacterium sp., assembly GCA_964545145.1. Lineage (GTDB taxonomy): Bacteria > Acidobacteriota > Blastocatellia > Pyrinomonadales > Pyrinomonadaceae > OLB17. The sequence goes on along the minus strand of CAZJFB010000091.1, from coordinate 659 downwards.
CAAGTCATTTGGTGCCGACGGCGAGACGTTCGGCGAAATGGTCTTTAACACCTCGATGTCCGGCTATCAGGAGATATTGACGGACCCGAGCTATGCCGGGCAGATCGTCTGTATGACGTACCCGCTCATCGGCAACTACGGTGTCAACACGGAAGATGTCGAGTCTCGCCGCCCGTGGGTCGAGGGGTTTGTGGTACGCGAGGCAAGCCGTGTCGCGTCAAATTTCCGTTCGACCGGCTCGCTTCAGGAGTACCTGAAAGAGAATGACATCGTCGGTATCGAACATATCGACACGCGTGCTCTGGTACGCCACATCCGTGATAAGGGCGCGATGCGGGCCGGCATCTCGACAGTCGAACTCGATGCTCAGACACTATTGAACAAGGTTCTTTCGTCGCCCGGAATGGCGAACCGCGAGCTCGCGAGTGCTGTCACTGTAGACGGAGAATACGATTATCCCGCGGCCGACGGAGAGAAGTATCACATCGTCGCGTACGATTTCGGCGTAAAGACCAACAGCCTGCGTGAATTTGCTAAATTTGGCTGCCGCGTTACGGTCGTTCCGGCTGATACGACCGCTGACGCCGTGCTCGCCCTCGAACCCGACGGTATTTTCCTTTCAAACGGCCCCGGCGATCCGGCGTCGATGACGTCCGTTG